>MHZX01000093.1:11137-28745 GCA_001828935.1 Rhodocyclales bacterium RIFCSPLOWO2_02_FULL_63_24
GAGGCGTAACGGTTCTGTCGCCGGCGATGCTGGCGCAATTGGTACTGGACTGATACGCGGCGCCGTGTCGCCAGCGCCGACTGTTGGGTCTTCCCTTCGAAGGGAGAGGCCGGGACTCGCCCCGGCGGGCGAGCTACTTTCTTGTTGCACGACAAGAAAGTACCCAAAGAAGCGTGCCCCGCCGCCCCGGCCCTGCGGGCGGAGGGCTCACCGGAGTCTCGCCCGTTCGCTCGGCGCACGGCCAAGCAGTTGGTCGTGCGAAACCCCGCGCTCACCCCTCGCTGCGAAAGGCCCGCCGGGCCGGTCGCTAAACTAGCCGGCCAAAAAACGGCCGGCGTCGGACAACACGACCGGAATTCCCCGGCGAACCTTCCTCGCTCGGTGGGTCAGAGGGGAAGGAAAACAGCCGCGTGTTGCAGCGTGGTCAAAATGAATTCAAGCTGACCCGTTGAGTTTCCCTCAACATTGACCTACTAGATGTAGTAGCAAATGCAACTACACACACTATCCAACAGCTTATCCACTTGATTTTCCACATTTATCCACTTTGCAAATTTGCTGGACTGATGTATATTTAATGCATCGGACGTCGACAGGCGGCCGATCAAAGAGAAACGCCCCGACCGGATTGCCCGGTCGAGGCGGAAAGAAGCCGGTTACCCGACTTGTGCAACTGCCAATTTAGCAGAGGCGATCGACCTTGTGCAAGGGCAGATAGATTTGGTGGCCGGCCGCTTCTCATTGCAGGGCAATGCCAGAAAGATCATGACCATGACAACCAAATCAACCACTCGTGTGGTGCATCGTTCTTCAGTTGACGGTCAGTTCGTAAAACCGTCTTACGTCAAGACGCATCCGAACACAACTGAGACCGAGCGGGTACGTGTGCCGGCCCCCGCGCCGACGCCGCCCAAGAAGCATCGTTAAGCAGTAGCAGTACCCCGGGGCCTTTGAGCCCCGGGATCAAAAAGCGAGGACCCAATGAAGCGATCCGAAATGAGCTCCGACCAGCAGCAAGGCTTCTACCAATGGCTTAATTCTGAGTGGGCTCGCTGCAACGCCAATACTGTTTCTATCGAAAACCATGTGGTCACCTATCTGGTTGGGACCAATGGCGGCGGAGTGGCAGTCGTCGCTGCTTTTGCTGGAGCAGCAAACTATACAAGCTGGTTTGTCACTGCCGCACTTGCGGCATTCCTGATTGGGCTCTTGACTGTCGGGATGGGCCTCGCACTGGGTCATCGTCGAATGGCCGGTATCACACGCGCCCTAGGGGCCGATCATAGACAATTCAACAAGAATGAAATTGATACTGTGATTCTTGAAAACCAGCACCATGAACGATTTAAGTCTGTCTCGGTCGGGTCGATACTCGCGTGGGTGTCATTCGCTGCATTCTGGGTCGGCGCTTCCATCAGCGTATACACCTTTCACGACTACGTAACACTGAAAGCAGGGCAAACGGTTGTGGCGCCGGTGAAGTCGTCCTGTTGAGCAGCGAGACAGGGCAGCTTCGAATTTGTTTTCGGCATGGCTCTCCACGAGCGCCGGTTTGCCTTCCCCTCTGACCCGCCGAGCGAGGAAGGTTCGCCGGGGGTTGTCCGGTCGCGTTGTCCGACGACGGCCGCCTTTTGGCCGGCTAGTTTAGCGACCGGCCCGGCGGGCCTTCCGCAGCGAGGGTAGCCCGCAGGGCCGGGGCGGCGGGGAGCGCTTCTTTGCTTACTTTCTTGCGCGAACAAGAAAGTAGGTCGCCTGCCGGGGCGAGACCCGGCGCAGCCTTACGTGCGGCACCGGCAAGAGTCGGCGCTGGCGATACGGTACCCCGCCCCGGTACAATGCCCCCCTTCAGATGCAGCAGGCCACACGCCCGCTGCCAGCACCCGGAAAGACCGTGTCATGACCCGCAAGATCCTCGTTACCAGCGCCCTGCCTTATGCCAACGGCGCGATCCATCTCGGCCATCTGGTCGAGTACATCCAGACCGATATCTGGACCCGCTTCCAGAAGATGCGCGGCCACGAATGCTGGTTCGTCTGCGCCGACGACACGCACGGCACGCCGATCATGCTGCGCGCCGAGAAGGAGGGCCTCACGCCGGAGCAGCTGATCGCCCGCGTCCATGCCGAACATTCGCGCGATTTCGCCGGCTTCCATGTCGCCTTCGACAACTACTACACGACGCATTCGGACGAGACGCGCCACTATTCCGAGGACATCTACGGCAAGCTCAAGGCTGCCGGCCTGATCGAGGTGCGCTCGATCGAGCAGTACTACGACCCGGCGAAGCAGATGTTCCTGCCGGACCGCTTCATCAAGGGCGAGTGCCCCAAGTGCGGGGCCAAGGACCAGTACGGCGACGCCTGCGAATCCTGCGGCGCGGCCTATGCGCCGACCGAGCTGAAGAATCCCTATTCGGCGGTGTCCGGCGCGCAGCCGGTGCTGAAGTCCTCCGACCACTATTTCTTCAAGCTCTCCGATCCGCGCTGCCAGGAATACCTGCGCCACGCCACGCGCGAGGTCTGCAAGGCGCAGCCCGAGGCGATCAACAAGCTGCAGGAATGGCTCGGCGAGCCGGGCGAGAACAAGCTGACCGACTGGGACATCTCGCGCGATGCGCCCTACTTCGGCTTCGAGATCCCCGGCGCGCCGGGAAAATTCTTCTACGTCTGGCTCGATGCGCCGATCGGCTACATGGGCTCGTTCAAGAATTTCTGCACGAAGAAGGGGCTCGATTTCGACGCGTTCTGGGGCAAAGGTTCGGCCGCCGAGCTGTATCACTTCATCGGCAAGGACATCCTCTATTTCCACGCCCTGTTCTGGCCGGCCGAACTGGAACACGCCGGCTACCGCACGCCGACCAGTGTCTTCGCCCACGGCTTCCTCACCGTCGACGGCGCCAAGATGTCGAAGTCGCGCGGCACTTTCATCACCGCCGAGTCCTACCTGACGCAGGGTCTCAACCCGGAATGGCTGCGCTACTACTTCGCCGCCAAGCTCAACGGCACGATGGAGGACATCGACCTCAACCTCGACGACTTCGTCAGCCGCGTCAATTCCGACCTGATCGGCAAGTACATCAACATCGCCAGCCGCGCCGCCGGTTTCATCGCCAAGCGTTTTGGGGGAACCCTGCTGCACGCCCACCTCAACGAACGCTTCCATGCCGATCTGCCCGGCATCGCCGACGCCGCCGAGGAGATCGCCGGCCATTACGAGGCGCGCGACACGGCGCGCGCCCTGCGCCGCGTGATGGCCCTGGCCGACCAGGTCAACCAGTATGTGGACAAGCACCAGCCGTGGGCGCTGGCCAAGCAGGAAGGCCAGGAAGCCAGGCTGCACGAAGTCTGCTCGGTGCTGATCAATGCCTTCCGCCTACTCACCATCTACCTCAAGCCGGTGCTGCCCAAGCTGGCACAGCGCGCCGAGGAATTCCTCAACGTCGCCCCGCTGCACTGGGCGGACGCCGGCCACCTGCTGCCGCCGGCGCACCTGATCAATACCTACGAACACTTGATGCAGCGTATCGACCCGAAACAGATCGAGGCGCTGATCGCGGCCAACCGCGAATCGTTGGCGCCTGTAACTGTGGCAATTACCGTATCACCAGCGCCGACTGTTGCCGACCAGCACTCGCCGCAACGCCACGCCCAACACCAGCAGGCCACGGAGGACAAGATGCAGACGCAAACCGATCAGCCGCACATTTCGATCGACGACTTCGGCAAGATCGACCTGCGCATCGCGCGCATCGCCGACGCGCAGCACGTCGAGGGCGCCGACAAACTGATCCGCCTCACGCTCGACCTCGGCGCCGACGGCACGCGCAATGTCTTCGCCGGCATCAAGTCGGCCTACGACCCCGCGCAACTGGTCGGCCGCCTGACCGTGATGGTGGCCAACCTCGCCCCACGCAAGATGAAGTTCGGCTTGAGCGAAGGCATGGTGCTGGCCGCATCGGACAGCGACGGCAAGTCGCCGGGGCTGTTCCTGCTCTCGCCCGACAGCGGCGCGCAACCCGGAATGCGGGTGAAGTGACGACCTTCCCCCCGCCCCCCTCCCCGCGGGAGGGGGTGACCACGGTTCGCGGGCTGCGCCCGCTCCGGGCCATGGCTGCCTCGCCTTGGGACGGCCCGGCGGCGAGGCGATGACAGAAGTACGCCGCCTGATCATCAGCGGCGTCGTGCAGGGCGTCGGCTTCCGTTACGCGATGCTGGCGCAGGCCCGCCTGCTGGGGGTCGGCGGCTGGGTGCGCAACCGCCGCGACGGCAGCGTCGAGGCGATGATCGCCGGCGACGCCGGGCAGATCGCGGAGATGCTGGTCTGGAGCCACCTGGGGCCGGCCGGCGCCGCGGTCGACGACGTCATGGTCGAGACCGCCAGCGGCGAATTTTCCGACTTCGAACTCAGACCCACGGTTTGAACTGCGTCGCGGCAATGCAATAGATTTAAAATATTCAATTACCCATCATCAGAGGAGTTTCATTATGGCCGTACTGGTTGGCAAACCCGCCCCCGACTTCACCGCAACCGCCGTCTTCGGCAACAACGAAATCAAGGAATTCAAGCTCTCCTCGCTGAAGGGCAAGCATGTCGTGCTGTTCTTCTATCCGCTCGACTTCACCTTCGTCTGCCCCTCGGAACTGATCGCCTTCGACCATCGCCTGGACGAGTTCAAGCAGCGCGGCGTCGAGGTCATCGGCTGCTCGATCGATTCCCAATTCACGCACCTGGCCTGGAAGAACACCCCGATCAACAACGGCGGCATCGGCCAGGTCGGCTACCCGCTGGTGGCGGACATCAACCACGCGATCTGCCAGGCCTATGACGTCGAGGCGGCCGGCGGCGTGGCTTTCCGCGGCTCCTTCCTGATCGACAAGGCCGGCGTGGTGCAGCATCAGGTGGTGAACAACCTGCCGCTGGGGCGCAACATCGACGAAATGCTGCGCATGATCGATGCCCTGCAATTCACCGAAGAACACGGCGAGGTGTGCCCCGCCGGCTGGCAGAAGGGCAAGAAGGGCATGAACGCCTCGACCGAAGGCGTCGCCAAGTACCTGGCCGAGAACGCCGCCGCGCTATAAGCCCGGCAGCACCCCCGGCCCGATCCGGAGAGCCGCTCCCAGCAATTCGGGAGCGGCTTTTTGTCGCCCCATGATTGGCTCGGCAGGCGGATGGGCTCATGACATAATCACGCCATGCCCCGCCTGCCACGCGACATCCTCCTTGGCTTTGTCCTGATCTGCGCGCTCGCGATCAGCCTGATGTCGACGAACCTGCTGCGCTGGGCCGACCAATCCCTGTATGACGCGCAAACGCGCTGGCTGCGCGCCCGCGCGCCCTCGACGCTGGCACAGGACGTGGTGGTGATCGGCCTCGACGAGGCCGCCTACGAATCCATCCCCGAACCTTACGCGCTATGGCACCGGCATCTGGGCGAACTGCTGGCCGGCCTGGCCGCGGCCAAGCCGGCCGTGGTCGGACTCGCGACGCCGCTGCCGGTGCGCTCCTACGACTTCCTGATCAAGGGCATCGATGCGCCCCTGATCGACGGCATCCGCCGCCTGCGCGCCGCGGCGCCGCTGGTGGTGGGACAGCCGATGGGCATCGGCCGCCAGTTGCGGCCGATCGCGCCGGAACTCCTGGCGGCGGCGGGCAGCGGCGCAGTGGCCTCGCTGGCGATCTGCGAGGATGCCGACGGCACGGTCCGGCGCATCTCCCAGAGACGCTGCCTGACCGAAGACAAGAACGACGCCTTTGCCCACGCCATGGCCAAGCACCTGGGACGCGAAGGCGCGCGTGGCGGCATGATCGATTACAGCGCCGGCGGCGACATCGAGTACATCCCCTTCCACCAAGTGCTGGGCTGGATCCGTCAGGGACGCGACGAACAGTTGCAGAAGCGCATGCAGGGCCGCGCCGTGGTGGTGGCCAGCCTGCTGCCGACGGAAACCCGCTACCGGCTGCCGGTGTCGCTCGCCGCGTGGGAACGCGGCAGCCGCACCGAACCGGGCGCGGTGGCCCATGTCCAGGCCTTGCGCTCGCTGCTGAGCCGCGGCCTGATCGTACGCGTCTCGCAGCCCATGTCGCTGCTGCTGGCCGGCCTCGGCGCCCTGCTCTGGTTCGGCCGCTACGGCTGGCCCAAGCTGGCCGCGCTGCTGGGAGCCGCTGCGGCCGCGATCGCGGGTTCCACCTATGCCATCTGGCAAGGCAGTTACCTGCATGCCGGAACCCTGCTCGCGATCATCCTCATGGCATTCCTGGCGCGCCTGGCCTGGGAGTCGGTGCGCCATTACCGCGAGAAGCAGCTGCTGCGCTCGGCCTTCGCCGGGCACGTCAGCCCGCAGGTGATGCGCGCGATTCTCGGCGGCGCGCTGCAGCCCGATGCCGACGGCGAGCGCTGCAAGGTCACCATCCTGTTCGCCGACATCCGCGGCTTCACCGCGCGCAGCGAGAACTCGACGCCGGAGGCCATGATCCGCCTGCTGAATCGCTACTACGCCGAGGCCTCGGCGGCCATCCACGCGCGCGGCGGGGCCATCGACAAGTTCATCGGCGACGGCCTGATGGCCACCTTCGGCGTGCCGCAACCGCTGCCGGCACCGGAACGCAATGCGCTGGAAGCCGCGCAGGACATGCTGGTGCGCGTCGCCAGGCTCAACACCGAACTGGCCGCCGAAGGCCTGGCGCCGCTCGAAATCGGCATCGGCATTCACAGCGGCGAAGTTCTCGCCGGCTATGTCGGGTCGCGCAAGCGGCGCGATTTCACGGTGATCGGCGATCCGGTCAACACCGCCTCGCGGCTGGAAAGCATGAGCAAGAAAGTCGGCTACCCGGTGGTCTGCTCGCATCAGGTGGCAGAGGCCGTGGGCTTTGCCGGCGGCCTGGTGGACCTGGGCGAACAGGGCATTACGGGGCGCTCCGCGCTCCACCTGTGGGGCTGGAACCCGCCGCTGGCGAAACGCGTGAAGAAGGGCGCGGCATGAGCGCGCTGCCGGCGTCGCGCTTCTTCGGCTACGCCGCGCTGGCCTGGTTTGCCTCGACCCGCATCGGCCAGTTGCGCGATCCGCAGTTGCGCCTGCAGTTCCATCGCCAGATCAATGCCGCGGGCATTGCCGCGCTGCCCGTGATCGCCGTCCTGGCGGCGCTGACCGGGGCGACGGCAGTGACCCAGGTCACGGCGCTGGCCGGGCAGGACAACGATCTGGCGCAGCGCCTGCTGTTCTTCGGCCTGTTCTTCGAACTGGCGCCGCTGCTCTCGGCGCTGGTGGTGGTGGCCCGCAGCAGTGCGGGCATCGCCTCGGAGCTGGCGGTGATGCATCTCTACGACGAATTCACAGCGCTGCGCCGGATGGGCGTGCCGGCGGCCGACTACCTGCTGCTGCCGCGCATCCTCGGTCCCGCGCTGGCCTTGCCGGCGGTCACCGTTTGCTTCCAGCTGATCGCCGTGGGCAGCGGCTGGCTGGCCGTGGCCCTGCTGCAGAATCAGCCCCTGCCGCTGGTCGCCGGACACTTTCTCGATCTCGCCGACCCCTGGCTGCCGCTCGCCAGCCTGCTCAAGAGCGCGTTGATGGGTGCCGCCATCGGCATCATCGCCTGCCACCACGGCAGCAGCGCCGAACGCTCGACGCAGGCGATCTCGACGGCCTCGATCCATGCCGTCGGCAACGGCCTGATCGCCGTCTTCGTGGTGGACGTGGCCTTCGCCCTGGCCGCCTATTTCCTGAAATGAACGCCCTTGCCCGCCCGTCGCTGGGGCAGCGCCTGCGGACCCGCGTCATGGCGCTGGTGCGTCGCCTCGGCGCGCGTGCCTACCTGCTGCTGGCTGCCGTGTTCTCGCTGCTGATCGTTGCCGACCTGGGCCTGCTCAACCTGGTTTCGGCAGCGGAAACGCGGCTGTTCGACCTGCTGATATCGCATCGCGTGGCGACGCCGCGACCCGACCCGGAGATCGTCATCGTGGACATCGACGAGGCCAGCCTGGCCGGCATGGCGCAGGAACACGGGCGCTGGCCCTGGCCCAACCGCGTGCTGGGCGAACTGGTCGCCGGCCTGGAGCGGCAGCAGCCGCGCGCCATCGTCTTCGACATCCTGTTTTCCGACCGCGACACGCAGCGGCCGGAAAGCGACGCCGCCTTCAACGCCGTCATCGCGAAGTCGACCACGACCTTCTTCCCGATGCTGCGGCTCGATCCGCAAAACGATCGCCTGAGCCGCATCCCAACCGCGCTGCTGCCCGGTGTGCGGCCGCTGCCGGGCAGCAGCGGCGATCCCGCGGCGCCGATCGCGATGATCCTGCCCAAGGTACCGGCGGCGCTCGACAACGGACGCATGGGAACGCATCAGGTGACGCCGGACAAGGATGGCGTGATCCGTCGCTATCCGGCCTGGCTGGAGCATGCCGGCTGGCGCATTCCATCGCTGCCGCAGCGCATCACCGAGGAATTCGGCTTTCCCGGCGTGGAACAGCTGACGCGCCTCGGTCAGCGCGAGGTTCTGCTCAACTGGCGCGGCCCTCCGTTCACCTACCGTTACGTGTCTTTCGTGGACCTCTACCGCGACCTGAAAAGCGCCCAGCCGCAGCGTCCGGGCGACGAGTTCGCCGACAAGATCATCGTCATCGGCTCCACCGCACCGAGCCTGTTCGACATCAAGGGCACGCCGCTGGCGCGCATCCATCCCGGCGTCGAAATCCTCGCCACCGCGATCGACAACTTCAAGAACGGCGATGCCCTGCACGAACGTCCGCGCTGGGTGATGATCGGTGCCGCGCTGTTGCTGATCTGGAGCATGGCCATCGCGCTCTACCGCCAGATCCACATCGAGGTGTTCGACACCGTGTTCGGCGTCCTGCAGGGCGGACTGGTGCTGATCGCCTATGCCGTGCTCAATCTTTCCTCCTGGTATCTGGACACCTCGGCACCCTTGTCGCTGGGGGTCATGTACTTCACCGTGGTCCGTCTTTATTACGGCGTGGCACAAGGCTGGCTGGCAGGCGGCCAGCTGATGGAGATGAAAGCGATGCAGCAGGGCAGCCGCTTGCTCGCCGTGCTGGCCCTGCGCCTCGATGGCGCAAGCGCGGCGGAGCGCAGGCGCCTCAAGGGGGAAATCGACCAGATGGTGGCGCGTTCGACCCTGGGCGCCTGCCGCGTTTCGCGCCTGGTCGAAGATCCCGGCCTGGTGCAACAGGTATTTTCCGACGCCATGCTGGTGTATTGGCTGGCGGAAGACCCCGCGACCGACTGGACGGCCGATGCCGACCGGATCGAGGCCGCCCTGCGCCGCGTCCGGCCCAGGCAGCGCTGGAACCAGCGCCTGGTCTGCGGCCGCCGCGCCGCCCAGCTTTCCTGGCAAACCACGGAACAGTGGCATGCCGCCGCCGCATCAACTATCCTTGCGGCATTGAACGCAACCTATACCCCGACGGAGGCTTGCTGATGAAACGATATGCCCGCATTTCGTGTGCCGCCCTGGTCTGTATCGCCTGCGGCGCCTCCCCCGCCCTGGCCCAGACCGCCCCCAAGGCCGGGCCCCCGGCCGGCGGCGGCGCAGCGCTGCTGCAACTCGACGACGGGCGCAGCGGGCGCGGCAACTTGATCGCCACCACCGGCGTGCGCGGCTTTTCCAAACCGGAGTCGCCGACCGCCCATGCGCTGCTGATGACCATAGGCGACTATCGGGGGCCCATTCCCAAGCTCACCGGGGTTCCCTACGACATCGCCACCGCGACCGAGATTGCACGGCGCATGGGCATCCCGGCGGCGAACATCCATGCCCTCAAGGATGGTGAGCTGACGCTGGACGGCATGCGCCGCGCCTTCGACGATCTCGAAGCCCGCCTCGGCGGCAGCGACCAGATCTTCATCTACTACTCCGGCCACGGCGGACGCCAGGTCATCAAGGAGGAAGACGGCAGCGACCGCTGCGCCGAATCCCTGATCACCATCGACGGACAGGGCTTCACCGACGCGGAACTGGAATCGCGCTTGAAACGGCTGTCGCAGAAGGCGCAGAAAACCATTTTCCTGGTCGACGCCTGCCACTCGGGCGGCGTCACCACGCGCGCGGCGAAGCAGGGGCAGCCATTGTTCACGCCAAAATCCTGGACCCCGCCCGGCAAGGACTGCGTCAAACCGACCAATGTGCTGACGCGCAGCGCCGTCACGTCGAAAGTGGCCGGCAGCGGCGGCGCCAACTTCGTGCATATTGCCGCGGCGCGCGACCATGAGATTTCGCTCGACCAGCCCGGCCGCGGCGGCGTCGCCTCGCAGGCCTGGCTGGCCTGCCTGGCCGGCGCGGCGCGCGATGCCGACGGCAGCGGCGGACTCTCGGCCGAGGAGGTGCGTGCCTGCGCCCAGGAACGCATCGACCAGCAATTCAAGACCGTGCAGGGCTTCCTGCCGCATCACGTTTCCATCACCGGCAACCCGGCCATGGTCCTCAGCTACGCGCCAAAGGATATCGCGCCGGCCGGCAGCCCCGCCGCAGCGCCTGCGGTCGCCGTGGCGCCAGCGCCGACTCCTGTTGCGGCGACCGCAGCGGCGGCGGCGACGGCCCCCGCAGCGGCGGCGACGCCATCCGGCGCGGCGGCGAAACCGGCGGCGCTGGCGGCGCTCAACGACATCTACCAGAGTCGCGACGACCGCCGCCTGGTGACCCTGACGACGGAGAAACCGACGCTGAAGATCGGCCGCGACAGCATCGCCTTCAACCTCACGTCGCGCGAAGGCGGCCATGTCTATCTGCTGATGGTGGGCTCCGACGGCCAGACCTTCGACCTGCTGTTCCCCAATGCCTTCGACCGCAACAATGTGGTCGAAGCCGGCGCCACCCTGCGCCTGCCGCGGGCCTCCTGGCAACTCGGCGCCGAAGGGCCGCCGGGCAAGGACACGCTGCTGGCGATCGTGGCCGACAGCCCGCGCGACTTCGACGCCGCCGGACTGAAGCCCTCGGGGCCGTTTTCGGTGGTCGGTGCAATGGCGGCAAAGGACATCCAGTTGGTCACGGCCGGCGCTGAAAAGCCGGCGGCCGATGAGTGTTCGGATCGGACCTCGCTGCGCAATATCGCGGTCAAGAAGCGCTGTTCGAGCGCCTATGGCGCCGCCCTCCTGACGGTTGAAGAAGTCCGCTGAATGAAGCTCGGCGTGCGGCTCGAACAACGCACCCTGACGCTGGGCGCCGACGGCGGGCAGCGCCTGGCGATCCCGCTCGACCAGGGTGGCCGCCATCGCATCGTGGCGCCCGATGCCGCCACCGCGGAACGGGTCGTGGCCGAACTCGAAGCCTGCCCCGGCGTCGGCGTCCTGCCGGCCAGCGGCGGGCTGCTGGGCGCGATGAGCGTGGCCGAGAATTTCGCCCTGGCCTTGCGCTACGGTGCCGATCCGCAGGAGACAACGGCCGGCGAATGGCAGCATACCCTGCAACTCGCGTTCGAGCTGTGCGGCCTGCCGCAGGAAAGAATCCTCAGCATCGGCCGCGAGCGGCCGATGCACCTCGAACGCATCGAACGCTGGCTGGTCGGCTTCGTCCGCAACCTGTTGCGGCCGCCGGAACTGCTGGTGCTCGACCGCGTCTTCGGCGGCCTGTCGCGCCGCCAGGCCGAAGCGGTGATCGCACTGGAGGCCGTCTATCATGACTTCCACCCCTTCCGCCCGACCCTGTTCGTCGATATCGACAGCCACGAACTTCCCGCCGTGCCCGGCTGCCTGAACCGCCTGGAACTGGAGGCTCTCGCATGTCCATGCTGATCGCCCAGGACCGCGAGGCGGAAGCGCTGCAACGCGGCACGCGCCGCTTCCTGCTGTTCGGCCTGCTCGCGGTGCTCGCCGTGATTGCCGCGATCCTGGTGCGCCAGGGCTTGTTCCGCCAAACCGCGACGCTGGGCTTCGTCGCCGACTCGGCGCAGGACATCAGCAAGGGGCAGGCGGTCAGGATCGCCGGTTTTCGCGTCGGCTCGGTCGCCGCGGTGACCCTGCGCGCCGACGGCAAGGTCGAGGTGAACCTGGAGATCGACGCCGACCACATGCGCTTCGTCACCCGCGATGCCGTGGTCGAGCTGCGCAAGGAAGCGCTGATCGGTGCTGCAACGCTGGAAATCGTTCCCGGCGCCGACCGCAGCAAGCTGGCCGCCGACCAGGCCCGGCTCAGCTTCTCGCGCGGCGAAAGCCTGACCGCCATGGCCGGCCAGTTGCGCGAGCAGATCGCGCCAATCCTGCAGGACGTCAAGACCATCACCGGCACCCTGGCCGATGCGCAGCAGGGGCTGCCTGCCACGCTGCGGCAGGTGCGCGAAACCACCGGCGCACTGCACACCTTGCTCGATACCGGCAACCGCCAGGTCGCCGGCGTCGGCACGGCCGCCACGCGCGTGCTGGGCAAGGCCGAGGAGGATCTGGTCCAGGTCGGTCGCACGCTGGAGACCGCCAACAGCCGCCTGCCGGCCTTGCTCGATCGCACCCAGGGCATCGTCGATCATGTCGAGAAGATTTCGGCCGATGCAGAGACCAGCGTGCCGCCGGTCCTGCGCGACGGTGGCGCGGTGGCGTCCGATGTGCGCGAAATCGTCGCCGGCGCCAAGTCGGCCTGGCCGATCCGCAACCTGGTCGAGGCCCCGGCGCCAGTCAGGCTCAAGGCGGACAGCGATCCGCACGCCGAGAGTGTGCATGTCGCGCGCTGAATTTTCCCGGCGCGGGAAGTCGCCCCGCGCCCTCGCGCTGTTTGCAGCACTGCTGCTCGCGGCCTGCGGGTCGGCGCCCAAGCCGAGCGAACCGCCGCTGCGCAAGCAGGCACTGGAGGCGGAAAGCGACGGCGCGCGGCGTTATGCGCGCGGCGACTATGCCGGGGCGGCACGCAGCTTCGGTGCTGCGGGTCGGTTGCAGCAAAGTCTCGACGACTCCCTCGCCGCCGCGCGCAACAGTCTGCACCAGGCGCGCGCCGAACTGGCGCAGGGACAGGCGGCTGCCGCGCTGGAGCGTGCGCAGCGCATCGGCGATGTGGAGTTTGCGCTGGAGGCCCTGCTGCTGCAGGCACAGGCCAATCTGGCCCTGGGCCGGCCGGCAGCGACGCAGCAGGCGCTCGCAGCGGCGGCAACGGCCTGCACGGCGGACTGCCCGCAGCGCGCCAGCCTGAACCTGCTGCAGGCGCGCGCGGCGCTCGCCGAGCGACGCGCGCCGGAAGCGCTCGGTCATGCCGAAGCCGCCTTGAAGCTGCTGCAGGGCCAGGACGAGGCGGCCGAGACCGGCAATGCCTGGCGTCTGATCGCCGCTGCGCGACTCGCCGGCGGCGATGCCGCCGGCGCACTGCCGGCCGCCGACGCCGCACTCGGGATCGACCGCCAGCTCGCGCTGCCGGAGAAGATCGCGCGCGACTGGCTGCTGATCGGCGAGATCCGCAGAAAAGTCGGCGCCGGCGACACGGCGATTGCCTATCGGCGCGCACTGGAGGTGGCCAACGCCGCCGGTCTCGCCGAGATCGCCGGCCTCGCCGCGCAAGCACTCAAGAAAATCAACAACCCCAAGGAGACCACCCGATGATCGCCCCTTCCCGAGTACTCGCCTGTTTCCTGATCCTGGCACTCGCCGCACCCGGCATGGCGCAGCAACCCACGCCGCCGGCCCAGAACGGCACGGGAGAGGAAATGCAGCCCAAGTTCATCTGGGGCATTCTCATCAAATTCGCCGTGAATTACGCGGTATCGGCCTTCGGCAGCTACCTGCTGGGCAAGCTCACCGAACAGATCACGCCGCAGTCGATCGCCAACATGCTGCTGCGGAGCAAGAGCGCCAGCATCGTGCCGCTGGGCAGCGTCGCCGGCGGCCTCGGCGCCAAGTCGGCCGGTGCGCCGGAGAACACCGTGGCCGGCGAACCGACTACCCCGCTCAAGGTGGAAAACGGACGCGAGAATTTTCAGGCGGTGCACGTCGCGCTGATGAAGTTCGACCGCGCCGGCAACGCGCTGGGCTTCCAGCCCGTGACCGAGGGCTTCCGCACCGGCGAACGCTTCAAGCTGCGCGTCCTGCCGACCTTCGACGGCCTGCTGGTGATCGACAACATCAACCCGCGCAACCAGCGCAAGCAGATCTACCCGGCGCAGGCGGAAAACGTGGTGACCATCAAGGCCGGCATGGAAATCATGATCCCGCTCGGCAAGGACGAGTACTTCGAATTCGCCGGCGCCACCGGCGACGAACAGCTTGTGGTCACCCTGCGCGACCCGCGCGCCTTCGGCGCTGCTGCGGCGACAGCGGTGGTGACGCGCAAGGACGAGAACAACGGCTCGAACTTCATGCAGGAACTGACGCCGAACACCTATCCGGTGATTTCACAGGCGCTGAAGCTGAAGCACGGCAGCTAGCGCACCGGGATCAACGCACCAGGGAGCGGAAGGAGGAAAGCTCCATGGTTTCGACCAAGGCGTTCACCGGGGCCTCGGACATCGGGTGGAAGCCTTTTATCTTCTGCCGGATCAGGCGCTTGTGCTGGGTGGAATACCAGGCGATCACTTCCAGGGTCGCATCCCCGTAGTCGGTGGCGAAGCGGACCACGATCTCCAGCTTCCTCGTTTCGAACTTTCCTGCAGCGACCGTGATCGTCTCGGTCCCCGCAAGTGTCTTCTTCGAGACCTCGCAGTCGTTCACGTATGGAATCTGGCGGCACCGGGACGGGTTGAGAATGAACAGCTTGCTGAGATCCTCGCTGGCCCAGTTGGGCGAAAGCATCATCACCGAATCGGTCGGAATGCCCACCAGGCTCGGTCTTCCGTCGAACACCCACTCCGCCGACGGTCGTCCATCCACCACGAACTCCTCCAGGACCCCCGCTCCGGGTACGACCGCCTTCACTCGCGCGATCAACTTCTGTTCTTTGCCGTAGATATCCTTGGCGGTGTACACCCACTCGTCGCCTGAGCCGCTGGTCAAGGTTGCAAGAGTCTTCTCCGATGGTTTCGCGCTGCCGCCGGAACCGGTGGCGGCAATGGCAGCCATCTGGATCGGCTGCGGTTGGGCGACCGCCGGTGGCGCGGCTTGCGCCTTGTCAGCTTCGCCACGGGCGGCCAACAGCGCCCGACGCTCGGCCTCGATCGCCGCATTCTGGCGGGCCAGCGCTTCTCTCAGCATCTTGTCCATCGACTGTTGCAGTTCGGCCCGCTCACGCGCCGCCTGCTCGTTGCTGCGCTTGATTGCATCCGCCACGGCACTCTCGCTGGCCTGCTTCTGCACCTTGATGGCTTCCGCGATGGCGCGTTCGCTCGCCTCTTGCAAGGCCTTGATCGACTGCTGCAATTCCGCCTTTTCCCGGGCCGCCTGTTCGTTGGCTCGCTTCATCGCTTCCGATACGGCCTTATTCACGACTTCCTGCTGCACCTTGGCCGCCACAGCGGAAACATCGGCTTCTTTGAAATAGAAATCGCCGTCCAGAGATCCATAGCGCCAGGGTTCCTGCTGGCCATCGGTCGCCTGCTTCACCCCCTGCTGGACCTTGCGCAGCATTTGCTCGATTTCCACCCCGCCGGGGTTTTCCAGCGCCGCCAGCAATGCCGTGGTGTAGGGACTGTGCTTGCCTTCGCCGTCGGCCGCCGTGTTGCCGTGCTTGGTCGCAAACGAAATCAGGGTGCCGGTGGCCTCGACCGGGGCCGCCATGCCGCGCGAACCGCCCCGACTGAAACTGCGCGCCAGCGGGTTGTCGCGGCAGGCATCGAAGAACACCAGCTTGACCCGGGCGTCGCCCATGTCGTCGATGACGTCGTCCATCTTGACCATGTCACGCTTCAGGTCGCGTTCGTTTTTCGGGTTGGCGTCAATCGGCACGATGTAATTGTTGCCGCCCACCTGGATCCCGTGGCCGGCATAGAACAGCGCCGCGACGCCCGCTTTGTCGGTCTTGGCGCTGAGACGTCGGAATATCGCATCCATGTCGGCCTTGGTCGCATCGAGCTTCAGCTCGACGTCGAAGCCCAGTTTCTTCAAGGAGGCGGCCATTGCGGTGGCGTCATTCCGGGGATTGGCCAATGCGCCCGACCGGTAGCCGCCGTTGCCAATCACCACAGCGATTCGGGCGCTCTTGTCCGGGCTGACCGCAATAGTACGCGCCGCATCGGCACTGCTTCCGGGTGCGGAGAAAATGCCTTGCAGACCCGCAAGGACCAAAAAAGAAAACCACCGCAAGCGTTTCATCGGCGTCACTGTCTCGGGTCTTCACCTAAGACGGGTATCATACCCCGGTAATTTTTGGCCGTGCTTCAATCAGGCCATCATATAAATCATACGCTGCCAAAGGAGATTGTTATGGCCCGCAAGAAGAAGCTGGATTTTTCCGACATCGCCACCACCCGCAAGAAAGAGAACCTCAACCAGCAGGCTTTCTGGGCACGCTATGGCGTCACCCAATCGGGCGGCTCCCGCTACGAGTCCGGGCGCAATATTCCGAAGCCACTGGCAATCCTGCTGTGGCTGCATCGCTCCGGCAAGATCACCGACAAGGATCTGGCGGACGCACTGAAGTAAGCAACGCGGCCGCCAAGGCCGGGGAGGAAGGCAGTGACGATCGAAACGGCACGCGGCACGGTGCATGAGTGGCAGCGCGACCATATGGGCCACATCAATGTGCGCGCCTACATGGAGTTCTTCGAGGAAGCCTGCTGGCAGTTCTATGCCATGCTCGGGATGCCGGCGTCGTTGCTGCGTGGCGGCGTACTGCATCTGGCGGCGGTGCAGCAGAACATCAGCTACCGCAAGGAACTCTACCCCGGCGACACCGTCGCCGTACGCACCGGCGTCCTGGAAATGCGCGACAAGGTGTTGCGCTTCCGGCATGAACTGGTGAATACCGAAACGGCCGAGATTTGCGCCACCTGCGACTTCACGGTGGTCTGTCTCAACCCGGAAAGCCGCAAGTCGCAACCTTTTCCGCCGGCCGTTGCGGCGCGCGCAAACGAACTGATCCTGCCCGAAACGGCCTGAAACCCTGCTCTGAATCGCAGCCCATGAAAAAACAAACTCCCGCAGAAACCGCGATCGGGTTCGAACCTGAATTCGTTGCCGGCCTGGCCAGGATTTTTGAAGAAATGATTGCCTTCAACCAGGTGCTGGGCCTGAAGATCGCCTCGATCAAGCCGGATGGCGTGGCAGGAAGCATCGCCATGCGCCGCGAACTGGTCGGCAGCCCGAATCGGCTCCATGGCGGGGTCATCAGCGCCGGGCTCGACGCCATGGGCGGCCTGGCCGTGATGGCGGCGATCGGCGCGCGCCACATGGACGAGGCTCCGGCCCAGCGCCTGCATCGCTTCGGCAAGCTGGGCACCATCGACCTGCGCATCGACTATCTGCGCCCCGGCGTCGGCGATCATTTCGAGCTGCGCGCCGAAGTGCTGCGCCTCGGCTCCCGCGTCGCCACCACCCGCATGGAATTTCTCGGCGCCGACGGCAAGCTGCTGTCGACCGGCGCGGCGGCGTATATCGTTTCATAAACAGCCGCAGACCATTTGAAGAAGCGTTATTAACGGACCGAGGAGGCTCCCGCTGCTGGCGCCCTACGAAGCCCTGCCGTCAAGCACCCGGAGTCGAAGGGCAGTAATGGACTATGAGGTGCCGCTCCGCTTTTCCGAGCCGCCGGC
>MHZX01000094.1 GCA_001828935.1 Rhodocyclales bacterium RIFCSPLOWO2_02_FULL_63_24
AAAGTACTGAAAGCGGACAACGAGACCCTGCTATCGGAATACTGCTCACCCGTCCGGGCACGCTACCGCCATGCCCGTGCATCCGCATCATGCGCACAGCATCTACTTGCCCCACCACCCACCCGCCAGGAAAGAACCTGGCCGACAGATAAATCCTTACTCGGCCACTTCCAGGCAACCCAGCGCCAGTCTGACCTTCGTTTCTGCACCCAAGAGCTGCATCAGCACTTCCACCCGCTTCATGGAGACGGTCGACACCAGACCTTCCATGCCCGCAAGCGGCCCTTCCACCACCACAACCTTGCTGCCGGGAACAATCGCAGTAAGTTCCTCAATACTCGACTGATTCTGCCGGCACTCCATGGTCGTAATGGCCTCCAGCACCTCGGCCCTCAGGACGGCCGGAGTGTTGCCGAAGCGCACAATTCCGGCAACACCATAGGTGGAGCGCACCGGTGCGATCGACTGCTGCTCGCTACCCGGGCGAAAAAAAATGTACTGGGGAAACATCGGTTCCAGCCGAAGCTCCTGGCGGCGCCGAATTCGCTTAACCACCTTGAGGTTGGGCAGATAAGTCACGAACCCCTGACGCTGAAGATTGGAATTGGCCGTCTGTTCCTGCAGCGGCTTGGTTCGCGCAACATACCAGGAAAGGGAATCGGAATTCATCAGGCGTCTTCCTGGACATTGGCTTCGAGTTCCCGCCGAAGCTGGGCAATTTCGCCCTGCAAGGCCAAGTATTCCGCTTCCTTGTGGTTCAGAAACTGCTTGGTCAAGCTCAGCTTCGCGGCGATGCCCGGAGGCGTGAGCATGTAAGCGTAGGCGAGCTTGTTGTTGTGGCGCCGGAAATTGTCCATTTTCACCAGCCCTTTGTCGAGCAGGGCCTTGAGGAGGTAGTGGCTCTTGCCAAGACTGACCCCGAGGATACGAGCCAGTTCGCGCTGACTGATCTCCGGACGCTCCTCGATAAGTCGCAGGATGCGGAAATGAGCGGATTCGTTGAGCTTCACTGAGTGGGCGCAGGTGCGTTCAATCGTTGAACGGGCACAGTCTATCACATGCTATTGAACCTGAAAGCAATCCCGTCGCTCCGATTGCCAGGCCGCACACCGTCCAGTCGGTTCAGATTTAACCCGGCCGCCCTTTCCCAAGATGCTTGCCGCGCCGCTGCCTAAGGGCTGCGCACCCGCAGATATCGCGGAAAACGCGGAATACCGTTTTTCGTAAGTTCGCGATAGCGGTAGGTAATCAGGGTGCCCACCGGTGGCGGGCTGCGGCGCAAGGTATTGGTCAATCCGCTGCCCAGGGAAAAACGGCGGCCGTCGGGCATTTCCATTTGCAGTGCACCAAGCATGCCGACGTACTTGCCTTTGCCAGGCAAGTGGGCGACGATCACCGCTTCGGCATCCAGCCATGGGGTCAGCTTGAGCAAGACCCTGGAACGACCGGTTTCGTAGGCAGCGTCGTCACGATGAAGCATGAGCCCTTCGCCGCCATTGCGAACAATGTCGCGCAACCTATTCTGCAGGGCCGCCGCATCGGGCAAGCGAAATTGATGAACTGCCTGCAACCAGGGCAGATTCGCTGCAGCGGTGACGGCCTTGATCTGCTCGATGCGATCGGTAAAGCTGCCGGAAGCATTCGGCAATTCAAAAATCATGTAGTGCACGCGTCGCCACTCGGCGTCCTCGGGCGGCTGGCGGCGAACAATGGCCGAAAGTTGGTCGAAGCTGCCGCGTCCCATCCAGAGCTCGCCATCCAGCGGTAGTTTGGGCAAGGCGTCGCTGAACCATTGCGGGGCAGGAACAACGTTGCCACTGCGAAAGCGAAGAACCTTGCCATCCCAGATGGCGCGCGCGCCATCATATTTTTCACTGACCCAGTAGTGCGATACGTCGATCTCGCCGCTATAGCGCTCCGCCAGGAGCATTGGCGGCAGCTCCAACTCGGCCGCCAATGCGGGAAGATTTCCTACGAACCCAGTCAGGAGGAGTAGAGCCAGAATAATTCCAGGGTCCTGCCACCACAACCGCCTTTGGCAAAGGCGTTCAGCCGCCATGTCGCGCCATGAAATCCCGGTAAGCCAGTGCAATGCCTTCGCGCAGAGGAATCCGCGCCTGCCAGCCGATGTCACGCAGCCGACTCACGTCGAGCAGCTTACGCGGTGTTCCGTCCGGCTTTGACGCATCGAATACGATGCGTCCCGAGAAACCAGTGACGCGCATGACGGTTTCGGCGAGTTCCCGGATGGTGACATCCTCGCCAGCGCCGATATTGAGCATGCCGTCAGCGACACCTTGTTCCATGAGAAAGACGCAGGCATCCGCCAGGTCGTCGACGTGAAGAAACTCTCGCCGCGGGGTACCGCTGCCCCACACCACAAACTCGCTATCGCCGCGGAGCTTCGCTTCGTGCGCCTTGCGCAGGAGCGCGGGCAGCACATGGCTGTTGGCCAGATCGTAGTTGTCGTTGGGGCCATATAGATTGGTCGGCATCGCCGAAAAATACTGTGCGCCATACTGCCGGTTGTAGTTTTCGCACAGCTTGATTCCGGCAATCTTGGCGATGGCATAGGGCTCGTTGGTCGACTCCAGCGGACCGCTGAGAAGATAGTCTTCCTTGATGGGTTGCTGGCAGTCTCGTGGGTAGATGCAGCTCGAGCCGAGAAAGCACAGACGCGAAATACCGGCTTGATGCGCACCATGGATCAGGTTGGCCTCGATCATCAGGTTCTGATAGATGAAATCGGCACGAAAGGTATTGTTGGCATGGATACCGCCCACCTTGGCCGCTGCAATGAAGATGAAGTCCGGTTTTTCCTTCTGCAGAAAGTCCTGGGTGGCCATCTGGCTCAAAAGGTCCAACTCCGCTCGTGTGCGCGTGAGGATATTTGCGTAACCCGCCCGTTCCAAGCGGCGAACCAGCGCCGAGCCGACCATGCCGCGGTGGCCGGCCACATAGATACGGGCAGCTTTCTCCATGATTCCTACTCGTTGCGATCGAAGGCCTTGAAGCCGTGCTTCTTGACCAGTTCATCGCGTTCCGCCGCCTTGAGATCCTCGCGCACCATTTCCGCCACGAGCTCGACGAACGTCGTCTTGGGTGTCCAGCCCAGTTTTTCGCGTGCCTTGGTCGCGTCGCCCAACAGGGTCTCGACTTCGGTCGGCCGGAAATAGCGCGGATCGATCTGGACGATGCAATTGCCATGCGCGTCGTAACCCTTTTCGTCCACACCTTTGCCACGCCATTCCACGGTAATGCCGATTTCCGCAGCCGCCGCATTGACAAAATCCCGCACGCTATATTGCACGCCGGTTGCGATGACGAAATCCTCGGGTGTTTCCTGCTGCAGCATTAGCCACTGCATTTCGATGTAGTCCCGCGCATGACCCCAGTCGCGCTTGGAGTCTAGATTGCCGAGAAACAGGCAGTCCTGCAGGCCGAGCTTGATGCGCGCCAGGGCGCGGGTGATCTTGCGCGTAACGAAGGTTTCGCCGCGGATCGGCGACTCATGGTTGAACAGGATGCCGTTGCAGGCGTACATGCCATAGGCCTCGCGATAATTCACCGTGATCCAGTAGGCGTAAAGCTTGGCCACCGCGTAGGGGCTGCGCGGATAAAAGGGCGTAGTTTCCTTCTGTGGAATTTCCTGAACCAGGCCGAATAGCTCAGAGGTACTCGCCTGATAGAAGCGGGTCTTCTTCTCCATGCCGAGAATGCGGATCGCTTCGAGAATGCGCAGGGCGCCCAGAGCGTCGGAGTTGGCCGTGTACTCGGGCTCCTCGAAGCTCACGGCGACATGGCTCTGCGCGGCCAGGTTGTAGATTTCGTCGGGCTGCACTTGCTGGATGATGCGCACCAGGCTCGAACTGTCGGTCATGTCGCCGTGATGCAGGGCAAAACGCCGATTGGCGACATGCGGATCCTGGTAGAGATGGTCGATACGATCTGTATTGAGCAGCGAAGTGCGACGTTTGATGCCATGCACTTCGTAACCCTTTTCAAGCAGGAACTCCGCAAGATAGGCGCCATCCTGGCCGGTGACGCCAGTGATCAATGCAATTTTTGTCGTCATTGGATGAGCCCGCGGCTTTCTATTTCGGCGATCATTTTTTCGGCTGCATCGATAAGTGCGGGCACAAAAGCATGCCCGGATTGCAGTGCGTCGGTAAGTACGACGGGGTCTTCAACGTATTCGTGAATCATCTGGTTCCTCAGATTGCGCATCGTCATCCATTCGTCAGCAGAATTGATCAGCCCCAAGCGCTCGGCCCGGTCGAGGTTATCAATTGCGGCTGATGCCTTTTCACCCAGGGCCGACAAGACTAAGGGCAGCAGCTTGTCACCCACGGTGTCTTGCAGCCGCCCAAATCTGCCGACAAAGGCTTCCACCCGCTCTGCCAGGTCGGCGTCCGCTTCGAGCTGTTCTGCTTGCGCCAGAGTGAACAAGCCGCCGAACAGTCGCCGGTCTGTGGTAGCCAGATGCCGGCATTCCTTGCTTACGACGCGAGCCAGAAATTGCAGGCGCAATGCGATTTTGGGTTCGACCGTCACAACAACGTCCCTTCCTTGAAGGCAATATCGTGGATGGGTAATCGCATCAGGTTGGGGGCGCTGAGCAGCACATCCACCCTGCGGCCAGACATGGTGCGTGAAACTTGAGCGGCCATCCGCGCAGCCAGAAGTGCCGGATTATCCACCGGCTCAGTTAATTCAAGCATGAGATCAAGATCTCCGCCGTGCGCAGTGTCATCCAGCCGGGAGCCGAAAACTCTGACACGCGTCTGGTCTCCTGCCACTTGGCGAGCGAGATGGCGGATAGCCTGGATTTGGCGGTCAGTTAGACGCATGGATGGATTGCTTCGACAGAGCCTGTTCAGGGGAGGAATGCGCTGACCATTGCATGTTACGGCTTCCTGCTGTCATTGCTTGCGTCCGTAGTTGTCTTCAAAACGCACGATGTCGTCCTCACCAAGATAACTGCCCGACTGGACCTCGATGATTTCCAGCGGTATCTGGCCGGGGTTTTCCAGCCGGTGCGTGATGCCGAGCGGAATGTAGGTCGACTCGTTCTCGCTGAGGAGAAGGGTTTCGTCGCCACGGGTGACCTTGGCGGTACCGCGAACAACCACCCAATGCTCGGCGCGGTGGTGATGCATTTGCAAGGAGAGGGTGGCGCCGGGACGCACCACGATGCGCTTGACCTGGAACCGCTCGCCGCTGTCGATGCCATCGTACCAACCCCAGGGCCGATGCACCTTGCGATGCAGCTCGGCTTCGGCGCGACCGGCGGCCTTGAGGCGGCCGACGATGCGCTTGACCTCCTGGGTGCGCGCCTTGGGAGCGATCAACACGGCATCCGCGGTTTCCACCACGACCATGTCCTCGCAGCCGATGCAGGCAACGAGACCGTGTTCGGCAATCACCAGATTGCCATGCGAATCCTCGAGCCAGACATCGCCCTTGATGGCGTTGCCGTCTGCATCGCGGTCGATCGCCTGCCACAACGCATCCCAGGCGCCGACGTCCGACCAGCCGACATCAAGAGGAATCACTCGACTGGGTATGCCCAGTTCGGTAGCGGCGGGGAGCTTTTCCATGACCGCATAGTCGATCGAATCGGCAGGCGACTCCGCGAAGGCCGCGGCATCGAGCCGGACGAAATCGCCATCATCGTGCGCCGCATCAACAGCCTTGCGGCAGGCAGCAAGAATCTCCGGCGCGAAGTGGCCGATGGCCTTGAGCCAGACCGAGGCGCGCAGCATGAAAATGCCACTGTTCCACAAATGATGTCCACCAGCCAGATAGGCTTGTGCCGTAGCCAAATCCGGCTTTTCGGCAAATGCAGCCAGAACCCGAATTGCAGACTTGTCACTGTCCGCACGAGCCTCGATATAGCCGTAGCCGGTTTCGGGACGATCGGGCACGATACCGAACGTTACCACCGCGCCGCGTTCCGCCTCCGGCAAACCACGGATTACGGCATCTCTGAATGCCTCGACATTGCGCACGTGATGATCCGCCGGCGTCGCCAGCAGTATGGGATCGTCGCCAACACGCATCGCGTAGAGCGCGGCAACTGTCAGCGCCGGCGCGGTATTACGGCCGGCTGGCTCCAGCAGCAGGGTCCACTTCGCCAACCCGAGTTGGCGCAACTGCTCCGCGGTGATGAAGCGGTATTCCTGGTTGCTGACCACGATCGGCACACCCAGCGGCAGGCCTTCCAGGCGACGCAGGGTGTTCTGCAGCAAGCTCTCACCGCCCAACAAGGGCTGCAGTTGCTTCGGATGCTTCTCGCGCGACACGGGCCACAGGCGCGTGCCGGATCCGCCACTGAGAACGACGGGGATTATGTGGGCATCAGCCATGATAGGACCTGTACCAATCGACAAAGCGGCGCACGCCCTCGACAACCGGCGTCTCGGGGGAAAACCCGGTGACGCGATTGAGCTCCGTGGTATCGGCGTGTGTCGCCGGCACGTCGCCATCCTGCAGCGGCAGGAAGTTCTTGACCGCTTTCTTGCCCAGAGCCTGTTCCAGTGCCTCGATGTAAGCCATCAGTTCGACGGGCTGATGGTTGCCGATGTTGAACACACGATACGGCGCCCAACTGCTCGCCGGGTCGGGAGTCTGCTTGTCGAAGGCGGGATTGGCCTGCGGCGGACGATCCAGCACGCGGATCACACCCTCGGCAATGTCGTCGATATAAGTGAAATCTCGCCGCATCCTGCCGTGGTTGAACACGTCGATCGGACGGTCTTCGAGGATGGCCTTGGCAAACAGGAACAGGGCCATGTCCGGCCGCCCCCAAGGCCCATACACGGTGAAGAAGCGCAGGCCGGTGGTCGGCAGCGCGAAGAGATGGCTGTAGGTATGCGCCATCAGCTCATTGGCCTTCTTGGTCGCGGCGTAGAGGCTGACAGGGTGGTCGACGTTGTCGTGCTCCGAGAATGGCATGCGCTCGTTGCCGCCATAAATACTGGAGCTGCTGGCGTACACAAAATGTTCGACGCCGTTGTGGCGGCAGCCTTCCAGAAGATTCACGAAGCCGACCACGTTGCTGTCGACATACGCATGCGGATTCTGCAGCGAGTAACGCACGCCGGCCTGCGCCGCGAGATTGATGACCCGCTGCGGACGCTCCGTCGCGAACAAAGCGGCGATGCCCTCGCGATCGGCGATGTCGAGGCGGGACAACTTGAAGCGTGGACTGGGCGCAAGCCTCGCCAGACGTGCCTCCTTCAAGGCAACATCGTAGTAGTCGTTGAGGTTATCGACCCCGACCACTTCGTCGCCGCGGGCCAACAAGCGCTCGCAGACATGCATGCCGATAAACCCGGCGGCGCCGGTAACCAGAACTTTCATGGGTCGCTTTTCTGAAAAGCCAGCATTTTCGCATACTTGGCGAAGCTCGCACCGCAGCCGACAAGGATGTGCACCAGCCCGGGAAGGCCGTCGAGCAGACCCAGGCGCAAGAAGTAGAACTTGATGAAACGCAGCGCCGGAGACAGCAGCAGATGCAGCACCGTCGCCTGCCTTCCATGCGCCAGCGCCTCCTCGGCCGCCAGGGTACTGTAACGGTTCTGCTTGGCGAGGTAGGTTTCCAGCGACTCTGCCGATTCGTGCAGCAAATCGCCCTGAAGCGAGCCGACCGCACCGGTGGCGAGCACTTTTTCATGCACCGCGTCGTCCGACCAACGCGCGCCTCGGCGATCGAAGAATCGCAGACTCCAGTCCGGATAACCTTCGCCGTGCCGCAGATAGCGGCCCATGAAGCGGTTGCGGCGGGCAAAGCGATAGGCGACGACAATCGGCGCAGACGCGCTGTGCGTACCTGGGATGCCGCCTTGCCGGCCCGTGAAGCGAAATTCCCGGCAGGCAGAGCCCGGGCAGGTAACGGCGCGGATGCTTTCTTGCAAGCGCTCGCTGACACGCTCGTCGGCATCGATGCAGAGCACCCAGTCATGGCGCGCCCGTTCCACGGCGAACTGCTTCTGGGCGCCAAAGCCGCGCCAATGGGATTGAACGACCCGTGCGCCGTGACGGCCGGCAATTTCCAGTGTGGCATCCTCGCTGCCGGAATCAACAACCAGGATTTCATCGCAGAACGCCAGGCTCGCCAGGCATGCGTCGAGTTGAGCGGCGGCGTTCTTGGTGATCAGCACGGCGGAGACGGGCTGGCGGGCGTCGGAGGTCATGGGCAGCTATAATCGCGTTTGGGATGCATTTTAAGGCGCAAGGCGTCATCCCGCTCCAATCGATGCGCATTCTCCTGATCAAAACATCCTCCCTGGGCGACGTGGTGCACAACCTGCCGGTCGTCACCGACCTGCGCCGCAGGTATCCCGAAGTGGAGATCGACTGGGTAGTCGAGGAGGGGTTTGGCGAAATTCCACGGCTGCATCCCGGGCTGCGGCGCGTCATTCCGATCGCGCTCAGGCGCTGGCGAAAATTTCTTCTGAGTCCCGCAACGTGGTCGGAAATGCATTCTTTCCGCGCAAGCTTGCAAGCGGAAAACTATGACCTTGTAATCGACACGCAGGGCCTGCTGAAGAGTGCGCTGATCACCCGCATGGCCCGCGGCAAACGTTGCGGATACTCCGCCGCATCGGCGCGCGAGGCGCTTGCGGCGCATTTCTACGATGTCCGCTTTGACGTGCCGAAGAGCCTTCACGCCGTCCTGCGCAATCGCCAGCTCGTCGCGCTCGCCGCCGGCTTCACCGCGGACCAGGCGCTCGACTATGGCATCGCCGCGCCGCCCGCGCCGACTCTTGCTCAAGCTTATGCCGTCTTGCTCACCGCCACCTCGCGTGACGACAAGCTGTGGCCGGAGCAACAATGGATCGAGCTCGGCCGTGCCTTGCACGCGCGCGGGCTGATTTCCCTGCTGCCCGCCGGCAACGCTACGGAGCGAGCGCGCGCCACCCGACTCGCCGCCGCGATTCCTGCTGCCATCGCCTTGCCGCCGCAGGAGTTGACGGCCCTCGCCGGATGTCTTGCCGGAGCGCGCATCGTCATCGGCGTCGATACCGGCTTGGTCCATCTCGGTGCCGCCCTCGGCAGGCCGACGCTGACCTTGTTCTGCGCCTCCGATCCCACGCTGACCGGCGTTCTGGCCCAGACCCCAGCCGTCAACCTCGGCGCTCGCGGGCAGTCGCCGGGCGTCGACGACGTGCTCGCGGCGGCGCTACCGCTGATCTGATGGCGCGCTTCGTCTATACCCTCGCCGTGCTGGCCCTGTTGCCCTGGGCGGTCCTGCATCTGCTCTGGCGCGCGCGCAGGCAACCCGAGTATCTGCGGCACTGGCGGGAGCGCTTTGGTCTTTTTCCCGCCGTCTCACCTGCGCCGACTCTCTGGCTGCACGCCGTTTCGGTCGGCGAAACGCGGGCCGCCCAGCCGCTGGTGGCAGCCCTGCGCGCGCGCTATCCCGACCACCGTATTCTGTTCACCCACATGACGCCTACCGGCCGCGCGACCTCCGAGGCGCTGTTTGGCGACAGCGTGGAACGCATCTATCTGCCGTACGACACGCCGTGGGCGATGCGGCGCTTTATCTGCCATTACCGGCCGCAGTTCGGGTTCATCATGGAAACCGAGCTATGGCCGAACCTGATCGCGGCATGCAGACAGGCCGGGCTACCACTACGCCTGGTGAATGCACGCCTATCGGAACGCTCGGCCCGGCGCTATGCCAGATTCCCTGCGCTGACGCGCGAAGCGCTGCAGGGATTGGTGGCCATCGGCGCGCAGTCGGCCGACGACGCGGCGCGCCTCGAAGCGCTTGGCGCGCAGCAGGTGAGCGTCACCGGCAACATCAAGTTCGATATCGAAGCGCCGCCGCAACAACTGGAACTTGGCCGCGAGCTTCGCGCTCGCTGGGCCGGCCGCCCTGTTTGGCTGGCGGCCAGCACGCGCGAAGGCGAGGAGGCCCTGATTCTGAATGCCTGGCAGCAAGCCGGAACCGGCAAGACGTTGCTGGTGCTGGTGCCACGCCATCCGCAGCGCTTCGACGAGGTGGCGCAACTGGCGCGGGAGCGCGGCCTGGCTGTGCAGCGGCGGAGCGACAATGCTGCGGTAGCACAGTCCACCCAAGTGCTGATCGGCGACAGCATGGGCGAAATGTTCGCTTTCTACGCCTCGGCCGACCTCGCCTTCATCGGCGGCAGCCTGCTCGATTTCGGCTGCCAGAATTTGATCGAGGCGGCTGCCTGCGGCACGCCGATGCTGGTCGGCCCTTCAACGCGGAATTTCGCGGAAGCCGCGCGCGAGGCCATCGCCTGCGGCGCGGCCATCCCGATCAGCGATGCCACCGACCTTGTGAGTCAGGTCAATGCCTTGCTGGCCGACGCCGCAAGCCGGGCGCGCATGGCGATGGCCGGACGCGCCTTTGCCGAGCGCCATCGCGGCGCAACCGCACGCACGCTGGCGCTGATCAGTCCAGCAGCGCGTTGATCGCCGCTACGTCGTCCTCGCCCAGGCTGCCGGCCGCCGCCTTCAGCTTGAGCAAGGCGGCCAGGGTATCGAGCCGGGCCTTGGCCAGCTTCTGGCGGGTATCGAAGAGTTGGCTCTGGGCATTTAGCACATCGATGTTGATGCGGACGCCGACTTCGTAGCCGAGCTTGTTGGAATCCAGTGCCGACTGGGAAGATGTGAGGGCCGCTTCGTAGGCCTTGACCTGCGCCAGCCCGGAACTCACGCCCAGATAGGCCTGGCGCGCATTCAGCGCCGCGGTGCGGCGCGCGTTTTCGAGATCGGCGTTGGCCTTTTCCTTGAGGGCGACGGCCTCGCGGTCCTTGGAGACGGTCGCGCCGCCGGCAAAGATCGGGATCGACAGTTGCAGTCCGATGGTGCTCGAATTGCTGTCGCTGCCGACGCCCAGCGTGGTGCTGTTGGTGGCGGAACTGCGCCCCCGCGTCGCCACCAGATCCAGCGTCGGATAGTGCCCGGCGCGCTGCTTCTCGATTTCGCGCGCGGCGATTTCGTGGAGCGCCTGATAGATCTGCACCGAAGCGCTGGCCGATTCGGCCATTTCCACCCATTTGCCGATGTCGTCCGGCTGCGGGCGAACCAGTTGGATTCCGGGGCGCAGGTTCTTGAGACCTTCCGGCTCCTTGCCGATCACCGTGCGCAAGACCTGGCGCTTGACGTTCAAGTCGTTCTGCGCGGCGATTTCCTGGGCGCTGGTCAGGTCGTAGCGCGCCTGGGCTTCATGGCTGTCGGTGATGGTCGCGGTGCCGACCTCGAAATTGCGCTTGGCCGATTCGAGCTGCTCGGCGATCGCCAGCTTCTGCGCCTGCGCCGTGGCCAGCGTGTCCTGCGCCAGCAGCACATCAAAATAGGCCTGCGCCGCGCGCACGATCAGTTCCTGCCGAGCCAGTCCGAACTGGGCTTCGGCCTGCGCCACGGCAAGCTCCGACTGGGTATAGGCGACCCAGTTCTGCCAGCGGAACAGCGGCTGCGACAGGCTGACGGTCCAGCCGTTGTTGTTGTATTGAGTGGTGGTCGCGGTCGCACCGTTCACGCGGCGCGTGGTGTCGGTGTCGTTCCAGGTCGTGCTGGCGGCGAGCCCGACGGTCGGCAGCAAGCCGGAGCGGCCTTGCGGCAGCTTTTCGCGTCCCGCCTCAAGCGCCGCGCGCGCCGAGGCATACTGCGCGTCGTAGGCCACCGCATCGCGATACACCGCCATCAGGTCGGCGCCCTGCGCGAGTTCGACCAACCCGCCGGCGCACAGGCAGCCGGCGATCATCAGGGGAAGTGCTTTCTTCATAGATACTCCGCAGCTCGATTCAATACGTTGGCATTGCCGGATCGACGTCTCGCGCCCAGGCGGCGACGCCGCCTTGCAGGTTGATGAGGCTGGTGAAGCCCATTTGCTCCAGAAACATGCCGACCTGGAAGCTGCGCGCACCGTGATGACATATAACTACAATATCCTCGTCGCGCTTGAGCTCGTGATAGCGGGCGGGAACGCCGCGCATCGGCATCGATAGCGAGCCGGCGATGCGGCAGGTGTCGAACTCCCAGGGCTCGCGCACGTCGAGCAGCAGCGGCTTGGACCGCTCGGCATCGGCGAGCCATTCCTTGAGTTGCGAGGCGGAAAGCTGGCGCATGGATTCAGAACACGAAAGCCGTCTCGGGCGCGGCATTGCGCAAGGGCGCAACCACGGTTTCGAATACGGCAACGCGGCCGAAGTCATTGCCCACCCGCGTATATAACGCCGCCTGCATCGCCGGCGCGGCGCCTTCGATGGCGAACAGGCGTCCGCCCGGCTTGAGCTGGTCCAGCAACACCTGCGGTACCACGGTCGCGGCGCCGGAAACCATGATGGCGTCGTAGGGCGCATGTACCGACAACCCGGCCAGGCCGTTGCCGACCTCCACGGATACATTGGTCACTCCGGCACGGCGCAGGTTCTCCCGCGCCATCTCGGCCAGTTGCGGATCGATTTCGATCGACCACACATGATCGGCATGGACGCCCAGCAGGGCTGCCATATAGCCGGACCCGGTGCCGACCTCCAGTACGTTTTCATGCGTTTTCATTGCCAGCGTCTGCAAGGCAAGAGCTTCCACCATGGGCGCAAACATGCGGGCTTCCATGCCCGCTCCCAGCGGAATCTGGGTGTCGGCGAAGGCCAGGCGACGATGTGAGGGCGGCACAAACTCTTCACGCTTGACCACGAACAACACGTCAAGCACGTCCGGATTCAGCACTTTTCCGGGACGCAACTGCTGCTCGATCATGTTGAAGCGGGCTTGTTCGAAATTCATGATATCTCCAAGGATTCTATATTAGCATATACTAATATGCAGGCAACGCCGGCAAGAGCAGGATTCTACGCCGCCAACGGGTCGTCGCTGGGCTCCTTCACCTTGAACCATGTCGCATAAAGTGCCGGCAGGAACAAACACGTCAGCACCGTGGCGACAATCAGGCCGCCCATGATGGCCACCGCCATCGGACCCCAGAACACCTGGCGGGTCAGCGGGATCATGGCCAGCACGGCCGCCGCTGCGGTCAGCACGATGGGGCGGAAGCGGCGCACCGTTGAACCGACGATGGCCTCCCATTCGCTCTTGCCCGACGCCTCGTCCTGCTCGATCTGATCGACCAGGATCACCGAGTTGCGCAGGATCATGCCCATCAGCGCGATCACGCCGAGATTGGCGACAAAACCGTAGGGCACCTGGAACACCAGCAGCGCCAAAGTCACCCCGATCAGACCCAGCGGTGCCGTGAGCAAGACCATGACGGTGCGGCTGATGCTCTGCAACTGGATCATCAGCAGCGTGATCACCCCGACGATCATCAGCGGCACCACCGCCTTGATCGAGTTCTCGCCCTTGGCCGACTCTTCCGTCGAGCCACCCAGTTCGATGCGGAAGCCCGGTGGCAATTTCGCCCTCAGACTAGCCAGTTGCTGATCGATCTGTGCCGAGGCCGCCGCCGGCTGCATGCTGCCGACGATGTCGGCGCGCACGGTAATGGTCGGCATGCGGTCGCGGCGCCAGATCAGGCCTTCCTCCAGCACCGGCACCAGGCGCGCGACCTGGGCCAGGGGAATATGGCGACCGCTGGCGGAAACGAGATCGAGATCGGGCAAACGGGTCAGCGTGCGCGGATCGGCGAACTCCGCCCCCTCCGCGCCGCCACGCTCGACACCAGCGCGCCAGACCACGTCGATCAACTGGTCGTTTTCGCGGAACTGGGTCACGGTGGCGCCGACCAGCCAACCCTGCAGTGTCAGCGCCACGTCCTGGCTGGAAACGCCGAGCGCCCGCGCCCGGGCCTGGTCGATCTCGACCCGTACCGCCTTGACGCGATCGTTCCAGTCGAAGTTCACGTTGCGCAGGTTGGGGTGGGCGCGCATCAGCGTCGAGATGCTCTCCGCGTTGTCGCGCAAGGCGGCGAGGTCTTCGCCGAGGACGCGGAACTGCACCGGATAGCCGACCGGCGGACCGTTTTCCAGCCGCACCACGCGCAGCCGCAAATGTGACCACGAGCCGTCCGCCGCATCGAAGGCGGCTTCGAGCCGGTTCTTGACGGCGACGGCTTCCTTGAGTCCCTTGGTGACGATCACCATCTGCCCGAAATTGTCGGCGAACAACTGCTGGTCGAGTGACAGGAAGAAGCGCGGCGCGCCGTTGCCGACGTAGGAAGACCAGGAAGCGATGTTCTCGTCCTTGTCGAGCAGGGCCTCGACGCGCTTGACCTCGCGCTCGGTGGCCTTCAGCGAAGCGCCCTGCGGCAGCCAGATATCGACCATGATTTCAGGCCGGCTGGCGGGCGGGAAGAACTGCTTCTGCACGCCCTTGTTGAACGCCACCAACGACAGGGCGAAGAAGCCGATCGTGGCGAAGATCACCAGCCAGCGGTGGCGCAGACACCACACCACGAGCGCGCGGAAGCGCCGGTAGAAGGGCGAATCGTAGATGTCGCCGCCGTGCTTCTCGGCGATCGCGCGCAACTTGACCGGATCGAGCAGTTTGTAGCCCAGCCAGGGCGTGAACACCACGGCGACGATCCACGACACCAGCAGGGAGATGGTGACCACCTGGAAGATCGAGATGGTGTATTCGCCGGCGCCCGACTTGGCAAAGCCGACCGGCGTGAAGCCCGCCGCCGTGATCAGCGTCCCGGTCAGCATCGGGAATGCGGTCGAGGTGTAGGCAAAGGTGGCGGCCTTGAAGCGGTCCCAGCCCTGCTCCATTTTCACCACCATCATCTCGACGGTGATGATTGCATCGTCGACCAGGAGACCGAGCGAGATCACCAGCGCGCCCAGCGAGATGCGCTGCAGGTCGATGCCAAAGGCCTTCATGGCGAGAAAGGTCATCGCCAGCACCAGCGGAATCGACAGCGCGACGACGGTACCGGTGCGCCAGCCCAGGCTGAGGAAGGACACCGCAAGCACGATGATCATCGCCTCGCCCAGGGTTTTGACGAACAGGTTGAGCGAGGTCTTGACGATCTGCGGCTGGTCGAACACCACATGCACGTCGATGCCCACCGGCAGATCCTGCTGCAGCCGGGCCATGGTCTTCGAGAGATTGTCGCCGAGGTCGATGACGTTGCCGCCCCTGGCCATGACCACGCCGAGCCCGACCGCCTCGCGCCCCGCCACGCGCATGCGCGGCTGCGGCGGATCGACCAGGCCGCGCGTCACGCGTGCGATGTCGCCCAGGCGGAAAGCGCGTCCGCCCACCGCCAGGCTGGTTTCGCGCAGCGCCTCGACACTGTCGAAGGGGCCGGTGACGCGCAGCCGCACGCGGTCGGTCGCCGTTTCGACATGCCCCGCCGGCGCCACCGCGTTCTGCCGCTGCAGCGCGTCGAACACCTGGGTCGGCACCAGTCCCATCGCCGCCAGGCGAGCCGGGCTAACGTCAATGTAGATCTTCTCGTCCTGCACGCCGATCAGCTCGATCTTCTTCACGTCGGGCACGCGGCGCAGTTCGCGCGCCAGGCGGTCGGCCTCGCGCCGCAGGTCGCCCATACCGTAGCCGGCCTTATCGTCGCGCGCGGTCAGGGCGAAGATCTTGATCTGCACGTCGCCGAATTCGTCGTTCGGAAACGGCCCCTGCACGCCTGCCGGCAGCAGATGCCGGATGTCGTCGAGCTTCTTCCTGACCTGGCGCCAGGCCTCGGGCACTTCCGTCTTCGGCGTGTAGTCCTTGAGAATCACGATGGTCAGCGATTCGCCGGGCTTCGAGGCGGTGCGCAGCACGTCGACCCAGGGCGTCTCGCTGAGTTTCTTTTCGATGCGCTCGGTGAGCTGCTGCTCGACCTGCGCAGCCGAGGCGCCCGGCCACAGGGTGCGCACCACCATGACCTTGAAGGTGAAGTCCGGATCCTCGGCGCGGCCGAGCTGGAGGAAAGCCAGCACGCCGCCGACCATGAAGACGATGATCAGGTAGAGCACCATCTGCGGGTGCCGCAGCGCCCACTCGGAGAGATTCACTTGTTTCATTTTGCAGGCGCCGCGGGAGCAATCCGCAGCTTTTCGCCGGACGTCAGCAGATTCACGCCGGCCGCCACGATCTGTTCGCCCCCGACAAGGCCGCCGCTTACCACCGCGCCGCCGTCGGTGTAGGCGGCGATGCTGATCGCCTGCAGGTTCGCCGTGTTGTCAGCGCCGACTTTCCACACCGCCGGTTGATTGCCCTTCTGGAATATGGCGGTCAGCGGCACCATCAGACTGCTTGCACCCGGCGCGCCTGAGGGAAAGCGCACCGTCGCGCTCATGCCCAGCGGCAGCAGCGGATCGGCGTCCTTGAGGCTGACGCGGGCAGCGTAGGTGCGGGTGACCGGATCGGCCACCGGCGAGATTTCGCGCAGGCGCCCTGTCAACGGCTTGCCCGTGGCACCCCCCGCGGCCCAGAACGTAACTTCGGCGGCCTGCCCCAGCTTGAAGCCGCTGACTTCGCCTTCGGGCAAGGCGACGGCGATTTCACGTTCGCCGTCCGGCGCCAGGCGGAACACCGCCTGGCCGACGCTGACCACCTGTCCCGGCTCGGCCAGCACTTGGCCGATGACGCCGTTGCGATCAGCCACCAGCGTGGTGTAGCTGGCCTGGTTCTTCGCAAGCTGGGCCTGCGCTTCGGCTGCCTTGAAGGCGGTTTCCCGTGCGTCGAGGGCGGAAGCGCTGATGTAGTTCTTCGCCTTCAAGTCGCGGTAGCGCGCCACATCCGCCGCCGCCAGGGCGCGCTGGGCCTCTGCCTGGGTCGCCTGCAGCCCGGCATCGGTCGGATCGAGCCGCGCCAGCACCTGGCCGGCCTTGACCGCCTGGCCAAGGTCGACGCGGCGCTCGACGATCTTGCCGGCAACGCGAAAGCCCAACGTGGTTTCGATGCGCGCGCGCACCTCGCCGCTGTAACTGCGCTGCGCGCCGTCGGCCGCCGTAGCGCCAGCGCCGACTATCAAGGTGCGCACCAGCTTCGGCGCGGCCGGGGGCGGCGGCGCTTCAGAGCATGCGGCCAGCGCGCCGGCAAGAAGCAGCAGGGCAAGACGTGACTTCATTGTTCAACTCCAGCAAGAGTGTTGGCGGCTGTTCGCATTGCGCCAAAGCGACGCATGAACATCCAGTAGAGAAGGGGCATGACGAACAGCGTGAGCACGGTCGAGAAGCCCAGGCCCCAGACAATGGAGGCCGCCACCGGCCCCCACAGCAGCGACTTGCCGCCGAGGCCTACGGCCAGCGAGAACAGGCCGCCGATGGTGGTCACGGAAGTGATCAGGATCGGCACCACGCGCCGCCGCGCGGCATACACGGCGGCATGCAGCACGCCCATGCCGGAAGCCAGGCGCTCATTGGCGGCGTCGATCAGCACGATGGCCGAATTCACCGCGATGCCGGTCAGGGCGATGACGCCGTAGAGCGTGTACAGCGAGAGCGGAATGCGCGCCACCAGCAGACCGAGGATCACGCCAGTGAACGCCAGTGGCACGGTGACCAGGATCAGCAGCGGCTGCGCATAGCTCTTGAACTGGGCGGCGAGGATCAGGTAGATCAGGCCGACGCCCATCAGGAACAGCACTCCCATGGCGTCCAGGCTCTCCTGGATGTCGTCGAGCTCGCCCGAAAAATCGATGTCGGTGTTGGGGAACTGCACCGCGAGCTTCTTCCACTCGGCGGCGAT
>MHZX01000095.1 GCA_001828935.1 Rhodocyclales bacterium RIFCSPLOWO2_02_FULL_63_24
GGTCATCGCGCTCGATCGCGTCGAGCAGGCCATCGAGCAGATGCGGGCATGGTGATTGTTTCATCATCGTGGCGTCTCGCCCTGCGCATGCTGGCCCGCGACTGGCGCACCGGCGAACTGACGGTGCTGGGCATCGCCCTGATGCTCGCAGTTGCCGCGCTGACCAGCGTCGGCTTTCTGACCGACCGCGTCGAACAGGCGCTGAAACTCGAATCGCACCAGTTGCTCGGCGGCGACCTGCTGCTGACTGCGGATCATCCGTGGCCGGACGGCTATCGCCGGGAAGCCGCGGCGCGCGGCCTGAGGCAGGCCGAGAGCGCCACCTTTCCGAGCATGGTGAGCCTGGGAGAAGCGGCCATGCTTGCCGAAATCAAGGCGGTATCGAAAGGCTATCCCTTGCGCGGCGCACTGCGCACCGCGCCGGTGCTCAACGCCGTCGATGCAGAAAATCCGCATGTGCCGGAGGCGGGCGAGGCCTGGCCGGACGAGCGCCTGGCGACCACGCTGAGCCTGGTTCCCGGCACCTCGCTGGCGCTTGGACGGATGACGGTGGTCAGCGGCCCGGTGTTGACGCTGGAACCCGATCGCGGCATGAACGTGTTTGCGCTGGCGCCGCGCCTGATGATCAATCTCGCCGACCTGCCGGCAACCGGCCTGGTGCAGAACGGCAGTCGCGTCAGCTACCGATTGCATCTGGCGGGCGAGGCGGCGGCCGTGGCGGCGTTCGAGGTTTGGGCCAAGACCCGGCTCGGTCGCGGCGAAAAAATCGAAAGCCTCGACAATGCGCGGCCCGAGGTGCGCAACGTGACCGAGCGGGCGCAGCGCTTCCTGCGTCTCGCCGCGTTGCTGGCGGTGATCCTCGCCGCGGTGGCCGTGGCGCTGGCGGCAGAGCGCTACATGCGGCGCCATCTCGACGGCTGCGCGGTGATGCGCTGCATGGGCGCGTCCGGTTCGCAGCTGCTGCTGATCCACGGCGGCGAATTCCTCGTGTTTGGCCTGCTCGCGACACTGGCGGGCTGCGCCGTGGGTTATGCCGTGCAGGCCGCTCTGCAACAACTGCTGGCCGGCGTGCTGGTGACCCAGCTGCCGGCACCGTCGCTGCTGCCCTGGCTGCATGGCCTGTTGGTCGGTCTCACCCTTGTCGTCGGCTTTGCCCTGCCACCGCTGCTGCGCTTGAAACGGGTGCCGACGATACGCGTCCTGCGTCGCGAATGGAGCGGGTCCGAGCCGGCCTCGGTCGGTGCCTATTTGCTCGGTGCGCTGGTGCTGGCGGCGCTGATGCTGTGGATGGCGGGGGAATTGCGCCTGGGCGCGATCGTGTTGGCGGGCTTCATGATCGCGCTCGGCTTCTTTGCAGTGACGGCGCGCTTGCTGCTCGCCGGGCTCGGCCGTTTGCGTCCGGCGGGCCGCGGCTATGGCTGGCGCCATGGACTGGCCAACCTGCGGCGGCGACTGGCGGCCACGCTGGTGCAGGCGGTGGCGCTGGCGCTCGGCCTCACGGCGCTGCTGCTGCTCACCGTGGCGCGCGGCGATCTGCTCGACAGCTGGCTGGCGCGCGTGCCGGCCGACGCGCCGAATCGATTCGCGATCAACATTCAGCCCGATCAGCGTGTCGCCATCGCCGACTTCTTCAAGGCGCGTGGCCTGGCCGCACCGGAGCTGGAGCCGATGGTGCGTGGCCGGTTGGTGCAGGTCAACGCGCAGCCGGTCGGACCGGAAAGCTATGCCGACGATCGCGCCCAGCGCCTGGTCGATCGCGAATTCAACCTGTCGTGGTCGGCCCGGCTGCCGACCGGCAACACAGTCAGCGGCGGACGTTGGCACGGCACGGCACAGAGCGCGGAGTTTTCGGTGGAGCAGGGCCTGGCCGAAACATTGAATCTCAAGCTGGGCGACCGCCTGGCCTACGATATTGCCGGCAACCGGGTCGAGGCGGTCATCACCAGCCTCAGAAAGCTGGACTGGGATTCGATGCGCGTCAATTTCTTCGTCATGGCGCCGCCCGGCGTGCTCAACGATTTTCCGCTCAGCTACATCACCAGCTTCTACCTGCCGGCCGGCAAAGAAGGCACGATACCCGAACTGGTGAGGGCATTTCCCAACCTGACCGTGATCGACGTGGCTGCCGTGGTCCGGCAGTTGCACGCCACCATCGATCAGGTTGCGCGCGCGGTGCAACTGGTGTTCGGCTTCGCCGTGTTGGCCGGCTTGGCGGTGCTCTACGCGGCGCTGCAAGCCAGCAGCGACGAGCGCCGCCATGAACTCGCCGTGCTGCGCGCGCTCGGCGCGCGCAGCCGCCAGCTGTCCTCGGCATTGCTGGCCGAGTTTGCCGCGCTGGGCGCGCTGGCCGGCCTGCTTGCCGGCATCGCCGCCAGCCTCATCGGCTGGGGCCTGGCGCGCTTTGCCTTTCGCCTCGATTACCTGCCGCAACCGGCGCTGTGGGGCATCGGCCTGGCAGCCGGCACGTTGCTGGTGGTCGTCGCTGGCTGGCTGGGTGCCTCGTCCATGCTGCGCCAGTCGGCGTTGCCGGCCCTGCGGGCAGCGCAATAGACGATCCCGCGCCCGGATGGCTGCCCAGCCGCGCCAGGGCCGGCGCGCCGCGAGGTGACCGCCGCCGCCTGGCGGGAGTAGAATCATTTCATATGTCATTTGTCCGCCCGTTGTTTTGGGCGCGTGGTCCATGGTTGCCAGTGGTCGCATGAAGTATTCCGAGCTTGTCGATATTCCGAAATTGCAGGCGCTGATGGAGAGCTTCAGCCAGGTCATCGGAATCGCCAACGCGGTGATCGACGTCGACGGCGTGGTGATCGTCCATGCCGGGTGGCAGGACGCGTGCACCGGCTACCATCGCGTCAATCCAGAAAGCTGCCGGCGTTGTATCGAAAGCGACACCTCGCTGGTCGCAAGCATGACGCAGGGAGTTCCGTTTGCGATCTATCGTTGTCACAACGGCCTGGTCGATACGGCAGCCAGAATCACCGTCGAGGGCGAGCACGTGGCCAACGTGTTTACCGGCCAGTTTCTGACCGAGCCGCCCGATCTCGAATTCTTTCGCCGGCAGGCGCGGCAGTTCGGCTTCGACGAAGCGGGCTATCTCGACGCCATTTCACGGGTTCCGGTCCTGCCGAAAGAGCGCGTCGAATCCGTAACCCGCCTGTATGCGCAACTTGCCGGCGTGCTGGCCGACAACGGACTGGATCGCCTCAGGCAGCTCGAAGCCGCCGCACGACTGGCCAGCCTGAACAGCGAACTGGAGGCGAAGGTGGCGGCGCGCACGCAAGCGCTGGCAAGGGTTAACGAGGATCTGGCGGCGCGCGAGGCGCAACTCAAGCAGATCCTCGATACCTCCAGCGTGGCAATCTTCCTGGTAGACAAGGAGGGCCGCATCACCCAGGCCAACCAGCGCATGGCGGAAATGTTCGGCTGGCCGCCCGATCAATTGGTAGGCAGCGAATATGTCGCCCTGGTGCATCCGGCGGAGCGCGAAATCGGGCGGCAGAAGATGCTTGCGCTACTCAACAGCGCCATTCCCGCGGTGGATCTGGACCGGCTTTACTGGCGCGCCGACCACACCGAATTCTGGGGGCACCTGACCGGTAAACGTTTTCATGATGCCAGCGGCGAGGAAATCGGCCTGGTCGGCGTGATCGCCGACATCACCGAGCGGCGCAAGGCCGAAGAGGCGGTGAGGGAAAGCGAGCGCAAGTATCGGCTGTTGTTCGAACAGGCCAACGACGGAATCTTCTTGCTGGACGAAACGGGTTTTGTCGACTGCAATCAGCACGGTGCGCGGATGTACGGCTTGACCATGGATCAGGTCATCGGCCGTTCCCCTGCCCACCTGTCGCCCGAGCGACAGCCGGACGGACGACTGGCGACCCAAGTGGCCGCCGAAAAGATCGATGCCGCCATGCGCGGCGAGATTCCGCGCTTTGAATGGATGTCGATGCGGGCGGATGGGACGCCGTTCGATGTCGAGGTGACCCTGAGCCGGGTCGAGATCGGCGGCCGAACCTATGTGCAGTCGATCGAGCGGGACATTTCCGAGCGCAAGCGGGCCGAAATCGACTTGCGTATCGCCGCCACCGCTTTCGAATCGCACGAAGGCATGTTCATTACCGATACCGCCGGGGTGATCCTGCGCGTCAATCGCTCCTTTTCCGAGATCACCGGCTACAGCGCCGAAGAAGCCGTCGGCCAGACCCCGCGGCTGCTCAACTCCGGTCGCCACGACGCCGCCTTTTTTGCCGCCATGACGCAATGCGTCGAGCGCAGCGGAACCTGGCAAGGCGAAATCTGGAACCGGCGCAAGAGCGGCGAGGTGTATCCGGAATGGCTCATGGTCACGGCCGTCAAAGACGACGTGGGGCGGGCGACCCATTATGTCGGCACCTTCACCGACATTACCTCGCGCAAGACGGCGGAAGATGAAATCAGGAACCTCGCGTTCTATGACCCGCTGACCCGCCTGCCCAATCGCCGCCTGTTGCTCGATCGCCTGCAGCAGGCGCTGGCAGCCAGTACCCGCAGCGCTCGCTACGGCGCGCTGCTGTTCATCGACCTCGATAACTTCAAGACTCTCAACGATACCCTCGGCCACGATATCGGCGACCTGCTGCTGCAACAGGTCGCCCAACGCCTGTCCGGCTGCGTGCGCGAAGGCGACACCGTGGCCCGTCTGGGGGGCGACGAATTCGTCGTCATGCTGGAAGACCTCAGCAATGATCCGGAGGAGGCCGCCACCCAGGTGGAAACAGTGGGCGAAAAAATTCTCCTCACGCTCAACCAGACCTACCACCTCGCCCGCTACGAGTATCACAACACCCCGAGCATCGGCGTCACCTTGTTTGCCGATCACGAGGGGACGATGGACGAGCTGCTCAAGCGGGCCGACCTGGCCATGTACCAGGCCAAGGCGGCGGGCCGCAATACCCTGCGCTTCTTCGACCCGGAAATGCAGGCCGTGGTCAACACCCGCGCGGCGCTGGAAGCAGGCTTGCGCGAGGCCGTTCGACAAGATCAATTCATTCTCTACTACCAGGCCCAGGTCACCGGCGAGGGCCGCCTGACCGGGGCGGAGGCGCTGCTGCGCTGGCGGCATCCCGAGCGCGGCCTGGTGTCTCCGCTTGAGTTCATCCCGCTGGCCGAGGATACCGGCCTGATCCTGCCACTCGGGCATTGGGTGCTGCAGACCGCCTGCGCCCAGTTGTCCGCCTGGGCTGGAAGGCCGGAAATGGCACATCTGACTATCGCGGTGAATGTCAGCGTCCGCCAGTTTCGCCACCGCGATTTCGTCGATCAGGTGCTGGCGATACTGGATCACACCGGGGCCAACCCGCAAAGGCTCAAACTGGAACTCACCGAAAGCCTGCTGGTGGATGACGTCGAAGACGTCATCGCGAAAATGGCCGCCTTGAAAGCGAGAGGGGTGGGCTTTTCGCTGGATGACTTCGGCACGGGTTATTCGTCGCTTTCCTATCTGAAGCGGCTACCCCTCGACCAACTCAAGATCGACCAGGGTTTCGTCAGGGACATCCTGATCGATCCCAACGATGCCGCGATTGCCGAGATGGTCGTCGCGCTGGCGGCGAGCCTTGGCCTGGCGGTCCTCGCCGAGGGGGTGGAAACCGAAGCGCAGAGGGAGTTTCTTTCCCGCCAGGGCTGTCATGCCTATCAGGGCTACCTGTTCGGCCGCCCGTTGCCGCTGGAACAGTTCGAGGCGTCTGTCGGGCCGGGTTGACGCCGGCCAAGTCACGCTGGATCGGCCTGCGTATAATTCTTCCGCCACCACGGCCGGCTGTAAGCGGCCATTCAGTCGCCTGTGGCATTCTCCCCAAACCAGCGCCCCGATTTCGGCGATCGATTGCCGATCGCACTGCGGAACCGGCGCGCATGACCATTGTTGTTCCTTGTCGAAAGTCCAGAGATCACTATGAGCGCAAACCAGACCCTAATTCCAGCCACCCTGATTCCGGGGGACGGCATCGGCCCCGAAATTACCGCGGCCACCATCGAGGTGCTCGACGCACTCGGCGCGCCCTTCCAGTGGGAAACCCAGATTGCCGGGCTGGCCGGCGTCACGGCCTTTGGCGACCCGCTGCCGCAGGTCACGATCGATTCCATCGAGCGCACCCGGCTGGCGCTCAAGGGTCCGCTGGAAACCCCGTCGGGCGGCGGCTATCGCTCGTCCAACGTGCGCCTGCGCGAGAAGTTCAAGCTTTACGCCAACTTGCGGCCGGGCAAGACGCTGATACCGGGCGGGCGCTTCGAGAACATCGACCTGGTCCTGTGCCGCGAGAACATCGAAGGCCTTTACATGGGCTACGAGCACTACGTTCCGATCGACGGCGACCCCCATGCGGTGGGCATGGCCACCGGCATCAATACGCGCCAGGGCTGCCGCAACATCCTCAAGTTCGCCTTCGACTACGCCATCGCCAACGGCCGCAAGAAGGTCACCGTGGTGCACAAGGCCAACATCATGAAGGCGCTGACCGGCATCTTCCTGGAAACCGCGCAGCAGATGTACAAGGACCAGTATCAGGGCAAGTTCGAGTTCGAAGAGGTGATCATCGACGCTTGCGCCATGAAGCTGGTGATGAACCCGTGGCAGTTCGACGTGCTGGTGACCACCAATCTGTTCGGCGACATCCTCTCCGACGAGATTGCCGGCCTGGTCGGCGGCCTCGGCATGACGCCGGGCGCCAACATCGGCGAACAGGCGGCGATTTTCGAAGCCGTGCATGGCTCGGCGCCGGACATCGCCGGCAAGGGCATCGCCAATCCGACCGCGCTGCTGATGGCGGCCGGCATGATGCTTGACTATGTCGATCGCAAGGATCTCGGCGATCGCCTGCGCCAGGCCATCGACGATGTGCTGAACAAGGACCAGGTGCGCACCGGCGACCTGGGCGGCAAGGCCACCACCGACCAGTACGCGAAAGCACTGGTCGCACGAATCAAGGCCTGATTCCCGAACACGGACTTGGTCGCGGCCGCGGCGGTGGGGCGGGCGTCGGCCTTGGCTGAAACATGGCCGGCGCGGGCTGCCCGCCCGTGGTGGCGGTGTTGCTTTGTTGCATAATGGGCCATGCGCGCGCCATTGAATCGCTCTCACATGCATGGCGGTTTGTCACGGGTTTGGGCTCGACCGTCGGTCCTGTTCGCTGCCGTCGCACTGGGCGTGATGGCTTCCTTCGCGCTGGACTGGCGGCAGATCGATGCCAACATGCGGTCGGTGGCACGCGAGCGAGGGGCGGCGCTGTTTCGCCTGGTGGAGTTGACCCGCGATTGGAATGCGCTGCATGGCGGCGTCTATGTTCCGGTGACCGAGACGACGCGGCCCAATCCCTACCTTGAACACGAGCGGCGCGACGTGGTGACCCAGGACGGGGTGGCGCTGACGATGATCAATCCCGCCTTCATGACCCGGCAGATTGCCGAGATAGCCCGGCAGGCAGAGGGCTTCCAGTTGCACATCACCAGCCTGAATCCGATCCGACCGGCCAACGCGCCCGATGACTGGGAGGCCGCCGCGCTGCGCCGTTTCGAATCGGGCCTGACGGAAATCGTCGAATTGGTTCCCGGTTCCGCACCTGCGCACCGCTACATGGCGCCGCTCAAGGTGACCAAGCCCTGCCTCGGCTGCCACGAGAAACAGGGCTACCTGCTGGGGCAGATACGCGGCGGCATTTCCGTGACCATGCCCGCGCAACCGTTGCTCGAAATTCGAAATGCCGACCGCACTCGCTCAGGCGCCCTACATCTGCTGATGTTCGCCGTGGTTGCGGCCTTGTTGCATCTGCTGGTGGCGCGCACCCGCGGCCATGTGCTGGCGCTGGAACGGCTGGCTGCGGAGCAGGAGCAACTGATTGCCGAGCGCACCCGGGCCTTGTCGGCGGCGAACGAAGAACTGGAGCGCCAGTTGGCGGACCGCGAGTTGGCTGCCGCCGTATTCGACAATGCCGCCGAGGCCATCATCGTCAGCGACCAGGATGGACGTTTCGTCCAGGTCAATCCCGCCTTTTCGATCATTACCGGCTACGCCGCAGACGAGGTGCTGGGCCAGCCGATGTCGATCCTCAAGTCGGGCCGCCATCCGCCCGAGTTCTATGGCGAAATGTGGCGCAGCCTGGAGACGCAGACCCGCTGGCAGGGCGAAGTCTGGAACCGGCGCAAGAATGGCGAGATCTTCGTTTCATGGCTGTCCGTCACCCGTATCGCGCGCGGCACCCAGCCGATACGCTACGTGGCGACCTTGACCGACATCACGCGGCGCAAGGAACTGGAAGAAGAACTGCGCCATCAGGCCTACCACGATCCGCTCACCGACCTGCCCAACCGCGCGCTGTTCGCCGACCGCCTGCGGGTCGCGATCTTGCAGGCCCAGCGCCACGAGCGCAGCCTGGCCCTGTGCTTCATCGACCTCGATTACTTCAAGTCGGTCAACGACCAGTTCGGTCATGCTGCCGGCGACGACCTGCTGGTCGAGACCGCACAGCGACTGCGTGCCAGCGTACGCGCGGCCGACAGCGTGGCGCGGCTGGGCGGCGACGAATTTGCCGCGATCCTGACCGAAGTCGGCTCGCGCACGGAAGTCGAGGAGGTCGCCGCCCGCATCGTCGCGGAGCTGGCGCGGCCCTTCGAACTGGCGGCCGGTACCGCCCGCATTTCGTGCAGCATCGGCATCGCGCTGTTTCCCGAACATGGCGTCGACATGGAAACGCTGCAGCACAATGCCGATGCCGCGCTCTACGAAGTCAAGGGCGCGGACCGCAACGCCTATCGCATTTGCATGAATCGCGGGGCGGCTCCTAGCGCTTGAGCTTGGCAAACGCGGCGGCCATGGCACCTGCCGTGTCCGCTTCGCGCTGCCGCTGGGCTGGTTTGGCCGCCGCGTCCCGGCTGCCTCGATTCGCCGCGGTACCAGCGCCGACTCCTGCCGGTACCTCGTCCGTCAGGCGCATGCTCAGCGCGATGCGCTTGCGCAGCGCATCGACTTCCATCACTTTGACTTTCACCACGTCGCCGGCCTTGACCACTTCGTGCGGGTCCTTGACGAAACGCGCGGCCAGCGCCGAGACATGCACCAGGCCGTCCTGGTGCACGCCGATGTCGACGAAGGCGCCGAAGTTGGTGACGTTGGTCACCACGCCTTCGAGCAGCATGCCGGGTTGGAGGTCCCTGATCTCTTCGATGCCGTCCTTGAAGGTGGCGGTCTTGAACTCCGGGCGCGGGTCGCGCCCGGGCTTTTCGAGTTCCTTGAGGATGTCCTTGACCGTCGGCAGGCCGAAACGCTCGTCGGTGTACTTGCGCGCATCCAGTGTGCGCAAAGTGCGGCTGTCGCCGACCAGTTGTTTCACGCCGATCCCGATGTCGGCCAGAATGCGCTCAACCACCGGATAGGCTTCCGGATGCACCGCCGAGGCATCCAGGGGATTTTCGCTGGCGCCGACGCGCAGGAAGCCGGCGGCCTGCTCGAAGGCTTTCTCGCCGAGCCGGGGGACTTGCTTCAAGGCGGCACGCGACTTGAAGGCGCCGTGGGCGTCGCGATAGCTCACGATGTTGCCGGCCAGGGTGCTGTTGAGGCCCGAGATGCGCTTCAGCAGTGCGGCGCTGGCGGTGTTCACGTCCACTCCGACCGAATTCACGCAGTCTTCCACCACGGCGTCGAGCGAACGCGCAAGGCGTGATTGGTTGACGTCGTGCTGGTACTGGCCGACACCGATCGCCTTGGGATCGATCTTCACCAGTTCGGCCAGCGGGTCCTGCAGGCGGCGTGCGATCGATACCGCGCCGCGCAGGCTGACATCGAGATCGGGGAACTCCTGCGCGGCCAGCTCCGACGCCGAATACACCGAGGCGCCGGCTTCCGACACCACGATCTTGGTCAGCTTCAATTCCGGATGGCGGCGCATCAATTCGCCCGCCAGCTTGTCGGTTTCGCGGCTGGCGGTGCCATTGCCGATGCTGATCAGGCCGGCGCCATGTTTCTGCGCCAGGTGGCGCAGCGCGGCGAGCGCCCCTTCCCAGTCGCGGCGCGGCTCGTGCGGATAGAGGGTGGCGGTGTCGACCACCTTGCCGGTGACATCCACCACGGCCACCTTGACCCCGGTGCGGATGCCGGGATCGAGCCCAATCACAGCATGCTGTCCGGCCGGCGCGGCGAGCAGCAGATCGTGCAGGTTGCGCGCGAAAACGCGGATCGCCTCTTCCTCGGCGCGCTCGCGCAACTGGTTCATGAGTTCGGTTTCGAGATGCAGCGAGAGCTTCACCAGCCAGGCCCAGCGCGCGGTTTCCTGGAGCCACCTGTCGGCGGCGCGGCCCTCGTCGCGAATCGCAAAATGACCGGCGACCATGGCCACGCAGGGCGAGGATTCGGGCGGCTCGCGCAGTTCCTGCTCGGTCTTCAGGGCCAGCCGCAGGATGTCTTCGTTGCGTCCGCGCAGCAGCGCCAGGGCGCGGTGCGAGGGCACGGTCTTGATGGTTTCGCGGAAGTCGAACCAGTCGCGGAATTTCGCCCCCTCGGTCTCCTTGCCGGCCACCACCGTCGAGACCAGCAGGGCGTAGTCGTTGAGGTAGCCGCGCAGCTTGGCCAGCAAGGCGGCGTCCTCGCCGAAGCGCTCCATCAGTATCTGGCGCGCGCCGTCGAGCGCGGCCTTGATGTCGGGCACGTGTTTATCGGCAGGTTCCTGTTCCGGCTGAAGGTATTTCGCGGCTTCGGCCTCGGGCGCCAGCGTCGGGTCGGCGAACAGCGCATCGGCCAGCGGCTCAAGCCCGGCTTCGCGGGCGATCTGGGCCTTGGTGCGACGCTTCTGCTTGTACGGCAGATAGAGGTCTTCGAGCCCCTGCTTGGTGTCGGCACCGCCAATCGCGGCCTGCAGTTCGGGCGTCAGCTTGCCCTGCTCCTCGATCGAGGCCAGGATCGCGGCGCGGCGATCCTCCAGCTCGCGCAGGTAATTCAGCCGCTCGTCCAGGTTGCGCAACTGCGTGTCGTCGAGATTGTCGGTCGCCTCCTTGCGGTAGCGCGCGATGAAGGGCACGGTGGCGCCCTCGTCGAGCAGTTGCACGGCAGCGACGACTTGTTGCGGGCGGACGCCGAGTTCTTCGGCGATGCGTTGCGCGATGCGCGACTGAGTGGACGGCGGCATGGGTTCCGATTGAAAGTGGCAGGGAGCAGGGCGCGCACCTTACTGGTACGCGCCGCCAAACACAAGTCTTGACGGCGCCCCGGTTTCAGGCCTAAATCGGCGGCCTGTTTTCGGCTCGCCGTGTCGCCAGCGCCGACTCCTAATTCAGCGTGCGCGCCAACTGGATGCGGAATTTGCGCATCAGGTCGTCGTACTGCGGATTGCCGCCGAGCAGGGTGAACAGGTCGAGCATGGTTTTACGCGCGGCTTCGTCCTGCCATTTGCGGTCGCGTCGCACGATCTCCAGCAGTTGCTCCAGCGCCGGCTCGTAGTCGTGGGCCAGGGCCAGTGCGTTGGCCAACTGCAAACGCGCATCGAGATCGCCCGCGTTGGCCTCGATGCGCGCCTTGAGCGCGGCGGGATCGGCACCGGCGCCGCCGGCCACCAGCTTGAGCCGGGCTTGCAGCGCGCGCAGGCGGGTGGTGTCTTGCGCCAGGTGTTCGCGCGCGTCGAGGATGGCCTGCGCGGCGTCCAGCTGGTGCCGGTCGATGTGGATTTCGGCGAGGTCGAACTGCACCGCCTCGTTGGTCGGGTCGAGTTGCGCGGCGTCGAGCAGCAGCGAGCAGGCGACTTCCGCCTCGCCGCGCGCGCGCGCTTCCTGCGCGGCGGCGCGCAACGGTTCCGCGGGCGAGGGCAGCAGGCTGTCGATGAAGGCGCGGATCTGCGCTTCGGGCAGGGCGCCGGTGAATTCATCGACCAGTTCGCCATTGACGAAGGCCTTGACGTTGGGAATGCCGCGCACGCCATAGCGTGCGGCGAGTTCCTGGTTCTGGTCGGAATTCACCTTGGCCAGGATGAAGCGTCCGCCGTATTCGGCCGCCAGCTTTTCCAGCACCGGCTTGAGGACGCGGCAAGGAGCGCACCACTCCGCCCAGAAGTCGACCAGCACCGGCGCCCGGCGCGAGGCTGCGATTACCTTGTCCTGGAAGTCGGCGGTGCTGGCGTCGAGCGAAAACGGGTTCATGATAAATACCTTGGCATCAAGGGCCGGGCGGGATCAGGGCGCGGCCCGGTCGAGTTCGACCGCGCTGAAGAGGGTCATGTCGTTGGCTGCGCGGTATACGGATATTTCGTTCATGGCCACCAGGGTTTCGTAGAAGGAGACCTGGTTGCGCCCGTGCGTCTTGGCGTAATAGAGCGCCTGATCGGCGTGGCCGAGCAGTTCGACGGGAATCGAGGTTTCCTGGATTTCGGTGACGCCGATGCTCACCGTGACCTTGCTGACTTGCGGAAAGGCGTGGTTTTCGATCGACCGACGCAGGCGTTCGAAGGTCATGTCGGCATCGTTGCGATCATCGACGTACACGATAACGACGAACTCTTCGCCGCCAAAGCGGTAGATCAAATCGGTCTTGCGGAAGGTGCTTTGCAGGATGCGGGCGAGGATGATCAGCACTTCGTCGCCATACAGGTGGCCGAACTTGTCGTTGATGCATTTGAAGTGATCGATGTCGATCTCGCCCAGGAAGAAACTGCCATTGCCTTCGCCCACCTTGCGCTTGTGCTTGCCGCGTTCGCCCTCCAGGTAGGCGCGGCGAATCAGGCCGAGCGCCCGATCCAACTGCTCGTCGAAGGTATGCCGGTTGAGCAGGCCGGTGAGGCGATCGATTTGCGAATCCTTGAGCACCGCCAGATAGTTGTCATAGATGCGGAACAGGCTGCTCATCATGGCTTGCTCGTCGTGCGAGAGCGCCGGTACCCGGTGCACCAGCAGGTAGCCAAGAACCCTGCGCGTCCGGCTCATGATGGGAAACGCCGTCACGCTTGCGGCGCTGACGAGATGCGAAAACGAATCGGGAAACGCGACGTGGGAAATGACGCCGTCGCGCAGCGCAATTGCAAACTCCGGAGCCTCGTCTGCGCTGATGTGGAATATCGCCGCCCAGTCCGGCGCGAAAAGGTCGGCGACGGTCCTCAGCAGGCTGGTTTCGAGCACGTCTACATCGCGGTGATCGGTGAGTGCCGCGATCATGCGTACAACTTCGGGAGGTGACTGTTTGACCATGAAGAAGTTGATGGGACAAGGTTTTATGAATCGCGCAGTTTCGCAGGCTTGGTCGTTTATTGCAAATACGCGGGCGGAATGTTGGCCGGGCCGCCATTCGCCTCGGGGTATAATTCCCGCCTTGTATTTCCATCCTGCCTTTCACCCGCCCCGGTCCGTCCATCATGGCTGAATTCCTTGCCCTGCGCGGTTCTGCTGCGTTTTCGGCGCCACGCCTTGCGCGCCTGCAAAAGTCCGTCGGAGATGCCGTTCCCGGCATCGGACTGGCTGCCGAACACTGGTATTTCGTCGAGACCGACTGCGCCTTGAACGAGGATGAAGAGGTTCGACTGAAGGACTTGCTGGGCATTCCGGACGAGCTGCCGGCGCCGCCGTCCGGTGCGCTGCTGCTGGTTACGCCGCGCATCGGCACGATTTCGCCCTGGAGTTCCAAGGCCAGCGATATCGCCCGCAATTGCGGGTTCGCCGCGGTCAAGCGGATCGAGCGTGCAGTTGCCTACCATGCGGCCGTTCATGGCTCGAAACTGCCTGCGGGCCAACAGTCGGCGCTGGCGGCACGCCTGCATGACCGCATGACCGAATCCGTGCTGAGCTCGATCGATGCGGCGAAGGCCTTGTTCCATCACGTGGCGCCGCAGCCCCTGGGCACGATCGACCTGATGAAGGGCGGTCGCGATGCGCTGGTCAAGGCCAACGTCGAATTGGGATTGGCGCTCTCGGACGACGAAATCGACTATCTGGTGGAGAACTTCGGCAGGCTCGGGCGCGATCCTACCGACGTCGAACTCATGATGTTCGCCCAGGCCAATTCCGAGCATTGCCGGCACAAGATCTTCAATGCGAGCTGGACGGTCGATGGCGAGGATCAGCCGCTGTCCTTGTTCGGCATGATCCGCGAAACGCACAAGGCGCATCCCGAAGGCACCGTAGTGGCCTATTCGGACAATGCGGCGGTGATCGAAGGGGCGCCGATCCGGCGCTTCTATCCGCGCGGCGACGGCGGCTACGCCTACAGCGAAGAGACCACGCACATCCTGGCCAAGGTCGAGACGCACAATCATCCGACGGCAATTTCGCCCTTCCCCGGCGCGGCGACGGGGTCGGGCGGCGAGATTCGCGACGAGGGTGCCACCGGGCGCGGTTCGAAGCCCAAGGCCGGCCTCTGTGGCTTTTCCGTTTCCGACCTGAAGATTCCGGGCTACGCGCAGCCATGGGAGTCGGACTACGGCAAGCCGGAACGCATCGCCTCGGCGCTCGACATCATGATCGAGGGGCCGATCGGCGCGGCGGCTTTCAACAACGAATTCGGCCGGCCCAATCTGGCGGGCTATTTCCGCAGCTTCGAGCAGGAATTCGGCGGCGAGATGCGCGGTTATCACAAGCCGATCATGATCGCCGGCGGCCTCGGCAACATCGCCGCCGACCATGCGTTCAAGATCCGCTTCCCGGCCGGCAGCCTGCTGATCCAGTTGGGCGGTCCCGGCATGCTGATCGGCCTCGGCGGCGGTGCGGCATCGTCGATGGCGACCGGCGCCAACACCGCCGATCTCGATTTCGCCTCGGTGCAGCGCGGCAATCCCGAGATCCAGCGCCGCGCGCAGGAAGTCATCGATCGCTGCTGGCAGCAGGGCGGCGCCAATCCGATACTGGCGATCCACGACGTCGGCGCCGGCGGCATTTCCAACGCCATGCCGGAACTCGCCCACGATGCGGGTTGCGGCGCGGCCTTCGACCTGCGCGCAATTCCCAGCGAGGAACCGGGCATGAGCCCGCGCGAAATCTGGAGCAACGAGGCGCAGGAGCGCTACGTGCTGGCCATCGCACCGCAGCGCCTGGAGGAATTCCGCGCCCTCTGCGAGCGCGAGCGCTGTCCTTTCGCGGTGCTCGGCGTCGCCACCGATGACGGCCGGCTCACGGTGAAGGACGATCATTTCGGCAACAAGCCGGTCGACATGCCGATGGAAGTGCTGCTCGGCAAGGCGCCCAAGCTGCATCGCGATGCGCGCCGCCATCGCGCCGCGATGCCGCCGCTCGATGTCACTGGCATCGACCTGAAGGAGGCCGCGCTGCGCGTGCTGCGCCTGCCGGCAGTGGCGTCGAAGAATTTCCTGGTCACCATCGGCGATCGCAGCGTCGGCGGCTTCACGGCGCGCGACCAGATGGTCGGCCCCTGGCAGGTGCCGGTGGCCGACGTGGCGGTGACCGCGATGGGCTACGACACGTTTCTCGGCGAGTGTTTCGCCATGGGCGAGCGCACCCCGCTGGCCCTGCTCGACGCGGCGGCCTCGGGCCGCATGGCGGTGGGCGAGGCGCTGACCAACCTGGCGGCGGCCGATGTAGGCGCGATTGGCAAAATCAAGCTCTCGGCCAACTGGATGGCGGCCGCCGGCCACGGCAGCGAGGACGCCGCACTGTTCGACACGGTCAAGGCCGTTGGCATCGAGTTCTGCCCGGCGCTCGGCGTCTCGATTCCGGTTGGCAAGGATTCGCTGTCGATGCGCACGAAGTGGGAAGAGCAGGGCGTGGCGAAGCAGGTGACTGCGCCGCTATCCCTGATCGTCACCGCCTTTGCCGCGGTGGACGATGTACGGCGCACGCTGACGCCGCAACTGCGGCCCGATGCGGAAGTCGGCGAAACCGTACTGCTGCTGATCGATCTCGGCCAGGGGCGCAATCGGCTCGGCGGCTCGGCGCTGGCGCAAGTCTATGGCGCTCGGTTGGGGCAATTAGGCGACCTGCCGCCGGATGCAGATGCCGCGTCGCTCAAGGCCTTCTTCGGCGCGATCCAGGCGCTCCAGCGCGACGGAAAAATACTCGCTTACCATGATCGCTCCGACGGCGGCCTGTGGGCGACCGTGTGCGAAATGAGCTTCGCCTCGCATGTCGGCGTCTCGCTGAACCTCGACGGGCTTTGTTACGACCCGCTGATGAACGATGTCGACGGCAGCGAGCGCTTTCCGCAGATCGCCGGTCGCCTGCGCGACCGGGTGATCACGGCGCTGTGCAACGAGGAACTGGGCGCGGTGTTGCAGATTCGCCTTGAGGATCGCGGCGCCGTAATGCAGACCCTGCGCGGTGCCGGCCTCGGCGCCTGCAGCCATGCCATCGGCACCACCAACACGGCCGACGAGGTGCGCGTCTGGCGCAATGCAAAATCGGTGTTCGCCGCGAAGCGTAGCGAACTGCAGCGCGCCTGGAGCGAGGTCAGCTTCCAGGTCGCCGGCCTGCGCGACGATCCGGTCTGCGTGCAGGAAGAGTTCGATGCGCTGCTCGACGCCGAAAATCCGGGGCTGTCGGTTTCAATCAAGTCCGCGCCGACGGCGCCCTTTGTCGCGACCGGCGCCCGGCCGAAGATCGCGATATTGCGCGAGCAGGGGGTCAATGGCCATGTCGAAATGGCGGCCGCCTTCGAGCGCGCCGGCTTCGCTCCTTACGACGTGCACATGTCCGACCTGCAGAGCGGTCGCGTGCATCTGGCAGACTTCAAGGGCTTCGCCGCCTGCGGCGGTTTCTCCTATGGCGACGTACTGGGCGCGGGTCAGGGCTGGGCCAAGTCGGTCCTGTTCAACGACCGACTGCGCGACGAGTTCAGCGCCTTCTTCGTTCGCGCCGACAGCTTCGCGCTCGGCGTCTGCAACGGCTGCCAGATGATGGCGCACTTGGCGCCGATCATTCCCGGCGCACAGGGCTGGCCGAGCTTCCAGCGCAACCGCAGCGAACAGTTCGAGGCGCGCGTGGTGATGGTGGAGATTCCGGCATCGAATTCGATTTTCCTCGGCGGCATGGCCGGTTCGAAACTGCCCGTGGTGGTCAGCCATGGCGAGGGCCGTGCGGAATTCGCCGTTGGCCAGAACGGCAAGACGCTGGTGGCGATGCGTTACATCGACAATCGCGGCGCCGTGGCGACGAGCTACCCGTTCAATCCCAACGGCTCGCCCGACGGCATCGCCGGCGTGACCACCGCCGACGGCCGCTTCACGATCATGATGCCGCACCCGGAGCGGACCTTCCGCAGCGTGCAGATGTCATGGCGATCGGAGGGCTTGGGCGAGGATGCACCGTGGCTGGAGATGTTCCGCAACGCGCGGCGCTGGCTGGGTTGAGGCGCCGGGAGTCGGCGCCGGCGACACGGCGTCCGGCAATGAAAAACGGGGCCGCAGCCCCGTTTTTGCTTTTGGTGCGCCCGGCAGGGCGCACTTACTTGGAGGTGAAAGTCCTCTACTCGCCCGGCAAGGGGAAG
>MHZX01000096.1:0-17087 GCA_001828935.1 Rhodocyclales bacterium RIFCSPLOWO2_02_FULL_63_24
GCCGCATGGACCGGCGCCAGTCCGGCCAGCGCGACGAACAGTGATCCGGTCAGAATAAGGGTGTGTTTGGCTTTCATGAGGAGGCTCCGAATTAGGTTGAAAAAACAGCGCGCAGTTTCCTATGAATGATTCTCTCTGTCTTGATTCATATCAATGAGCAGGCAAGGAATGCGCAATACCGCCGACCCATATTGGCATTGTGCTGCAAAAAAGCACGGTCCGTCATGACTGACGGCCCGAGACCATCGCCGGCGCGATCAGGCCGGTAGCGGTTTCACCGCGCGATGAAAGCCCAGCATGCCGTGAAACACGGTATCCACCGTGACTTCGACGAAGCCCAGTTCGCGCAACACGATCGACAACTCCTCGGCCGTGTAGAACAGTTCCAGCGCGTCGATGAAATACTGTTTGAACTTGGTCGCCGCAGGGCTGCTGCCGACGATCAGGCTGGTGAAATTGAGGCAGGCCTTGAGATAGGCGTAGTAGAGGTTCTTCACGATCGGATTGCGCGGACGCAGCATATCCGAATGGTGGAAATGCCCGCCCGGCTTCAGCACCCGCAGGATCTCGCTGAACACCTCGCGCACCTTCAGGTGGCGCGAGGCGAACTGCAGTGTAACGACATCGAAATGGTTGTCGGGGAAAGGCAGCGTATGCACGTCGCCGATGGTGCTCTTGATGTGGAAGCCCAGCGCCGCGGCGTTCTGCTGCCCCACGGTCTGCATCTCCGCACTGCGGTCCATGGCATGCACGTCCAGCGTCGGTTCGCGCTTGAGCAGGGCGATGCCGACGGCGTTGGTGCCGCCGCAAACGTCCAGCACCTTCTGGTTCGGCTTGATGTCCACCGTTTGCATGAAGCGCCTGAGGAAGCTGCTCCACAAGCCGAGCGCGGCGATTTCGTTGGCGCGGTCGTAATAGCGCGCGATATCCGCAAATGCATCGTTCAGCTCGTTGCTCCAGACATCGCTGAATCGTTCCTCGCGTACTGCCTCGCGCGAGGCCAGGGGGGGTGGCGCCATTATTGTTCCCTCAGTCGAATTGTTGTCGGTTCGGTCAGCGTTGCTGCGGCCTGCCGCGGCGAACTTAGCGTCCGCACCAATAGTCTGTCAAGCCGTAGGGGTACTTCGCAGCGCCATGCGGTGCCGGCCAGAACGTGCATTCCCCTTCCGCAACAACAATCTGCACGGAGCACCGAAGCACGGCGCAAGAGTCGGCGCTGGCGAGACGGCGCGCAGCTTGGCGTTCATGTTCAAACTGGCGGGCGGGGCAATCAATCTCCGGCCAGGATGGGATCAAGCTTGTGACGATGCGCTGCGGCGCGCAGGCGGCCGTCGCGCTTGACGTCGCTCATGAAGCGCTCGATGCGGGCATACCAGAGGTCGTCACCCTGTTGCATCGCATAAGCGTAAGGGGTCAGGTGATAGACCGCCGGCGGCGCCACCAGGCGCGCCCAGTCGGTGGTTTCCAGCATGCGGTGACTGAAGGGAAAATCGGTCATGAATACGTCGGCGCGACCGGACTCGACTTCCTGCTCGCGGCCTTGTGCGGTGCCGGTGACCAGCAAGCTCGCCTGCGTCAGCCTTTCGCGCATCACCGGTTCGTGCAGCGTGCCCTTGGCCACCGCCACCACCACACCGGGTTTGTCGATGTCCTCCCAGGTCTTGATGCGGCGGTTGCTCTTGGTGGTGATGGCATAGATGTCGCTCACCAGATGCGGCTGCGTAAAACGCAACTTCTCGGCGCGCCCCGCAGTAACGCCGATGGCGAACATGGCGATGTCGCACCGGTCCTGGGTGACGTCGTCGATCAGCCGGGCGAAGGAGCTATCCACAAAGCGCAACCGGACGCCCAAGTCCAGGGCCAGCGCCCGCGCCATGTCGATGTCGATGCCGATCAGTTGCTGGGTCTTGGGGTTGCGATAGGAAATCCCGAAGTAGTCTGGCCAGATGCACACCCTGAGTTCCCCGGCAGCAGACACCCGGTCGATGCGGCCGGACTGTGCAGGTGCCGCGCAGCTCAGCAGCATGCCCAAGCCCAGGGCGAAAAGATGAATCCTGTTCACGACCTACCCCTTCTCCCGGCAACGCCAGCATGCATGTATCGAATCATTATTGCACTGGAAATATTGCAAAGCTTCGGTCAGCCGTCAAAGAGCCAGACGGGCAGGTCGTCTTCATCCCTGTGGGGCGTCGGTTTCCGGCGGGACCGGTTTGCCGAACAGATAGCCCTGGAAGGCAAGACAGTTGTTGCTGACGAGGAATTCCCGCTGGGCTTCGGTCTCCACTCCTTCGGCGATCACCGCCAAGCCCATGCTGTGCGCCAGGGCAACGATGGTTCTGGCGATTGCGGCGTCGTTGGGATCGGTCAAGACGTCGCGAATGAAGGACTTGTCGATCTTCAACTGGTCCAGGGGCAGGCGCTTCAGGTAGGCCAGCGAGGAATATCCGGTGCCGAAATCGTCAAGCGAGAAGCTCACTCCCGCCGTCTTGAGTACGGTCATCTTGGCAATGGTGTCCTCGACGTCGGCGAGAAACAGGCTCTCGGTCAATTCCAGCTTCAAACGCTGGGGGTTGGCCCCCGTAAGTTTGAGCGTCGCCAGGACTTGGTCGACAAAATCCTTGTGATGGAACTGGCGCGCGCTGACGTTGACGGCCACGGTGAGGTGGGTCTTGTTCGCATCCCGGCCCCAAGTCGCCAGGTGCCGGCAGGCGGTTTCCAACACCCACTGGCCCAGCGGCAGGATCAGGCCGGTATCCTCCGCCAGAGTAATGAATTCGTTGGGGGCGATCAGGCCGCGCTCAGGATGGCGCCAGCGCACCAGCGCCTCGACCCCGGTCAACTGCCCTTGCGCACCCACCTGCGGCTGATAGAAAAGCATGAACTGGTTCTGTCGCAACCCCTTGCGCAAATCCGCCTCCAGCTTTGAGCGCATGTTGACCGCTGCCTGCATGTCCGGGCGGAAGAAGCGCAGGGCGTTGCGCCCCGCCGCCTTGGCCTGGTACATCGCCAGATCGGCCTGCTGCAACAGCTCGTCGATGCCCGCGTCACGACCGCAGTAGAGCGTGATGCCGATGCTCGGCGTGCAGTGGTAGTCCTGCACCTGCAACTGATATGACTGATTGAGCAGGTCCAGAATTTTCTCGCCGACCATTTCGGCCTGGGCCGCCGCCTCGGCAAGGTTCTCGCTCAGATCTTCCAGCATCAGGACGAATTCGTCGCCGCCGAGCCTGGCCACCGTGTCGCCTTCGCGCACGCACTCGGTCAGGCGTGCCGCGACCTGCTGCAGCAGCAAGTCGCCCTGGTCGTGGCCCAGGGTGTCGTTGAGGTTCTTGAAGTTGTCGAGGTCGATGAACAGCAAGGCGCCGTTGCGCCGGTTGCGGGCGCTGGCGGCCAGCGCATGCTGCAAGCGGTCGAGCAGGAGCCGGCGATTGGGCAGTTGGGTGAGCGGGTCGAAGAATGCCAGGTTCCTGATCTCGTTCTCGGCCGCCTTGCTCTCGCTGATATCGGAAAAGGCCGCCACGTAGTGGGTAATCTGCCCATCCAGGCCTCTCACCGCCGAGATGGTCTGCCACTTGGGAAAAACTTCGCCGCTCTTGCGCCTGTCCCATATCTCGCCATACCAGGCGCCCGTCGCTTCCAGCTGGCGCCACATGCCGGCATAAAACTCCGGGTCGTGCTTGCCCGACTTGAGCATCGAGGGCGTATGCCCGACCACTTCCTCGGCGCTGAATCCGGTCAGTTCCGCGAACGCCTGGTTGACCCGCAGGATGATGCCTTTGGCATCGGTGACCATGATGCCGTGCAGCGATTCGAAGGCGGTGGCCGCGATGCGCAGTTCCTGCTGGATCTGCCGGCTTTCGGTAATGTCGCGGGTAATCCCGACGAAATGCGTGGTACGGCCGTCGCCGCCGATCACCGGGGTGATCGACAGGTCGCTCCAGAAGGGCGTACCGTCCTTCTTGAAGTTCATCAGGTGGCCGCTGAAGGGATATCCGCGCGCCAGCGCCGACTCCAGTTCGGCGAGGATGTCGGCGTCCGCTCCCCGGTTGTGCAGGAATGACGGCGTGCGGCCAAGTATCTCCGCCTCGGTATAGCCGGTTATGCGCTGGAACGCCGCATTGGCATAGGTGATATGCCGTTCGGCATCGGTGATGATGACGCCCTGTGAAATCGACGCCAATGCCTGGTAATGCAGGCGCAGGATGGCCTCGCTCTTCAGCCTCTCTTCGGCCTGCACCACCTTGATCAGGCTTTCGCGGAATACTGCCATGGCGCGCGCCATGTCGCCGATTTCGTCGCTGCGCCGGCCATCGCGCGCGGTGATCTCGACGGTTTCGTCGCGCGCCGCAAGCCTGCTCATGGCGTGGGTGATCCTGGCCATCGGCTGGATGATTCCGCGCGCCAGCAGCGTCGCCACCGCGACCGTGAGCGACAACAAGATGACGGCCAGCACGGTGACCATTCTCGCGGTATGCAGGGCCGCCTCTTCGGCCCGCCTGGCCTGGGCAATCAGCGCGGCGGCGACGCTGTCCTCGACGACCTTGAGCTGATCTATCCTTTGCGTAGTCGTGTCGAACCAGTGCGCGACCGTGATGTCGCCGGCAAGGCGCGCGCTCCGGCTCTGGCTGACGACCCGCCGCATGCGCTCGATCTCGACCGCTCCGGCGCCTTCCAGCAGGTAGTCGAGCAGCGCCACCTGTCCCACCGACGCGAAATGACGGAACTGGTCGAGATACAGGCGCTGCCGATCGATCAGTTCGACCAGGCGGGTCTGGCCCGCGGCATCGAGGCGGCCGGCAGCGAAACCCGCGGCGCCGATGGCGCGTTCGAGGCCGGCGCTTTCCTTGGCGTGCAGGAGGTGCAGGTAGGCATAGATCGAACGCGTCAGGTCGGCCCGTGTGCTGACGACCAGAATTTCCTCGACGACGCCGATCAGCTTGGTGACGGCGTCGCCGTAAAGGCGGGTCAACTCCGTCACCGTCATCCTGTGCTCGGCCACGGCGCCGCGCCAGGTTTCGATCTGGTCGACCGCCTCCCTTGCCGCCGCGATCCGGCTGACCAGGGTGCCGCCAAAGCGCGACGCGTCAAAATACACCAGCGCACTGGCCAGCGCATCCCGCTTCTGGTCGGTCTCCGCCTGTCGCGCCGGCATTCTTTCCGCCAGCTCGGCGCCCTCGGAGCCAATAAAGCTGGCGGAAACGCCACGTTCCTTCTGTATCGCATGCACCAGATCGCTGAGTCCGGGCGCCATCTCCGCGATCACCCGCAGATCCCTCATCTCGTTTGCGGTACGGAAGTAGCCGCTGAGTATCCACAACGACAGGCCCAGCACCCCGAGTATCGGCAACGCCAGGGCGAGTCCGACGCGGGTGCCGATGCGCAACCGGTGCATCCCGAATTTCGCCATGTCTAGCTCGCCGGCGCCGACCTGCCGTGCCCGACTGCAGCCAGGGCCTGCGCCGGACATGGACGGCCAAACAGGAACCCCTGATAGGCGTCGCAGCCATGGCTGGAAAGAAAGCCGCGCTGCCCTTCGGTTTCGACGCCTTCCGCGATCACCGCCAGACCCAGGCTCTGTCCCAGCGTGATGATGGCCTTGGCTATGGCCGCGTCATTGGGATCGGTGAGCACGTCGCGGACGAAGGATTGATCGATCTTCAACTGATCCAGCGGCAGGCGCTTGAGATAGGTGAGCGACGAGTACCCGGTGCCGAAGTCGTCGAGCGAAAAGCAGACGCCTTGCGCCTTGAGCACGCTCATCTTGGCGATCACGTCTTCGACATCGGCCAGCAACAGACTCTCCGTCAACTCCAGCTTGAGGCGACTCGGATTGGCGCCGCTGCGTTCGAGCGTGGCCAGCACCTGCTGGACAAAATCGAAGTGGTGGAACTGGCGGGCACTGACATTGACCGCCACGCTGAGATGCTTCATCGCCGGCTGGCGTGCCCAGTTCACCAGTTGGGCGCAGGCGGCCTCCAGCACCCACTGCCCGAGCGGCAGGATCAGCCCGGTATCTTCGGCCAGCGGGATGAACTCGCCGGGGGGGACCATGCCGCGCTCCGGATGCTGCCAGCGCACCAGCGCTTCGACGCCGGTCAGCTGCCCGCTGCCGTCGACCTGGGCCTGATAGTGGAGCAGGAACTGCTCTTGCTGCAGACCCTGGCGCAGTTCGGCTTCGAGGCTGGCGCGGGCGGTGACCACGGCCTGCATGTCCGGATCGAAAAAACGCAGCGTGTTGCGGCCCGCCGCCTTGGACTGATACATGGCGAAGTCGGCCCGCTTGAGCAGGTCATCCACCGTGTCGCGGGTCTCGCCGAACAGCGTGACGCCGATGCTCGGCGTGCTGTGATGCGGATGCTCGGCCAGCTGATAGGGCTGGTTCAGCGCGGCAAGGATTTTCTCGCCGACCGCCTTGGCCTGCGGCGCCGCCTCTTCCGGGCTGGGATCGAGACCTTCCAGCATCACCACGAACTCGTCGCCGCCGAGGCGGGCCACGGTATCGCCCTCACGCACGCTGGCGCTCAGCCGCTGCGCGACCTGTTGCAGCAGCAGATCGCCTTTGTCATGACCGAGGGTGTCGTTGAGGACCTTGAAGTTGTCCAGGTCGATGAACAGCAGCGCGCCCTCGCGCTCGTTGCGCGAACAGGCGGTGATCGCCTGCTGCAGGCGATCGAGCAGCAGCCGCCGGTTGGGCAGCTGGGTCAACGGATCGTAGAACGCCAGGCGATGGATTTCGGCTTGCGCCTCGCTATTGCGCGAAATGTCGGAAAAAGTGCCGATGTAGTTGCTGACCTGGCCGTCGGGACCGATCACCGAACTGATGGTCAGCATTTCGGCATAGACCTTGCCGTTCTTGCGCCGGTTCCAGATTTCGCCCTGCCAATGTCCATACTCCTTCAGCGTGTCCCACATGCGCCGGTAGTAGGTATCGTCGTGGCGTCCCGATTTGAACAGCGCCGGGGTCCGACCGACCGCCTCTTCCGCGCTGTAGCCGGTGAGGCGGGTGAAGGCCTGGTTAACCCGCACGATGATCCCATTCGCATCGGTGATCATCATGCCTTCCTGCGACTCGAAGGCAATCGCCGCGACCCGCAGGCTGGCTTCCGCCTGCTTGCGCTCGGTAATGTCCTGCAACGTCTCGATGGCGCCGACAATGCGCCCAGTGTCGTCGCGCAGCGGCGCGGCCAGGAAGCTCAGCCAGCGCCCCATGTTCGGAAAGTATCCTTCGGCCTCGCTGGCACCGCGCACGATCGAGGATTGGCGAATGCTGCCGGTGTAGTAGTGCTCCATGGCCGCCATCGCCGCCCGGTCGTCATTGACGATCAGGTCGGCCAGCACCGGACGCGGCGTCGCATAAAACGCCTTCCACGGGTCCTTGGTACCGACCACGTCGGCGGCGGCGACTCCGGTGACCAGCTCGCAGGCCCGGTTCCATTGCGTGACCCGATGCTCGGCATCGATGACGAAGGTCGGGATCGGCGTACCGTCGATGATTTGGGCCAACACCTGCTTGGCGTAATCCTGTCCCGGGGCGACGCGACCATCGTCGGCAATGTCCCGCACCGTGCCGACATGTCCTGGAACGCTTCCCGCCGAGCCCGACGCGTGGTCCGTCTGTGGGTCGCGGGCGACGGCCACGCGCTGCAAACGCCGATACCGCCGCGCCAGGGCAAGCACTGCCGCAACCAGCGCAGCCGGATCGCCGGACTTGGGCAGGAAATCCTCGGCGAGCGCGTGATGGGGAACCAGTCGCCGTTCGCGATCGGTCGAGGCCGCGAGATAGATCGCGGGCAACTGGGCGCAGGTTTCCTTCTGGCGCAGCAGGGCGACCAGTTCCGGTCCGCGACATGCCGCCATCTCGACCGCCAGCACCAGCACGTCGGGCCGGTACTCGTCGATCAAATCCCACGCCAGCAGCGGATCATCGAGTGGCAACACGTCCATGCCGGCCTCGGTCAGCACCGCCGCAAGCATGTCGAGCGCTTCTTGCGCGTCATCCACCAGCATCACGCGATAGTGATCACCGCGCTGTTCGCGGCGCAATTCTTCAATCAGGGTCGCCAGCCCTTGCGGCGCCAGCGGCCGCTCGACGATGTGGCCGACACCCAGGCGCAGCAACTCGACCTGCCGCGAGAAATTCGCGTCCGGCGCGCTCAGCACGATCCAGCTGGCGGCCTGGACGGCCTCCGCGGCAAGCGCATGACGGCGCTCCTCGGTGAGCGACTGGAGCCATTCCATGTCGGCCAGCACGAGATGGTTTGCGCCGAGCGGCGTGCACAAGTTCTCCGCCTGCGGGCATTCCACCAGCACCACGCCCATCCCTGCCAACATGGTACGCAGAGGCTCCAGATCCTGTTCGAAGTCGCCCACCGCCACCACCTCGACCGCCACGGGTGGGTTCCGCGATGGCGCCGCGCCATCGCCCTCGCCTAGAGCCGCCGCCAACCGGCCGGTGAGATCGAGCAGCGCATGCAAGCGAACGGCAGCGACTTCTTCCTCGGCGACCGCCTTGGCGAGCAGGGACAGCAGAGCGGTGCAGGTATCCTTCACCGCGCCGTGGTCCAGCAGGGCATGCGCCCGCTTCAGACTATGCAGCAGACGCTGGCCGCGCCGTCGATCCCAGCCGTCGCGGGCGAGCTTGTCGCGCAAATCCTCGAGCTGTTGCTGCAACGTGTCGATGGCGCGGGTATCCATCGCTCTGGACTTTCAGACCCCTGCGGCGGGATCGAATGAACCGAAGGCAAGCAAGGCGAGGCCGGCTTCCCGATGGCTGGCTGACCGTCTCCGCTGCAACACCCTGTCCATGTCTGCTCCGCCTCTTTCCCCGGTCACGGCCGGGCAGGTATTTTTATTGCGACAGCAGCCGGACAGAAGCCGCTGTCCGGTCGCCGAACGCTGCAGAACGGGGTCCGATGCGCTTGTCGCTCTAACGCTCATGGCACCGAGCGCCACCTGCAAAAGATGAAACACGCGAAAAGCCGTTTGTTCGCCCGCCACCCCTTCCGCTGCGCGGCCCACGGCTGGCTTTGCACAGCCAGCCGGCTGCGGCGGCGCGACGCATGCGTCGCGAATTCCCGCCTCGCCCCTCGCGGGGGGTTACCAAGCGGCGCGCTGCACGCGTAAGTCACAGGGGGCTCCAAACAAGGTGTTTCGCTCTAACCAAAGAGATATGCCGTTCAGGCTGCATCTTACGCGGGATGCTTGCGTCCGGCACGAGCGCCTTGCACTTTTCCGCCCACCACGACGCCATGACGAAGCTATAAATGCGCGCCGGCGCATCGCCCCCCGAGCCTGGAAGTCGGCGCCGGCGAGACGGCGGGAAGGCCCCGCTACCAGGCCTTTCGTCGCGCGCTGCGCAATACCACGGCGGCCAGCGCCGCGGCGCCAAAGATAGCGCCGCCGATGAAGGTGAATCCGGCGCCCAGGCTATCCCAGAGCAAACCCGCCAGGGCGCTGGCGAACAGCATCGCAATGCCGCTGACGAGATTGAAGAAGCCGTAGGCCGTGCCGCGCAAATCGGCCGGTGCGCTGGCGGCCACCATCGTCGCCAGCAGCCCTTGGGTCATGCCCATGTGCAGGCCCCACAAGACGATGCCCAGGCAGACCACCGTCCAGTGCCCGGCCCATGCCAACGCCACGTCGGCGGCAATCAACACCACCAGCCCCATGGCCAGCAGCCGGGAATGCGACATGACGTCGGCCAGCCTGCCGCAGGGGTAGGCGCTGAGCGCGTAGACCAGGTTCATGGCGATCAGCACCAGCGGCGTCAAGGCCAGCGGCAAACCGTCCTGCTGCGCGCGCAGGACCAGAAAGGCTTCCGAAAAGCGCGCCAGGGTGAACATCGCGCCTATCGCCACCACCCACCAGTAGGCGCCGGGCATCCGCCGCAGATTCTCGCGGCGGATGGGATTGACGCGCTTGCCATCCGCTTTGCGTTCCGGCTCGCGCACGCCGAACGCCAGCAAGGCCACGGCGAGCAAGGCGGGAATCACCGCCACCCAGAACACCGCGCGAAAATCGTCCGCCCACAGCAACATCAGCGCCATTGCCAGCAGGGGGCCAAGGAAGGCGCCGACGGTGTCGAGCGACTGGCGCAAGCCGAAGGCGGCGCCGCGCAGTTGCGGCGGCGCGATGTCGGCGATCAGGGCGTCGCGCGGCGCACCGCGAATGCCCTTGCCGACGCGATCGATGAGGCGCGCGGCAACCACCAGGCCGACACCGCCGGCCAGCGCGAAAAGCGGCTTGGACAGCGCCCCCAGGCCGTAGCCGAGCACCGCCAGCGGTTTGCGCCGGCCCCAGTAGTCGGACAGCACACCGGAAAAGACTTTCACGATCAGCGCCGTCGCCTCCGCCGCGCCTTCGATCAGGCCGATGGTGAAGGCCGAAACGCCGAGCGCGGTGAACATGAACACCGGCAGCAGGCTGTGTATCAGTTCGGATGAAACGTCCATCAGCAGGCTGACGAAGCCGAGTGCCCAGATGGCACGCGGGATATGCGGCGCTGACGCGGCTGGCGGCTCGGGGGCAGGCATAGTCGGCGCTGGCGGGACGGCGTTGGACGGCGAACAGCGCAAGTCGCCGCTCAGCAGCAATGTCCCCGGCCATGCTCCTGAATCGGCGGACAAGGTACCGTGCCGTAGGAGCAGAACACGCAGCAGTCGCCCGGCTTGGGCTTGAGCAGCGTGTGACAGCCTTCGCACTCGTAGAACCACTGGCAGGCATCGGTCGGCATGGTTTCGGTTTTAACGTGTCCGCATTGCGGGCAGGTCAGGGTCGATTCGAGAATCATGTGGTCGGACTGGCCTCAACGGCGGCTTGGTAAAACGCGACGGTATCACGCCTCTGTTGCTTGGCGCGATACATCGCCTCATCGGCATGCTGCGACAGCTCCAGCATGTCCGCGCCGTCGTCCGGATACAGGGCGATGCCGATGCTGGCCGACACCGCGACCGAGCGGTCGCCGACGGCGAACGGCTCAAGGATCGCCAGGCGAACCTTCTCCGCCACGGTCATGGCGTCTTCGCTTTGCTGGATGGCGCGCCGCGCGGCCACGAATTCGTCTCCGCCGATGCGGGCGGCGGTATCGGAGTCGCGAATGGCCTTGCGGACGCGGCCGGCAATTTCCTCCAGCAACAGGTCCCCGACTGCATGGCCCAGGCTGTCGTTGATCGGCTTGAACTTGTCGAGATCGATGAACATCAGCGCCAAGTGTTCGAGCCCGCGCCGGCTTTGCCGCAACTCGGCCAATTGCTGCCTGATCTGGTCCTGCATCCGGTTGAAGCTGCACGCCAGTACGCCGATCTCAACCCGACGTTCGAGCGGAAGCCCTTCCGCCCGATGCTGGTCGGCAAAGCGTTGCACGGCCACGCTCATGGAATTGATCGGACGCGTCACCGCGCGTGCCAGCGGCACGGCGAGCAGAACGCAGGCAAGGCAGAAGCCGATTACGATCTGCAGCGTGGCCGCGCCCAGCTTGTCGGCTCGATCCAGGACGGCGGCGAGAGGCTGCGCCAGACCGAGAATCAGGGCGCTCTCATCGGAGGCGGTTTGCACTCGACGGCCGATAAATGCCGCCACCATCGGGGCCTCGACATAGCGCCCTTCCTTCGCCTCGATCAGCACCTGGTCCGCCTTGCCGTCGACCAGGTCGCGGGTCGCGGCAAACTCGTCCTGCACCAGCACGCGCCGGCCCCGGTCGAAGCCGAAGGTCTTGCTGCGGTCGGGATAGATCAGAAAATCGCCCTGGCCGTTGGCGGGGAAGAGCTGAAACTCCTTGGGCAGATCCGCCGCGAGCAGGGCGAAGGTTCCGTTCAGGCCGACATTGATCACCACGACACCGAGCGCGCGACCCTGGCGGTCGCTCACCGGCGTTGCCAGCAACACGGTCGGCTGCTCCAGGCCAGAATGCGCGCCGCGCTCGTGATTGATCACGATGCGCGACAAATAGGTGCCCCCGGCGGGCAGTTTCAAGGTGTCAAAAACATACGGGTACGCGAAACCTCCTCCCGCGCATGAACGATGCGACGCGCAAGCACTTGGGGCGACGTCAGCAATCGACGAAAGCGGACGCTGGATTCTGCTGGCCATGGGCGGCATGGAATTCCGCCTGCCGGTTGAAAGCTGGCCGCAAACGCCCGGTCTGAACTGGCTGCTGCCCGTCGAATGGCGGGTCGAACGCGACGACTGGCCGGAGACGCCGCACTTCGCGGCATGGCTTGCGCGGCACGCCCGCGCTGCGATGCTGACGCGAGAGCGGTTGCTGGTTGGCGACTTCATTGACGATCTGCAGCGGCTCTGGGCTGCGCCGGAGCCGGCGGTGCCGCTGGCCGACGGTGCCGACGCAGCGGCATCATGCCTGTTGCAGACGTTGCGGCTGCAGGCGGCGCCACGCGATAAGGACGGCAAGCACATTGCCGCAATCACCCCGGGTTATTATCCTCGGTGACAAAAAGGGATTGACGATGGCGAACTCGAAACACGCTGCACATCCGAACGGCAGCCCCGCAGCAGCCCATCGGACCGACAGCACGCATTACAAAGGCGAGATCGCGGCGATGGGCGACGTGTCGGCGGTCACCGCCGCCATCGACATCCACAGCGACAACGGCATCAAGCTGGTGGCCAAGGGTCACCGCATCGATTCGCGGTTGCGCGACAAGCTGACGGGGCACAGTCTGCGCGAACCGCTGGATCGCGGCCTCGAAGTCGCCGATGGCGTGACGCCGGAAACGCTCGGCAAGGCCGCCGCCGACTGCCTGGAGGAGCAGCACTGGTGGACCCAGCTGGCGGCGCGCTCGGGCGATCCGCTGGCCATGCGTCACGGCCTCAGCCGCCTCAGGCTGCCTGCCGCTGCCGGTTTCAACCTGACGCTGGCGCGCGCGCAGCGGCCCGCACTGTATCGGCACAGCCTGCGCGTCGCGCTGCTTTGCCACTATCTGGCGATCCGCATGGAATTACCTGCCGCGGTCACGGACAAGCTCCTGCTTGCCGCGCTGTGTCACGACTTTGGCGAATTGCACATCGATCCGGCCTTGCTGGCACCGGAACACCGCATCAGCGGTGAAGAGCGTCGTTTCGTCCATTCGCATCCGATCACCGGTTATCTGGTTCTGCAAGACATTCCCGATATCGACCCCGAGGTGCCGCGCACCGTGCTGCATCACCATGAGCGCCTGGACGGCAGCGGCTACCCCGCCGGCTTGAGCGTCGATGCCATTGCGCCCTTGAGCCGGCTACTGATGGTGGCCGACGTGGCCGAATCGATACTGGCCCGCTTTCCCGACCGCCACCGCCTGAGCACGCTCTTGCGCCTCAATCTGAGAAAGTACGACGGCAAGGCGATAGCCTTGGTGCATGAAGCGCTGATCGCCCCGTTGCCGCCGTCGCCAAACGCTACCGACCTGCCCGCCTGGACGGCCGGAGAAAAGCTGACCATGGTCGTCCGCGTGCTGACCGGCTGGGAGCAACTGCGCCGGGTGCTTGACACTGCGCCGCACGACGACGACCAGGACGGTGCAGGCTTTCTGTTCGACCACGTCCGCAATCTCAATTCGATGCTTCTGCAATTCGGATTCAACCCGGACAATATCGAGGGCCTTGCCGAAATGGCCGGCGCCGATCCCGAGATTGCCGCAGAGCTGGTGGCGGTGCTCGACGAGGTGCAGTTTCAGCTGAAGGATATGGGTCATGAAATCGATCGGCGCGGCGCGGAACTGATACAAAGCCTGCCGCCCGACACGCAGACGGCCTTTGGCAAATGGCGACAGACCCTGCACGCCGCGGCAGCGGCAGCCTGACGTTCGCAGCAACCGGCCCGTTCTCGGCGACCGGCGCTGCCCGGTTTCGACGCCGACGGCGCTGAAACAATTGACATCATTGGCAAAGCGTTTAGAATGCGCGCCTTTCCGCCTCTCCAGGATAATTGCAATGCCGGGTATTCGCCTCAAGGAAAACGAGCCGTTTGAAGTCGCGATCCGCCGCTTCAAGCGCGCCATCGAAAAGACTGGTCTGCTTACCGAACTGCGTGCACGCGAGTTTTACGAAAAGCCCACCACCGAGCGCAAGCGCAAGGCCGCCGCTGCCGTCAAGCGCCATCACAAGCGCATTCGTAGCCAGCTCCTGCCGCCGAAAATGTATTGAGCCGGAATGCGGTTCTGCAGCCTGAACCGCATTCATTTTGCTGCTTGATCACCGAAACCGCCGCCAGGCGGTTTTTGTGTTTTATGTCCGAGACGTGAGTCGAGGACGGTATCCACAGGAATGTCCGAGACGAGAGTCGAGGACGATATCCACCGGAGTGGAAAGGATGATTCGATGAGCCTCGAAACGCGTATCGACGACGACTGGAAAGCCGCCATGAAGGCCGGCGAGAAGGCCCGCAAGGATGCGCTGAGCCTGCTGCGCGCCGCCATCAAGCAGAAGCGGGTCGATGAAAAGCTGGTCATCGACGACGCCGCAGTGATTGCGGTGATCGAGAAGATGCTGAAGCAGCGCAAGGATTCGATCGCCCAGTACGAAGCCGCCAAACGCCAGGATCTGGCCGATGCCGAGAAATTCGAGACCTCCGTGCTGGCCGGCTACATGCCGCAGGGTCTCTCCGCCGCCGAGGTGGAAGCGATCATCGTCGCCGCCATCGCCACATCCGGCGCCAAGGCCCCGGCCGACATGGGCAAGGTGATCGCGCTGGTCAAGCCCCAGGTCGCCGGCCGCGCCGACATGGGCGAAGTCTCCAAGCTCGTCAAGGCCAAACTGTCGGGAGCATAATGGCCCCCATCCTCCTGCCCCTTCCCGTCGGGAAGGGGTGACGGTGGTTCAGCCGCTGCGCGGCTTCCGGACATTAATCGCGCCGTGATCCCAGAAAGCTTCGTCCAGGAACTGCTTGCTCGCGTCGACATCGTCGATGTAGTCGAGCGCTACGTGCCGCTGCGCAAGGCTGGGGCCAATTACAGCGCCTGCTGCCCCTTCCATTCCGAGAAGACGCCGTCCTTCACGGTGAGCCCGTCCAAGCAGTTTTATCACTGCTTCGGCTGCGGCGCCCACGGCAGCGCGATCGGCTTCCTGATGCAGCATGCCGGCATCGGCTTCGTCGAGGCGGTCGAGGATCTGGCTTCGTCGGCCGGACTGCAGGTGCCGCAGGAAGAGCGCAATGCCGCCATCCGCGCCAAGAAGGCGCCGCTGACCGAACCGATGGCACGCGCCATGCGCTTTTATCGCGACCAGTTGAAGGCAACGCCGAAGGCCGTCGATTACCTCAAGAACCGGGGCCTGACGGGCGAGATCGCCGCGAAATTCGGCCTCGGCTATGCCCCCGACGGCTGGCAGGGGCTACAACAGGTGTTTGCCGACTACAACGACCCGGCGCTGGTCGAATGCGGCCTGGTCATCGTCAATGAGCAGGGCCGCCGCTACGACCGCTTTCGCGACCGAGTGATGTTCCCCATCCTCGACCAGCGCGGCAACGTGATCGGCTTCGGCGGCCGGGTGATCGGCGAGGGCGAGCCGAAGTACCTGAATTCGCCGGAAACGCCGCTGTTCGAGAAAGGCCGCGAGTTATATGGACTTTCCCAGGCGCGCAAGGCGATCCAGGAAGAAGACACGGTGCTGGTGGTCGAAGGCTATATGGATGTGGTCGGACTGGTGCAGTGCGGCGTCGAAAACGTGGTCGCCACGCTCGGCACCGCAGCGACCGACGCCAACGTGCAAAAACTGCTGAAGCAGGCCAATCGCGTGGTGTTTTGCTTCGACCGCGACAGTGCCGGCGATCGCGCGGCATGGCGCGCCATGGAGGTCAGCCTGGCGCATTTGGCGGACAACAAGACCGTCGAAATCCTGCAGATGCCGGGCAACCAGGACCCGGACGAGTTCATCCGCGAACATGGCAGGGAAGCCTTCGTGCAGCAGACGCGTAGCGCGACCCGGCTCAGCGAATTCCTGCTGCGCGAACTGGTCAAGCAAACCAACCCGAGCACCGCCGAGGGCCGCGCCATGCTGGTGCACGCGGCCAAGCCGCTGCTGCAGAAAATGTCGGCGCCGATCCTGCGGGTCCAATTGACCAAGGAAATCGCCCACCGCGCACAGGTCTCGCAGGCCGAAGTCGAAGCCCAATGCGGGCTGAAACCCCTGGCCCGCAGCCGCTACGCGCCGGCGCAGATGAAACAGCGGCCGGTGCCCTCCTCCATCGAATACAAGCTGCTGCAAATCCTGCTGCACAAGCCGGAGTGGGCAGCCAGCCTGCCGTTGGATCTGATCGACCGCGAACGCGTGGAGGGCGATGCGCTGATCGCGATTGCCGATGCGATCGAACACGGCGAGTTGCCGGCCGGCGGCTTCGGCCTCCTGCTCGAGTTCTTCCGCAACACGCCCCACGAATCATTGATTGCCGGCATTGCGGCCAACATGGTGGAGGAAGTTGATCTCGGCGCCCTCGAGGCCATGTTCAACGATTCCGTAGCCCGCCTGCGGCAGACCGCCGTCACCGACGAGATCAAGCGTCTCGCCGCCCGCGCCAAGGAGGAAGGGCTGAGCGCGGAAGAGCGCAAACGGCTCACTGAACTGCTGGCGAAGAAGCATCCCGGCCCACCCTCGACGAGCGGCGGCCCGATCTGATACAATCCTTGGTTCTCCAACGCTTTTACGGCGCGCTGAGTCGGTTTACCTGCGCACAGCGCGGCGTTTCCATGACCGACCGCGCCGCAATCGCGTTCTAGCCGAGGATAGTCATGCCGAAGGAAATCGCGAAGCAGAGCAAGTCGAAGGCCGCCGCCAAACCGGTGGCGAAAAAACCCGCGCCCGCCAAGAAGCCTGCACCGGTCAAAGTCGCCGCCAAAGCCCCGGCCAAGCCTGCCCCCGCCAAGGCGCCGCCGGCCAAAGTCGCCGCCAAGGCCGCCCCGGTCAAGGAAGCGCCCGCCGCTGCCGCCAAAGAAGTTGCGGCCAAGGTCGCCCAACCGGTGCCCGCCAAATCGGCCGCCAAGGCCATCGCCGAATCCCGCGGCCGCAAGAGCAAGGAAAAACTGATTGCTCCCGAAGCGGCGCCGATCGACATGGATACCAAGCGCACCCGCTTGAAGAACTTGATCGCGCTGGGCAAG
>MHZX01000096.1:17102-17400 GCA_001828935.1 Rhodocyclales bacterium RIFCSPLOWO2_02_FULL_63_24
ACCTACGCCGAGATCAACGACCACCTGCCCGACGACCTGGTCGATGCGGAGCAGATCGAATCGATCATCTCCACCTTCAACGACATGGCGATCCAGGTCTTCGACGAGGCGCCTGCCGTCGACGACCTGTTGCTCAATGAATCGGCACCGGCGCCGGTGGATGCCGCCGAAGTCGAGGAAGAAGCCGAACAGGCGCTGTCCACCGTCGATTCCGAATTCGGCCGCACCACCGATCCGGTGCGCATGTACATGCGCGAGATGGGCTCCGTCGAACTGCTCACCCGCGAGGGCGAAATCG
>MHZX01000097.1:0-8471 GCA_001828935.1 Rhodocyclales bacterium RIFCSPLOWO2_02_FULL_63_24
GGAACACCCTTGCCGTTCGGCTAACTCTTCCCCTTGCCGGGCGAGTAGAGGACTTTCACCTCCAAGTAAGTGCGCCCTGCCGGGCGCACCAAATAAAAAGCCCACCGCTAGGGTGGGCTGGCACGGCAGCAAACGTTAACTCAGGCGGCTGCCTGGGCGGGAATCTGCCGGCTGTGATGGGTAATGCGGTTTCTCGCATCGACATACACCAGATCGGGTTCGAAATTCTGCAATTCGATCTCGTTCATCACGGCGTAGGTGGCGATGATCAACAGGTCGCCGGCCGCCGCCTTGCGCGCGGCAGCGCCGTTCACCGAGATGGTGCCACTACCGCGTTCGGCGCGAATGGCGTAGGTGGTAAAGCGCTCGCCGTTGGTCACGTTGTAAATGTCGATCTGCTGGTATTCCTTGATGTCCGCCGCGTCGAGCAGAGTTTCGTCGATCGCACAGGAGCCTTCGTAGTGCAGTTCGGCTTGGGTCACCGTGACACGGTGAAGTTTTGACTTCAGCATCGTACGTTGCATTGTCAGACCTTTCTCACGCAAAGGCGGCAATAAACCGAGAGTTCGCCACAGGGAGCGGAACCCCCATCTCGTTCGCTACTGGCACACCACCGGCATGAGCGCATCGCAGTGGCCTAAACTTCCAGATTGTCGATGAGGCGCGTGCTTCCCAAACGCGCCGCCGCCAACACCACCAATCCGGAATCGTGAGCGGATGGCAATTGTAGATCAAGTTTTTTACGCAATGCAACATAATCCGGAATCCAGCCACGGGCCTGCAATTCGGCCATTGCCCTTTGCTCAAGCATGGTCAATTCCCGCGATCCGGCGCGCACGGCCTCTATTACTTTGGTCAATATGCGGAACAAGTTGGGCGCTTCCGCCCGTTCCGCGGCGGACAAATACCCGTTGCGCGAGGACAGGGCCAGGCCATCGGCGGCGCGCACGGTCTCGCCGCCGATGATCTCGACGGCCACGTTGAACTCGCGCACCATGTTGCGAATAACCATCAACTGCTGGTAATCCTTCTTGCCGAACAGCGCTACATCGGGCTGGACGATCTGGAACAGTTTCATCACCACGGTGGCGACGCCGCGAAAGTGCCCGGGGCGGAACTCTCCATCGAGAATGCCGGCCTGCGCCGGCGGCGGTTCGATCTGGTAGGTCTGCGGCTGCGGATACATTTCCGCCTCGGTCGGGGCGAAAAGATGGTCTACATGGGTGGCGAGTTTCTCGCAATCGTCTTCGAAGGTGCGCGGGTACTTTTCGAAGTCCTCGCCCGGGCGGAATTGCAGGCGATTGACGAAAATCGTGGCGATCACCGTGTCGGCGGTTTCGCGCGCCTGTTTCATCAGCGCAATATGGCCTTCGTGCAGGTTGCCCATGGTGGGTACCAGCGCCACGCGGCCGGACCTGCCGCGTGCCCCGCGCAGGCCTGCGATGGTGTCGTGGATATGCATGCGTCAGTAAGTATGTTCGGGCGCGGGGAAACTGCCGCCCTTGACCGCCGCGACGTAGGCGATCACCGCGGCGTCGATGCTCGCCGCGCCCTCCATGAAGTTCTTCACGAAGCGGCCCTTCTTGCCCGGATAGACGCCCAGCATGTCGTGCAGCACCAGTACCTGGCCGTCGCAATCCTTGCCCGCACCGATGCCGATGGTGGCGCAGGCCTTGAGCAGTTGGGTGATTTCGCCGGCAAGTTGGGCCGGGACCATTTCCAGCACCATCAGCGCGGCACCGGCCTGTTCCAGCGCCACCGCTTCGCGCTTCATGCGCGCGGCCCCCTCCTCGCCCCGACCCTGCACGTGGTAGCCGCCCAGCGCATGCACCGATTGCGGCGTCAAGCCGATATGGGCGCAGACCGGGACGCCGCGTTCCACCAGGAAATGCACGGTTTCGGCCATCACCTCGCCGCCCTCCAGTTTGACCATCTCGGCGCCGGCGGCGAGCAAACGCACGGCATTCCGCATGGCCAGTTCGCGGGATTCCTGGTAGCTGCCGAAAGGCATGTCGGCGACGCACATCGCACGCTGGGCCATGTGGCCGACGCACTCGGTGTGATAGACCATCTGCTCCATGGTCACCGGCAGGGTCGAAGTCTTGCCCTGCAGCACGTTGCCCAGGGAATCGCCGACCAGGATCACGTCGACCCCGCAGCGGTCTTCCAGCGCGGCAAAGCTGGCGTCGTAGGCGGTGAGCATGGCGATCCTCTGCTGCTCGCGCTTCATGCGCCCCAGTTCCGGCAGCGTGATCGGCTTGTTGCTGGCAAGGTAGGTCATGGCGAACGGAAAATAAAGTAAACGGCGCCTAGGATACACAAACCCGCCCACAGAAAATCAAGCTTGAGCGGTTGCTTCATGTAGAACAAAGCAAAGGGAACGAATACCGTGAGAGTGATCGCTTCCTGCAGGATCTTCAGCTGGCCCAGCGACAGCTCGTGGTGGCCGATGCGGTTGGCCGGCACCTGCAGCAGGTATTCGAACAGGGCAATGCCCCAGGACGCCAGGGCGGCGATCCACCACGGCCGGTCGTTGAGATTCCGCAGGTGGGCATACCAGGCGAAGGTCATGAAGACGTTCGAGGCCGTGAGCAGCAGCGTGGTCTGCCAGACAACCGGGATCTGCATTGCCGCCGCCACGACTCAGACCGTCCGCGGCGACAGTTTCTCGACCGACTGGTCGGCGCAGCGCAGCAACAGTTCAGCAACGCCGCCGCGACCGGGGACGACCAGGCGCGGCGCGATCTCCGCCAGCGGCGCCAGCACAAAGGCCCGTTCGTGCAGGCGCGGATGCGGCAGCGTCAGTTGCGGATCGTCGCTGGTGGCGTCGCCATAGAGCAGCAGATCGAGATCCAGCGTGCGCGGCGCATTCTTCACGCTGCGCTGCCGGCCGAAGCGCGCTTCGATCGAAAACAGCGCGTCGAGAAGAGTCGGCGCCGGCAACACGGCGACCAGTTCGACCACGGCATTAATAAAGTCGGGCTGGTGCTTGAGCCCGACCGGTGCCGTGCGATACAGCGAGGATGCGGCGACGAACTCGGTGTCCGGCAGCTTGCGCAAGGCGGCGACAGCCGCCGTCACCGTCGCCAGCGGATCCCCCAGGTTGGCGCCCAGCGCGATGAAACAACGCTGGCCCACCTCAGCCTTCGCTGTTTGCCGGACTGGCGGAATCTCCCTCGACCGCCGACTTCTTGCCACGCACCCGGCGGCGGCGTTTCTTGGGACCGCTGTCGGGAATCAGCAAGGCTTCACGCCCCTCGTGGTCGGCATTCTGAAAATCATGCCACCAGGTCGCGATCTCCATCTCGATCTCGCCGCTTTCGGCGCGCAAGGCCAGGAAATCGTAGCCGGCACGAAAACGCGGCAATTCGATCAGGCGGTAGGGCGACTTTCCGGCGCGCTTCTCGAAGCGCGGCTGCAGCGCCCAGATGTCCTTGATGTCGCCGGCGATGCGGCGCGTGATGGCGAGCTTCTCGCCCTGCACATTCAGCACGTCATCCATCGCCTCGTACAAGGCCGGAATCGGCACCTCGCCCCGCGCCTTGCGCGCCTCCCACTCGGCCAGCACTTCGTGCCAGAGCAGCGTGGCGAACAGGTAGCCGGGCGACAGCGACTTGCCGGCCTTGACCCGTGCATCGGTGTTGGCCAGCGAGAGCATGACGAATTTCTCGCCCAGCGGCTGCTCCAGGATCACGTCCAGCAGCGGCAGCAGGCCGTGGTGCAGGCCATCGTCGCGCAGGCGCTTGAGGCATTCGACCGAGTGCCCGGAAAACAGCAGCTTCAGCATCTCGTCGAAGAGGCGCGCCGCCGGCACGTTTTCCATCAGCTCGGCCATTTCTCGGATCGGCGCCCGCACGGCGGGGTCCAGCGTCAAGCCCAGCTTGGCGGAAAGACGCACCGCGCGCAGCATGCGCACCGGGTCTTCGCGGTAACGCAGCCGCGGTTCGCCAATCATGCGCAGGGTCTTCTGCTGCAGGTCGGCGACGCCGTGGTGATAGTCGATCACCGTCTCCGAGGACGGATCGTAGTAGAGGGCATTGACCGTAAAGTCGCGCCGCGCGGCGTCTTCCGCGATTGAGCCGAAGACGTTGTCGCGCAGCACGCGGCCGTGCTCGTCCTTGACGGTATTGACATCGTGCGCGGCACGGAAGGTGGATACTTCCAGCGTCTCGCCGCCCTGCATCACATGCACGATCTGGAAGCGGCGGCCGATGATGCGCGCGCGGCGGAACAGGGCGCGCACCTGCTCCGGCGTGGCATCGGTGGCGATGTCGTAGTCCTTGGGGTCGATGCCGGCGATCAGGTCGCGCACTGCGCCGCCCACGATATAGGCCTTATGGCCCGCCTGCTGCAGGGTTTCGCAGGTGCGACGGGCGCCGAGCGACACATGGTCGCGGCGAATGCCATGGCGCGCCACGGGGATCATGGCCGGCGCAGCGGACGAAGGGGCATCGCCGCGACGAAACACGCGACGCAGCAACTTGCGGATCATGGAGAAAGAATAAGGAGCATACGGAGGCTACTTCGAGAGGCGGCAATGATAGCGGAAAACTCGGCTCCTCCGAGTTTCAGTGCAGGCTAACGTCGGTTCTATCGACGTTAAGCGCAGCGGCCGGAACTAAAACATCGAAGGCAAAGCCGAGTTTCAGTGCAGGCTAACGCCGGTTTTATCGACGTTACGCGTAGCGGCCGGAACTAATACAACGAGCAGATTTGGCCCAGCCGCGCCACGACCTTCCGTTAAAATTACATTTTTTCGCCCTCTGCAAGACCTATGGAACTCGCCAAGAGCTTCGAACCCGCCGAAATCGAGCGGCGCTGGTACCCAATCTGGGAATCGCGCGGCTATTTTGCCGCCGGCCTCGACACCGCCAAGACCCCAGCCAAGGATAGCTTCTGCATCCTGCTGCCGCCGCCGAATGTCACCGGCACCCTGCACATGGGCCACGGCTTCAACCAGGCGATCATGGATTCGCTGACGCGTTATCACCGCATGCGCGGCGACAACACGCTGTGGCAGCCGGGCACCGACCACGCCGGCATCGCCACGCAGATCGTGGTGGAACGCCAACTCGACGGCCAGGGCATCTCGCGCCACGACCTGGGCCGCGAGAAGTTCCTGGAAAAGGTCTGGGAGTGGAAGGAATATTCGGGCAACACCATCACCAAACAGATGCGCCGCCTGGGCACCTCGCCCGACTGGTCGCGCGAACGCTTCACGATGGATGCCGGGCTGTCGAAAATCGTCACCGAGACCTTTGTCCGCCTGCACAAGGAAGGCCTGATCTACCGCGGCAAACGGCTGGTGAACTGGGACCCGAAGCTGCTCACGGCCGTATCGGACCTGGAAGTGGTGCAGGAGGAAGAGGACGGCTCGCTGTGGCACATCCGCTATCCGCTGGCCGATGCGAATGGGAAAGATGCGGGTTCGCTGACGGTCGCCACCACGCGCCCCGAGACCATGCTCGGCGACGTCGCCGTGATGGTGCATCCAGAGGACGAACGCTACGCTCACCTGGTCGGCAAACATGTCGTGCTGCCGCTGTGCGACCGCGAGATTCCGATCATCGCCGACAGTTACGTCGACAAGGAATTCGGCACCGGCGTGGTCAAGGTGACGCCGGCCCACGACTTCAATGACTGGCAGGTAGGCCATCGCCACGGCTTTGCGCCGATCGGCATCCTGACGCTCGACGCCCGCATCAACGAGCACGGCCCGGAGAAATACCGCGGCATGGATCGCTTCGAGGCACGCAAGGCCATCGTCGCCGACCTCGAAGCACAGGGCCTGCTCGAAAGCATCAAACCGCACAAACTGATGGTGCCGCGCGGCGACCGCACCGGCGTCATCATCGAGCCGATGCTGACCGACCAGTGGTTCGTCGCCATGACCAAGCCCGGCGCCGACGGCACCAGCATCGCCGGCAAGGCGCTGGAATGTGTGGCCTCCGGCGAAATCCGCTTCGTTCCCGAGAACTGGGTCAACACCTACAACCAGTGGCTCAACAACATCCAGGACTGGTGCATCTCGCGCCAGCTCTGGTGGGGCCACCAGATTCCGGCCTGGTATTCCGACGACGGCCGCTTCTACGTCGCCCACGACGAAGCCGAAGCCTACGCGCAGGCAAAGCGCGACGGCTACAGCGGCGGTCTCGAACGTGACCCCGACGTGCTCGACACCTGGTACTCGTCGGCGCTATGGCCCTTCTCGACGCTGGACTGGACGCCGGAATGGCCGGCGAAGTCGAACCCCGCACTCGACCTCTATCTGCCCTCGACGGTGCTCGTCACCGGCTTCGACATCATCTTTTTCTGGGTCGCGCGCATGGTCATGATGACCACCCACATCACCGGAAAAATTCCCTTCAAGGACGTCTATGTACATGGCCTGATCCGCGACGCGGAAGGCCAGAAGATGTCGAAATCCAAGGGCAACGTGCTCGACCCGATCGACCTGATCGACGGCATCACGCTCGACGACCTGGTGGCCAAACGCACCACCGGCCTGATGAACCCGCGCGATGCCGCGAAGATCGAGAAGCGCACGCGCAAGGAGTACCCGAACGGCATTCCCGGCTTCGGCACCGATGCGCTGCGCTTCACCTTCCTCTCGCTGGCCTCGCCGGGGCGCGATATCAAGTTCGACATGCAGCGCTGTGAGGGCTACCGCAACTTCTGCAACAAGCTGTGGAACGCCTCGCGCTTCGTGCTGATGAACTGCGAGGGGCAGGATTGCGGCCTTGCACCGCATGGCTCCGATGCATGCAACGGCAGCTACCTGGATTTTTCCCAGGCCGACCGCTGGATCGTCAGCCGCCTGCAGAAGGTCGAGCAGGAAGTGGCGCAGCACTTCGCCGACTACCGCTTCGACCTGCTGGCCCGCGGCATTTATGAATTTGTCTGGGATGAGTACTGCGACTGGTACCTGGAACTGGCCAAGGTGCAGATCCAAGGCGGCAGCGAGGCACAGCAGCGGGCCACGCGCCGCACCCTGGTCCGTGTGCTGGAAACCGTGCTGCGCCTGGCGCACCCGCTGATCCCGTTCATCACCGAGGAACTCTGGCAAACCGTCGCGCCGCTGGCCGGGCGTGCCGATGCCGCGGACGACTCCCGATCGCTGATGCGGCAGCCCTATCCTCAGGCCGATCTCTCGCGCTGCGACGTCGATGCGGAAGCCTGGGTGGCGCGGCTCAAGGACATGATCAACGCCTGCCGCAGCCTGCGCGGCGAGATGAACATCTCTCCGGCGCAACGCGTGCCATTAGTCGGCGCCGGCAATACGGCGATGCTCAAGGCCTATGCGCCCTATCTCGCCGCGCTGGCCAAGCTCTCCGAGGTCGCCACCGCGGAAACGCTGCCGGACTCCGAGGCGCCGGTGCAGATCGTCGGCGAATTTCGGCTGATGCTGAAAATCGAAATCGACGTCGCTGCCGAGAAGGAGCGGCTCGGCAAGGAACTTGCGCGCGTCGAGGGCGAAATGCTCAAGGCCGAGAAAAAGCTCGCCACCGAAAGCTTCGTCGCGCGTGCTCCAGCGGCCGTGGTGACGCAGGAACGCGAGCGGTTGGAAGGCTTTGCGGCACTTTGCGAGAAGCTCAAGGCGCAGATCGCCCGGCTGGGATGAAAAAAGCCCGGCACTTGGCCGGGCTTTTGGTAGCAACGGACGCCGCGCAAGCGATCAGCGCGCGTCCTTTTTTCCGCCTACCGTCAAGGCCAGGGCTTCGCGAATGGCTTCGGGCGACTTCATGATGTTCATGAAGCTGTTGGCGCCCATCATCGACAGGTCCGGGAAGCTGACGGCGATGCGGAAGCGTGCGTACTGGCCGTATACCTTGTTGTCCGAAACAAGAATATCGTAGGGCAGGTGGGCCGCCGACCTGACGTCCTTGAAGTCGATTTCGTTCATGATGTAGGCGTCATCCATGATCTTGCCGTCGCCCGCGCCCTTCATCGCGACGCCGAACAGCACTTCCTTCTTGCCGGCGACGTCGACCCGATAAACCTTGGTCACACCCTGCTTGCCTGCGGCCAGGCCGGCCTCCACCGCCTTGACCGCTTCGTCGTGGGAAGCGTAGCTGACGAAGGTATTGTCCTCGTTGAAATACTCCATGCCGAAGGCGTAGTGGTATTTGCGCAACTGCGCCGCCGTCAGGCCGTTGGCTCCGAATTCCTCGATCTTGCCCAGCGCCGCCTGCAGCTTGGCCGCCGTCTCCTTGAGTTCGCCATTCATGCGATAGGCGTTGGCCCAGTATGGCGGATTGGTATAGGAGACCTGCACCTGGTCCTTGGCCTTGACCACCGCCACACGCATCGCCGCGCCATAGCCGCCACGCTCCGACTTCGCCGCGGTGCTGCGCAGTTCGTCATTCGTCACGCCGATGATGGTCGTGTTCGCATAAGGCGAATAGCTGCCGGCCACGGTGAAGCCCGCCTTGCTCAGGGCGGCCTTGGTTGCTTCCACCTTCTGCGCCACG
>MHZX01000097.1:8487-25883 GCA_001828935.1 Rhodocyclales bacterium RIFCSPLOWO2_02_FULL_63_24
TGCGCCACGTCGCCCGCGCCCTTTGACGCCAGGACGAAGGGTTTCAGCACGGCGTCCTGCGCGAAAGCCACGACCGCGCTCAACGTCATGAACGCAACACTCAAACTTTTCCAGATTCTGGACATATCTCTCTCCTTGGAATTCTGTGTTCTTGGAATCTTTCAGACAAAGTTGCAGCCAAGGCCAATGCCTGCGCTATCTACGTCGCGTAGCGGCCACAACCGAAACAACAAGGGCTGAAAGCGTCGCCGCGTTCAGCCCTTGTCGTGGAACTACTGCGGCATTCCCGGTGGGATCAGCCGCTTAGAACTTCATGCCGTAGGCCACACCGAGCGCCTTCTGGTCCATCTTCAGATCGACTGGATGGCCGGTGGTGGCGCATCCCGCCCCGAATCCGCAACCGGTACCATTGGACATGCCGGTAACCTTCTTCTCGAACGCCTGCATATAGGATACGGTCAGCTCGGACTTGCCCGCCAGCGCCCAGGTAGCGCCGAGAGTCAGGTGATTTTCAACGGTGGCCGGAGCCAAGATGTTGAAAAACGTCTGTTTCGCGCCAAGCGGTGTCTTGGCGTGGTTATAGCCAGCGCGCAGCAACAGGTTGGGAGAATACTGATAGGTCATACCCAGCTTGTACACGGTCTGATTGGTCCAGCCAAAACCGGAACCATTCTCTGAGCCCAGAAGTGTTCCAGCGGAGCCGGGAAACTGGTCGCCGTTGTCAGCCAGGGACTTGACCGCGCCGTAGTTGATCTGGACCACGTCGCCCGCCACGGTGAGTTTGTCATTGGCCTTGACGGCAATACCGAAGCCGTAGGTCTCGGGAATGTCGAACTTGCCTGCCTGTGCAAAGAGGCCCTTGTATTTATCGAACTTGGACATCTTGGTCTTGGGCTGGTAGGTCGCGCCGAGAGTAACCGCAGGTGAAATCTGCCCGGTCCAACCGAGTTTCAATCCAAGGCCGCGAGACGTGTCCTTGCCGCGGTTCGTAACGCTGCCGACATATAGGGATTGGGTTGCCGCATCAAATGACTCGAGTCCCCGCGCTTCGAAGTTCTGGAACACCATGTTCAGGCTCACCCCGATCGAGTGCTCTTTGGTGACTTTCCAGGCAAAGGTCGGCGCAATGAACAACTGCTCAAGATTGCTGTAGGTATTGGTCGTCGCTCCAGAAATCACAATTTTGCCGTAATCGGTATTCATGCCGCCGTTGCCATAAACCGCCACACCGACCGCCATGTCCCAACCGAGCATCTTGTTGTAACCAAATTCCGGGATGGCGAACAGGTTCTTGCCGCTCTTGTAATCCCCAAGGGGGCGGCTATACACGCCACCACCGGTGCCAGTCCAAGTCGCCGTCCGGATCGGAGAAAACAAATCGACGCCGAGGTCCATCCGGTCGCCGACCATCGCCATGCCAGCCGGATTGCTCGCGGCAGCCAGGGAGTCCTGCGGCAGCGCGATGCCGACGCCGCCCATGCTCTTGGCCTTGATGCCGTAACCATGCGAAAAATAGCCGTTGGTGGCGAATGCCGGTGCCGAAACGCCGATAGCCAACAGCAATGCTGCAATCTTGTTTATTTTCATCACTCGATCTCCCTGCGGGTTTGAAATAGTTAGTAGTTTGAATAAAGGATCGGAATTACATGAACAGCGAAACATCGGCTTTTTGCGCGACGGGCAGAAAGGTCGCCGCACCGGCATAGTCGAGGCCGGGAATGAAGTCATCATGGCTGAAACCGAACAGGTCGACCGTCATCTGGCAGGCGATGAACTTGACGTCGGCCTCCTGCGAGAGGCTGCGCAACTCCTCGATGGTGGCGACGCCGTTGTTCTTGATGGTTTGCTGCATCAATACGGTCGCGACGGATTCGAAACCCGGCACGCCGGCCTGGATGATGTTGGGAATGTTCCAGTTGATGCCCTTGAACCAGTCCGGCCCGAATGGCATTTTCATCGGCATGCCGGGATTGCCGAGCGGGCTGACCTTCAGGTCGGAAACATCCTTCTTCAGCAGGTTCAGGCCGTAGAAGGTAAAGAAGATCGAGACATCCCAGCCCAGCGCGGCCGCCGTCGAGCCGAGGATGAAGGGAGGATATGCCCAGTCCAGCGTGCCGCGCGTGGCGATGATGGCCATTGATGGTGTTTTCGATTCTTCGCGCTGACGCAGCGCCTCCTCGATCTTCTGCGGCAGCAGTTCTTCCAGGCGGCGATTGACGAGGTCGTCGATGTTGGCGATTTCGGGAATGGCACCCATATGTGTCTCTCCTGGTCAGAATGACCAATGATTTTGATGATTAAACAAATCGCAGCGCAGCAACCAGCAAATTCTTTCTATGCCCCTATAGCAATCGATGATTCCGGGCGCATTGGCGACGAAGAGTCGGCGCTGGGGTTACGGCGAAGCGGGTCCGCACTGCCCCAACCAGAACGAGTTTCGTTGCCGGCAGAGGCGGTTGTCGAGCGACTTCAAGCGAGCGATCCGAAAAACGGCCCGCCCGCGGACGGGTCGTTTTGTCGAAGCCGGACAGCCTACTTGCGCTTCATGAAGAATTCGAATTCCTTGTTCTTTTCCGCGCTGGCAAGCAGCTCATTGCCTGTCTGCTTGGCAAATGCGGCGAAGTCCTTTACCGATCCGGGATCGGTGGCGATGATGCGCAGCACCTGGCCGGGCTGGAGTTCGGCCAGCGACTTCTTGGCGCGCAGGATGGGAAGCGGGCAGTTGAGGCCGCGGGCGTCGAGTTCCTTGTCGAAGTTCATGTTTTCTCCTCTTTCGTGACTTGGCGATGGTGAAACGGGTTTAGTAATTTAGCAATTAATAATAGACATAAAGTCCCTTCGCCACAACTAGGTTTAGGCAATGGACTGGTAGTACAAGTTCTGCGGATGATTGGCCTGGGCGAAGAAGAACCAGCGCTCGGCCAGCAAGCCAGCGTACTGCACGACAAACGCCGTCGCCAGCACCCCGGCGCCCCCCTGCATGCCGGACAGCAGCAACAGCAACGGCAACGGGAAAACAGCGATGATGAAGAACCACTTCACGCCGCGCAGCACGGCAACCGGTTGGCCGTGAAAGAACTCGCGGGTATTGAAGCTGCCGCCCATGAAGCCTTGGGTCTTTTGCACGATCTTCGGATGCTTGATGCCGATCGCGGTCTGCAGGGTCGATTTCGGCTTCAGCCGCGCATTGCGGTAGAGCGAGGCGATACGACTGACCATCCCGAGCAGGGTGATGATCGCGGCCCAGGCGGCGAGGAAACTGACCAGCTCTGGCGCCGTAACAGCGGCAAAGGCCGCGGCGAGCGAGAAGCCGGAGGCGCCGCCGAGCAGGACATAGTTGATGACGGTCAGCGGCGAATGCCATTCGCTGAGGAATTTCAGGCAGGCGTAAATCATCGCAGTGCACAGGAACAGGGCAAATGCCAGCACGGTTCCGGCCACGCCCAGAATGGCGCTTGGATCCACCGGCAGCCCGCCGGGCAGGGTCATCAGCAGCGGATGCCAATCCAGCCAGTGGGCCAGACCGTAGAGGAAGACGACACCCATGAAGGCCGGCAGCACGATCACCTCGCGCGACAGCCACGAGGTACGCCACATCGCGGCGGCACGCCAAGCACGTTCGGGGTGCCCCAGATGGAAGAACGAGGCCACCAGGCCGGCGGCCAGCAGCAGCACGGCCAGCAGGCTGCCCTGACCGTAGAAGGCGTGGGCGTCCGGTTCCGGCAGCAGCTTGAAGGCGGCATAGGACTGCGCCGTGAACAGCGCGAGAAACAGGCCTTGGGCGGCGCCGATCAGGGTGGTCAGGAAGATGACGGAAAAAGCCGGATGCATGACTGGGCTTACCCCCCGGCCCCCTTTCCAGGAAAGGGAGTGACGGTTGTTCGGTCGCGCCAGGCGCGACCTCCGGTTGATGACTGGCCGCGCCTTGGGGCGACCCGGTGGCGCGGCGCTACCATGTGGTGACGTCGTCGAGCGTCGGCTCGCTGGTGGCCGGCCGCGGCAACTGGCGATCGACCTTGAGCGGATTGTCGGCGCGCTCGAGTTCGTCCTCGTGGATCTTGATGCGGGTCTTGCGCCGCGGCAGATAGTGATTGGCCGGGTGCGTGCCCCATTCGGGCATCAGCGGATAGCCGCCGCTCTCGCGAATGGCGACCGAAACCACCGATTCGGGATCGTGGATGTCGCCGAACAACCGCGCCGAGGTCGGGCAGGCCTTGACGCAGGACGGCTTGCGATCGTCCGCGGCCATCGTCATGTCGTAGATCCGATCGACGCAAAGCGTGCATTTCTTCATCACCTGCTGCTGCTCGTCCAGTTCGCGCGCGCCGTAGGGACAGGCCCAGGAGCAGTACTTGCAGCCGATGCACTTGTCGTAATTGACAAGCACGATGCCGTCCTCCTTGCGCTTGTAGGAAGCGCCCGTCGGGCACACCGGAACGCAGGGAGGATCTTCGCAATGCAGGCAGGACTTCGGGAAGTGCACCGTTTCGGTATTGGGAAACTCGCCGACCTCGAAGGTCTGCACCCGATTGAAGAAGGTTCCGGTCGGATCGGCGCCATACGGATTCTGATCGACCATCGGCCCGGCGCTGCCCGAGGTATTCCACTCCTTGCAGGAGGTCACGCAGGCCTGGCAGCCGACGCAGACGTTGAGATCGATGACCAACGCGAGCTGGGTCATCGCGAGCGTTCCTGATGGATGAGCCGGGTCATTTCGCCTTGATCCCGAGGTAGGCCAGGATGCTGCTGCGCTCCTTCATTCCCGGATAGGGTTTCATCGGCTCGAATTGCGGCGAGGTAGTTTGCAAACCCGGCGCCGTCACGCCAGCGCCGACTTTCGTAATTCTCACCCGCACGTCGTACCACGCGGCCTGGCCGGTGATCGGGTCGGAGTTCGAGACGCGGCCCGCCGCACCCGCGCCAGGGATCTCTTCCGAGATCAAATGATTGAGCAGGAAGCCCTTCTGCGATTCGTTGGCGTCGGGCGCCAGGTTCCATGCTCCTGCCGCCTTGCCGATGGCATTCCAGGTCCATACCGTACCCGGCTCCACCGCCTCCGAGTGGCGCGCCATGCAGCGTACCTTGCCCCATTGCGATTCGACCCAGATCCAGTCGCCGTCGGCGATGCCCTGCTGACGCGCCGTCGTTGCATTGACGTAGAGGTAGTTGTGGGTGTGGATCTGCCGCAGCCAGGCATTCTGCGAATCCCAGGAGTGGTACATCGCCATCGGCCGTTGCGTCACTGCGGCCAACGGGTACTTGTGCTTGTCGGTGACCTGCGCTTCGAGCGGATCGTAATAGAAGGGCAGCGGATCGAAATAGGTCTCGATGCGCTTCCGCAGATGCTCCGGCGGCTTGCGCGTCAGGCCCTTGCCCTGCGCGGCGCCACGGAAGCGCTGCAACACCTCGGAATACAGGTGGATCAGGATCGGTTCGGCATAGCGCGTGATGCGGTTGCGCTGCGACCACTCCAGATAGCCCTTGTTCCAGTTGCGCATGTACTGGTAGGACTTGGGCAGTTCGTAGTGGAACACGCAGTTGTTCTTCTGGTACATCTCCCACTGGTTGGGGTTCGGTTCGCCGCGCAGGGACTTCTCGCCGCCCTTGCCGCGCCAGCCAGCGAGGAAGCCGATGCCGGAACCCGGCTCGGATTCCCAATTGACCACGAAATCGGGATAGTCGCGGAATTTGCGCGCGCCCTCCTTGGTCACGAAGGCCGGCAGCTTGAGCCGCGTGCCAAGCTCGATCAGCACTTCCTGGAAGGGTTTGCAGTCGCCCGAGACCGGCAGCACGGGAATCCGTACCGAATCGACTGGGCCGTCAAACTCGGAAATCGGCCGGTCGAGCATCGACATCACATCGTGGCGTTCGAGGTAGGTCGTATCCGGCAGGATCAGATCGGCAAAGGCCGTCATCTCCGAGTGAAACGCATCGCAAACGACCAGGAAGGGAATCTTGTATTCGCCCTGCTCATCCTTGTCGTTCAACATCTTCCTTACCTCGACCGCATTCATGGTCGAGTTCCAGGCCATGTTGGCCATGAAGATCAGCAGCGTGTCGATGCGGTAGGGGTCGCCGCGCCAGGCATTGGTGATGGCGTTGTGCATCAGGCCATGCACCGACAGCGGATACTCCCAGGAGAAAGCCTTGTCGATGCGCACCGGACTGCCGTCGTCATTGACGAAGAGGTCGTCCGGGTCAGAGGGCCAGCCCAAGGCCATGCCGTCGAGCGGCCGGTTGGGCTGCACCGCGCGCGGGTCGTTGGGGGTGCGCGCGCAGGGCGGAATCGGCCGCGGGAAGGGCGCCTTGTGGCGGAAACCACCGGGGCGATCGATGGTGCCCAACAGCGACATCAGGATCGCCATGGCGCGTATGGTCTGGAAACCGTTGCTGTGCGCCGCGAGGCCGCGCATGGCATGGAAGGCCACCGGATTGCCGGTCACCGTGTCGTGCTCAACGCCCCAGGAATCGGTCCAGGCGATCGGCAGTTCGATCTTCTGGTCGCGCGCGGTAACGCCCATTTCGTATGCCAGGCGGCGGATGGTCTCGGCCGGGATGCCGGTAATCTGGCTGGCCCACTCCGGCGTGTAGTCCTTGACCCGCTCGTGCAGAAGCTGGAACGCGGGCTTTACCGGCGTGCCGTCTTTCAAGGTGAATTCGCCGAGCAGGTAGGGATCGGCATCCGCCGAATGCGTCACCACGGCGCGATCGGTATTGCGGTCCCACCAGAGCTTGTCCTGCGGTTCGTAGCAGGCTTCTTCGGTGGGCACTTCGGTGCGCACGAAAAAGCCGAACTCGTCGCTGGCTTCGTTGGCGTTGATCAGCTGCCCGGCATTGCTGTACTTGACCAGGAAATCGCGGTCATAGAGTCCGGTGGCAATGATCTCGTGAATGATTGCCAGCAGCAGTGCGCCATCCGTGCCGGGGCGGATCGGCACCCATTCATCGGCAATCGCCGAATAGCCGGTGCGCACCGGATTGATCGAGATGAAGCGGCCGCCATCGCGCTTGAACTTCGACAGCGCGATCTTCAGTGGATTCGAATGATGATCCTCGGCCGTTCCGATCATGACGAACAGCTTGGCGCGATCGAGGTCCGGCCCGCCGAACTCCCAGAACGAGCCGCCTATCGTGTAGATCATCCCGGCCGCCATGTTCACCGAGCAGAAGCCGCCGTGCGCCGCGTAATTGGGCGTACCGAACTGGCGCGCGAACATCCCGGTCAGTGCCTGCATCTGGTCGCGGCCGGTAAATAGCGCAAACTTCTTCGGATCGGTCGCGCGGATTTTCCCGAGGCGTTCGGCCAGGGTGGCGAAGGCCTCGTCCCACTCGATTTCTTCGAACTCGCCGGCACCGCGTTCCGCGCCCGCCTTGCGCTTGAGCGGCTTCAACAGGCGCGCCGGCGAATACTGCTTCATGATGCCCGACGAGCCCTTGGCGCAGATCACGCCCTTGTTCAGTGGATGATCGGGATTGCCATCGATGTAGCGCACCACGCCGTCGCGCAGGTGCACGCGAATGCCGCAGCGGCAGGCGCACATATAGCAGGTCGTGGTCTTGACCTCCTGCACCGAAGCGGGCGACGGGTTGGCAGCTTGCATTGGGGGGGAATTGACCCGGTTCAAACCGGTACATTAGAAAGTCCCAATATTCTGACGATAAGCTCCGCCCAGGCACAAGGGAGTAATTTCTATTTTTCGATAAGCAACAGTGATTGCCTGGATTCAGCCAGTCGCTGTAGAGTAGCCGACCCACCCCGATGCCCGCATGCCATCTCCAGGAAGCGAACAGCAATGAACATCCCTGACTTCACCGATACCGAATGGCAACTGGTCAACCAGATTCTTTTCGAGCGCTATAGCCGCCTGGTCCCGCTGCAGGCGGTCGACGTCGACCTGCAACTCGATCCCGCAAGCCAGGCGCTGACCACTTGTCCGGCGCTCTACTGGGAAGCGCTTGGCGCCGAATTCATCGTTGCCAAGGTCGCCGACCAGCGTTATCGCTGCCAGTTTTTCTACTCTGCCCAAGAGCAATTCGGCACCGGCCGCGATGTCTATGACAATCTCGGCGATTGCGTCACCACCCTGCTGCGTCTCCAGGCCGACCACCAGAGCACGCGCTCTTCCGCACTGACCGAAACGCTCGGCACCCAGACCCCAGCCCAGGATGAGGATTACCACGGCCCGTTGGTGATATGACCCTGGAAAAGGCCCGGCAACTCCTCGGCACCCAGGTTGCATTCGGCGGCGGTTACAACCGCAATGGGGCGCGCCTGATCCTCGCCGAAGTGGTCAGGGAACATGGCCAGGCTGCGGCAGACGAGCTTATCCGCGAACTTCGCCTCGACGAAATCTTCGGTTTCACCACTGGCAAGACACAATGAAAATCTGCATTCTCTCGGACAGCCATGATCGCGGCCCGATGATGGCGACGGCGGTCGCCACCGCCAAGGCGCAGGGCGCCGAAGCCGTGATTCACTGCGGCGACATCATCGGCGGCAACACGCTGAAAGCATCGCTCAAGCTCGGCCTGCCGATCCACGCCGTGCACGGCAACAACCTCGGCGACCCGGTATCCATCGCCCGCATTGCCTGCCACTCGGACGGGCAATTGCACTACCACGGACAGGACGCCGCCATCGAATTGGGTGGTCGACGCATTTTCCTCACCCACTATCCGCACATCGGACATGGCATGGCCTGCACCGGCGACTACGACCTGGTCTGCTGCGGCCACAGCCACGAAACCGAAGTCCGGCAACAGGCCAATATCAAGGGCGGACTGACCTGGCTGGTCAATCCGGGTACTGTCGCGGGACTCGGAGCCCCGGCCGCCACCTGGATTTTCGGCGATCTGGAGACGCTGAGTTTCGATATCAGAAGACTGGATAGCTAGTACAACGGACCGCACTCGTCCGCAGACGGCCAAGGGCCGCAAGCCTCCAACCGCACCTCTGCACTGCATTCAGCTTTTCTATTGAAACATTGGAAGATTGCACAAGCTGGCGGCTTCCTGCCCGATAGAATCCGCGGCACACAGAAACAACTTTCCGGGAGCTCGATGTGACGGCTTCAATAGCAACCAACCAGACGATACTGGTCGTCGGCGGCGGCATCAGCGGCATGACGGCGGCGCTCGAAGCCGCGGAATGCGGCAAGCAGGTGGTCCTGGTCGAAAAGGCCCCTGTCCTCGGCGGCCGCACCGCGCGGCTCTACCGCTACTTTCCCAAGATGTGCCACCCGACCTGCGGGCTGGAAATCAACCTGCGCCGGATCAAGCAGAACCGCAACGTGCGCCTGATGACCATGACCGAGGTCACCGCCGTATCCGGCAGCCGAGGCAACTACTCGGTGACGCTGAAGGTGGCGCCGCGCTTCGTCAATGAGCACTGCACCGCCTGCGGCAAATGCGCCGAGGCCGTCAGCGCCGAAGTACCGAATCCGTGGAACTACGGCCTGGACAAAATGAAAGCGGCCTACCTGCCGCACAACATGGCGTATCCCCAACGCTATGTGATCGACCCCTCGATCGTCGGCACCTCCGAGGGCGAGAAGGCCAAGGCGGCCTGCCCGGTCGGCGCGGTCGACCTGGAGATGAAGGAAGAATCCGTCACGCTGCAGGTCGGTGCCGTGATCTGGGCCACCGGCTGGCGGCCTTACGACGCCAACAAGATTCAACCCTATGGCTACGACCGCTTCGCCAACGTAATCACCAGCCTCGAATTCGAGCGTCTGGCCGATCCGCAAGGACCCACGGGGGGCAAGATTCTGCGCCCCGGCGACGGCAAGGAGGCGAAGAACATCGCCTTCATCCAGTGCGCCGGTTCGCGCGACGAAAACCACCTGCGTCACTGCTCGCGCATCTGCTGCATGGCTTCGCTGAAACAGACCCAGTACGTGCGGGAGGCCTACGGCGAGGCCGGCAAGTCGACGATCTATTACATCGACATCCGCGCCATCGACCGTTTCGAGGACTTCTACCAGATGGTGCAGAAGGACGCGACGGTCAGCTTCGTCAAGAGCAAGGTGGCCAAGATCGTCGAGAACAAGGAAAACGGCAATCCGGTCCTGCACGGCGTCGATACCGAGGGCTACCACCGCTACGCCACCGAGCATGACCTGGTGGTGCTGGCCGTGGGCATGGAACCCGAGATCACCGGCGTGAAATTGCCCGACGACATCATCCTCGATTCCTCGAACTTCATCGAGGGCAGCAAGGATGGCGGCATGTTCGGCGCTGGTTCGGCGGCGAGTCCGCTCGACGTCAATCGCTCGGTACAGAGCGCCACGGCGGCATCGCTGCACGCGATCCAGATTGTTAACAAAACAGCCAGGGCGGAGGCATAAAAATGGCTGACAACAAATACGCCGCATACATCTGCTCCGGCTGTGGCATCGGCGATGCCATGAAGGTCGGGCAACTCGAAAACATCGCCAAGAAGGAAGGCAAGATGGCGATCGTCAAGAGCCATCCCTTCCTCTGCAATGCCGAGGGCGTGCAGACGATCAAGGACGACATCGCCAACGAGGCGGTGACCCATGTCTGCATTGCCGCCTGTTCGCGCCGCGCCAAGACCGAGGCCTTCCAGTTCGACGGCGTCGCCGTGTCGCGCGCAAACCTGCGTGAAGGCGTGCTGTGGGTCGTTGCCGCCGGCAAGGATCACGATGAAGTGCGGCAGGAAATGGCCGCAGACTACATCCGCATGGGTTGCGCCGAACTCAAGAAGATGACGCAGCCTGCCGGTAACCGCAAAGAAGGTTCAAGCAAGCGCATCCTCGTCGTCGGTGGCGGCATGTCGGGCATGACCGCTGCGCTGGAAATCGCCGCCGCAGGCTACGAAGCCGTGATCGTCGAGAAGACAGGCGCGCTGGGCGGCATGGCGGCGCAGTTATGGAAACGCCAGCCCTTCAAGGAACCCTACTCGGCCGCGCAAGAAGTCGGCGTTGGCGAGACGGCGGCGAAGATCGCGGCCAATCCGCTGATCAAGGTCCATCTGAATTCCACCATCGCCGAAACATCAGGCGCTCCCGGCCGCTTCCTGATCAAAATTGCCCAGGAATCCGGAGCTGTCTCCGAGGAAAGCGTCGGCGCCATCGTCCAGGCTACCGGCTTCACCCCCTACGACGTGGCCAAGCTGCCAAAACTCGGCGGCGGCCAGCCCAACGTGGTCGATCAGGCCGGGCTTGAGGCGCTCGCCAAGACCGCCAACGGCGGTGCAATCAAGCGCGCCGACGGCAAGGAAGTGAAGTCGGTCGTGTTCGTGCAATGTGCCGGCCAACGCGACGAGACCGGCACACATCTCTCTTACTGCTCCGGCCACTGCTGCGGCACCAGCATCAAGCAGGCGACCTATTTCAAGGACCAGAACCCCGAGATCGACACCGTGGTCATGTACCAGGACCTGCGCATGCCGGGCATGGGCGAAGACTTCTATCGCAGTGCGCAGGAACGCGGCGTGATCTTCACCAAGGGCAAGGCGAGCAAGGTCAGCGGTGGCGACAGTTGTGCGGTGACTTTCAAGGACCTGATCCTCGACGAGGAGAACACCATCGCCGCGGACCTCGTGGTGCTGGCTACCGGCCAGGTGCCGAATGCCGGCGTCGATCTCGAAGCCTGGAACCCGGTGGTCACTGCGGCCGAAGGCGGCGACGAAGCGGCCAAGGTGCAGCGCGATGCGATGCGCACGACCTCGGTGCTCAAGCTCAACTATCGCCAGGGTCCGGACGTGCCGCAGTTCAAGCACGGCTTCGCCGATTCGCACTTCATCTGCTTCCCCTACGAGACGCGCCGCACCGGCATCTACGCCGCCGGCCCGGTGCGCCGTCCGATGGACATCCTGCAGGCCACCGACGACGCCACCGGCGCCGCGCTGAAAGCGATCCAGGCCGTCGAGAACGCCGCCCTGGGCCGCGCCGCGCATCCGCGCTCGGGCGACCTGTCCTTCCCCAAGGCGCGCCTCGAAGGCTGCACCCAATGCAAGCGCTGCACGGTGGAATGCCCCTTCGGCGCCATCGACGAGGACGAAAAGCGCTTCCCGGTGTTCAACGAGGAGCGCTGCCGCCGCTGCGGCACCTGCATGGGCGCCTGCCCGGTGCGCGTGATCTCCTTCGAAAACTACTCCTGCGACACCGTCGGCAGCCAGGTCAAGGCGGTCGAGATTCCGGACGAGGACGAGGAAAAGCCGCGCGTCCTGGTGCTGGCCTGCGAGAACGACGCCTACCCGGCGCTCGACATGGCCGGCCTGGCGAGGCTGAACTATTCTGCCTTCGTCCGCATCATCCCGGTGCGCTGCCTGGGTTCGGTAAACACCATCTGGATCACCGACGCGCTCAATGCCGGCTATGACGGCGTAATGATGATGGGCTGCAAGAAGGGCGACGAATACCAGTGCCACTTCGTCAAGGGCTCGGAACTTGCCCACTACCGCATGAGCAAAATCGGCGACACGCTGAAGCAGCTCGGCCTCGAACCCGAACGGGTACAGACCCAGGAAGTGGCGATCACCGACAATACCCGCGTGGTCAAGCTCATCAACGACTACGTCGCCGAACTCGACAAGCTCGGCCCCTCGCCCATGAAGGGCTTCGGCTGAGCCAACACTGGAGACGCGATCAATGACTACCGCAAATCAAACGGCCATCGAACGTTACCGCAACAACTTCCTGAGGGAAGTCGAGGCCAATGTCGAAGAAGGCCACATGGTCAAGATGTGCATGCAGTGCGGCGTCTGCGCCGGCTCCTGCCCGCTCGGCCCGGCTTGGCAGCACTCGCCGCAGAAAATCTTCATGATGATCCGTGCCGGCAAGCGCGACGAGGTGCTGGGTTCCGACTCGATGTTCATGTGCACCTCCTGCTACAACTGCATGGTGCGCTGCCCGCGCCAGTTGCCGATCACCCACATCATGCACGGCCTGGCCAACTACGCCCATCGCCTCGGCCTCGCCCCCAAGGGTCAGCCGACGCGCGATTTCGCCACGCTGTTCTGGAACAACCTGATCAAGAAGGGCCGCGTCAATGAGCTGACGCTGACGCTGCGCCACTACTTCAGGGGTGGCCTGGTGGCCGGCATCAAGGAGGCCCTGTCGATGCAGAGCATCGGCCTCGGCCTGCTTCTGGCCAAGCGCCTCAATCCGATGGAGATCTTCGGCGGCCACGGCGTCAAGGACCTCAAAGGCTTCCACGCCATCATCGCCAAGGCGAAGGAAATCGAGGATCGCAAAAAGGGCTTCAGCGCCTGACGGAGAATCGGAAAATGGCTAAGAAAGAATACGCGTTCTACCCCGGCTGCTCCTCGCAGCTCAAGGCCTCGGCCTCGAACTACCTGGTATCGACCAACTCGATGTGCCAGGCGCTCGACATCAAGCTGACCGAGATTCCCGACTGGAACTGCTGCGGCGCTTCGATCGGCTATTGCGAAGGCGGCGAACTGCCGCGCGTCGCAATCAACGCAAGGAATTTCGCCCAGGCCGAGACCCACCTGCCGGGCCAGGACATCGTCGCCACCTGTGCCGCCTGCTGGCTGGGCGCCCGTGAAAGCAAGGAACGGCTCGACGCCTCGGCACAGCTGATGAAGGAAACCAACGAAGCCCTGGCCGCCGCCGGCCTGCACTACAAGGGCGAAGTCGAAGTGCGGCACATGGTCGAGGTGCTGATCGAGGATTTCGGCTACGAGGGCCTCAAGGCGCCGATGAAGAAGTCGCTGGAAGGCCTCAAGATCGCCGGCTATGTCGGCTGCCAGACCAACCGGCCCTTCGGCATCGCCGGCGAATCCTTCGAGAACCCGCTCTACCTCGACAAGATGGTGGAGACCCTGGGCGGCGAGGCGCTGACCAAGTACGAGCAGAAGGTCACCTGCTGCGGCGGCGCGCTGGCGTTTTCAGAGCCGGAGAAAAGCCAGAAGCAGATTCGCGACATCGTCGAATCGGCCTACGACCATGGCGCCGAAATGATCGTCACGCCCTGTCCGCTGTGCCAGGCCAACGTCGAGGTCTATCAGTCGGAAATCAACAAGAAGCAGGGCACCAAGTTCAACATGCCCGTGGTGTATTACTCGCAGTTGATGACTGTTGCCTACGGCGGTTCGGCCAAGGATGCGGCACTGGATGGCCAGCTGATCCGCACCGAAAAGCTGGAAAAGATCGCAGGCAAGTAAGGTATAAAACCAAGCGTCAGGGATATAAAAAGGCCGGAATCCACCGGCCTTTTTTTTCGCTAGGCTGGGAGGCTCCATCAAGGAGGAGTGACTATGGAACGTGCCCTTTACAAACCCCTTCCCTTTCGCAAGCTCGATCCTGGGTCGGGCTATTTCCAGCCCAGCGCTTCCCGTCTGGTACAGATAGATTCGCCGGCCATCGGCGTCATGACCGATTTGCAGAAAGTATCGGCCGCGACCATCGGACCCGAGGTCACGCTGGCCCAGGCCACGCAAACCATGATATCGCGCGGAGTGCGCCTGCTGCTGGTCGTCGGTCCGGACGAGGAAATCCTTGGGTTGATCACGGCCCGCGACACGATGGGCGAACGCCCCATCAAGTTCATCCAGCAAAATGGCGGCAAGCACAGCGACTTGAAGGTACGCGATTGCATGAGCGCGACCAGCACCATCGAGGTACTGACCCTGAACGACGTGCTACGTGCGGAAGTCGGCCATATCGTCGCCACGCTCAAGAACGTGGGGCGGCAGCACGCGATGGTAGTTGAAACGGACCTGGCGTCGGGCAAGGAATCGATCAGGGGCATCTTTTCCATCACCCAGATCGGCCGTCAACTTGGCATGTCCCTCCAGGCGTTCGAGGTCGCCAAGACCTTTGCCGAAATCGAGGCCGCTCTGGCGGCGAACTGAGATGGCCAGTGGCGCCCGAAAAGCGCCTTTGGCCGTCACGCGGACCGGATCATGAGCGGTAATCGGTTGCCGCGGCGGCTAGTCGCCGTCCTCGATACCGCTTTCATCCTCCAGCGCACGGCGCTTGGCCGCTTCGCGCTCTTCGATCAGGCGCTTTTCCTGCACCTTGACCAGACGCTCCTGCGCCGCCTCGGCATTGAGCCCGATGCTCTCTTCGCCAAACATCACCTGGCGCAGGAAGCGGAAGGCGAACTGCAGCAGGGCGACGTCGTCCTTCATCAGTGCATCCTTCTCCTCCTGCTTCAGATCGAACAGCTTGGCAAAGGATTCGGCGCTGACGAATTCGCGGAAGCGGTCGATGTCGTAGCAAGCCATGAAAAACAGCTGCCGGCTGCGCAGGCTCGGTTTGCCGATGGACGGGCCGGAGGACTTTTTCTTCAATACCAACTGGCGCCAGCCGCGCGCCAATTCGTCGTACTCTTCGAGCCCCTGTTCCTTGCGGTAGTCGGCAATGGTGATCGGACGATTGACCTCGTGGCCCTTGCAATGGTCTTCCCTGACGATGGCGTAGGAATCGCGATCGACGTATTCGTCCTGCTTGCGCATCGATAACAAGGCCACCGGATAGTAGCGGCAGGCCGTGGGTCGATCGCTGTAGATGTCGCAGCCCTCGGGCTTCATAAAGCGGCAGGCGCTGCCACCCTCGATCGGGCGGAACTTGACGCCGGCGATGCCATCCTTTTCCATCTCGTAAGGCACCGTGTAGTCCTTGAGGAACTGCGTCGAGGTGATGCCAAGACGGGTCTTCATGCGCAGCACGTCGTAGGGCGTCAGCGAAATGTCGATGTTGGAACAGCAGGCATTCCAGCAGCCAATGCCCTTGTGGCAGGAGAACTGAATAACGTGCGTCTCGGCCACCATGGTGGGGACGACGGGGCTGTTGGGAAACGGAATATCGGGCTGGGACATGAGAAACCTCTTTAAAGCAATGGATGGCGGAAACGCATCCCACCAGGGGATACCGTCCGCGTCGCTGGGACGCGGACATAAAGCAAACAGGCCGGAAGCCTCGCGGCTTCCGGCCTGAATCTTACAGCCTGGCCGTGCTTAGTGCGGCGCGGCGGCCTTGAACAGCTTCGACTTGTCGACCAGATCGACGTGCTTGCGCTTGAAGCAGGTCCACTTCTTCGAGTGCTTGTCGTAGATCGAGTTCACGAAGCAGTGCCAGTTCTTCTCGTCGACGAAATTCTTGTCGGTGCGATAGTAGAAGCCGGGATAGCGGCTCTCCTCACGGAACTGGATGTGCTTCATGTGGGCTTCGGCGGTCAGGATGCGGTGGTAGTTCTCCCAGGCGCGCAGCAGCTCGTGCAGATCCTTGGCACGCAGCTTCAGCGAGTCTTCCTTCAGCATCTCCAGCTTCTCTTCGGCAACGCCCAGCATCTTGTCGTTGGTGTTGTAGTAGGTGGCGACACCGGCAACGTACTCGTCCATGATCTTCTGCAAGCGCATCTGCAGCATCTTGGGCGTGATGTAGTTGGGGTTGACGTCGATTGCCGTGGTGTAGTCCTTGTGCGTCAGGAAGGTCTTGACCGGCCTCCAGATCGTTTCCGCGATCTGCTCGTGGGTCTCGTCGAATTCCGGCGCGAAGTCGGCATTGTCGAGGCAGTACTTGACCATCGACTTGGCGGCCAGGCGGCCTTCGGTGTGCGAACCGGAGGAGAACTTGTGGCCCGAGGCGCCCACGCCGTCGCCGGCGGTGAACAGACCCTTGACCGTGGTCATCGAGCGATAGCCCCAGTTCCAGCCCTTCGGCAGGTGCGCGGGAACACCGTCGTACTCTTCCGTGGTCGGCGCGCCGACGTCGGTCGGGCCGGACACCCAGATGCCGCAGCAGCCGGAGTGCGAACCCAGCAGGTAGGGCTCGGTCGGCATCAGCTCGGAGTTCTTCTCGCGCGGATCGACGTTCTCGCCGACCCAGATGCCGCACTGGCCGACGCACATGTCGAGGAAGTCTTCCCAGGCTTCGGCTTCGAGGTGCTTGACTTCCTTCGGCGTCAGGGTCTCGGCCAGCTTCGCCAGGGCGGTGACGGTGTCCATGTAGATCGGGCCGCGGCCTTCCTTCATCTCCTTCAGCATCAGGTGGTTGCGCAGGCACGACGCCGGCACGGCAGCCTGCCCGTAGGGCGGGTAGTCGTTCAGCATCTCCTTGTTCTTGGTCATGTAGTCTTCGCCGTAGCCGTTGGTGGCCTTGGCCTTGAACAACAGGAACCAGGCACCGACCGGGCCGTAGCCGTCCTTGAAGCGGGCGGGCACGAAGCGGTTTTCCATCATGGTCATTTCGGCGCCGGCTTCGGCAGCCATGGCGTAGGTCGAACCGGCATTCCACACCGGGTACCAGGCGCGGCCCGAACCCTCGCCCACCGAGCGCGGACGGAACAGGTTGACGCAGCCGCCGGCGGCGAGCATGACGGCCTTGGCCTTGTAGATGTAGATCTTGTTTTCGCGCACCGAGAAACCGGCGGCGCCGGCGATGCGGGTCGGGTCGTTCTTGTCG
>MHZX01000098.1 GCA_001828935.1 Rhodocyclales bacterium RIFCSPLOWO2_02_FULL_63_24
GACCTTCTCTTCGTAGGTCTCGGTCTTGTTCATGCCGGGACTGGCGTCGACTTCCTTCAGCAACTCGGTGTAGGTGTTGTAGATGAACTGTTTGTCGGTCTCGGTATTGGCGCCGATTTCCTCCAGCGTCACATCGCGGGCCTGCGGGTTATAGGAAGTCACCACCGCGCTACGCCCCTTGAACGGCATCTTCTGGAACAGCACGAAATACTTGCAGGCCTCGTAGATGCTGGAGGCCACCAACAGCGCGTTGCCGCGCTCACTGGAAAGCCGCGGTTTCACCGCGAAGTCGAAGATGATGTCGGCCACCACCCGGTCCATGCGCGCCTTCGAACTCAGCACGTTCTGCATCGTGCCCCATTGCTTCTTGAGTTCGTCCTTCTGCCAGTCGTTCAGGGCGCGGGTCTTGGTCTCGAACCACTGATCGATCTGCTCGCTGGAACCCAGCTTCTGGTCGATGTCGCGCGCCTCGTACACCAGGTCCAGCACCACGCCGTCCGCCACCGCCTCGCTGAACTTGTAGGTGTGGATGTAGCCGCCGAACACCTCCAGGCTCGTCGCCTTGTCCTGCTTCAGCAGCGGCGTGCCGGTAAAGCCGATGAAAACGGCATTGGGCATCATTGCCTTCATCACCCGATTGAGCCTGCCGCTCTGCGTGCGGTGGCATTCATCGACGAAGACGAACACCTCGCCCACCGTCGAACTCGGCTGCGCTTCCAGTTCCCGGATGAAAGCCTCGAACTCCTGATCCTTCTTGCCCCGCGCATCCGGGCCGAACTTATGCACCAGCGAACACAGCAGTCGCGGCCTTACCTGCCCAAGCTGGCGCATCAGGTCGCGCCCGCTGCTGCTGCGGTAGATGGTCTCGCCCACCTCGGTGAACACGCGCTCGATCTGCTTGTCCAGCTCGTCGCGGTCGGTGATGATCGCCACCCGGCCGTGGGAATTGTTCTCCAGAATCCACTTCGCCAGCAGCACCATCAGGATGCTCTTGCCTGCGCCCTGGGTGTGCCAGATGATGCCGCCCTTCTTCTGCCGTACATGCTCCTGCGCCGCCTTGATGCCGAAGTACTGGTGCACCCGCGGCAGCTTCTTGATGCCGCCGTCGAACAGCACGAAGTCGCGCAGCAGTTCGATCAGCCGCCCCTTCCCGCACATCTTCAACAAGTACTTGTCGAGCTTGAAGCGGCTGTTGTCGGCCTCGTCTTCCTTCCACTTCAGGAAATATTGTTCCGGCGTGCCGATGGTGCCGTACTGCAAACCCTCGGAATCGTTGCCGGCGAAGACGAATTGCACCGTGCTGAAAAACCACGCGTTGAATTCGGGCAACTGGTTCGAGAGGTTCTGGCGGATGCCGTCGCCGATGCTTACGCGGCTGTTCTTCAGCTCCAGCACGCCGATGGCGATGCCGTTCAGATAGAGCACGAGATCGGGGCGGCGCTCGTGGTTGCCATGCAACGTCACTTCCTCAGCCAGCGCAAAGTCGTTCTGCTCCGGCTCGCGCCAGTTGATCAGGTGCACCGTTTCGGTCACCTGGCCGGCCTCGATCTTCACCGGTACGCCGTAGCGCAGCAGGCCATACACCGCTTGGTTGTTGCCATAGAGCGTGCGGCCGTGGTGGTCGGCCTCGCGGCGCAGCATGTCGAGTGCGCGGCCGATCTGGGCCGGCGAGTAGCCCGCGCGGCCGAGGTGGGCCGTCAGCATACCCTCGTCGACATTGCTGTTGCCGGCGCGGTCGCTCCAGTTGCCCAGATAACGGTAGTTCAGCTCGTCGCGGAACAGCGCTATGACGCGCTCCTGCGTGGCGCGCTCGGATTGGCCGATGCCGCTCATTTCAAGACCTCCCAGTGCCCGCCCTTGCGCGGGCCGACAAAGCGCAGACGGCCCTCCCTGACCAGCTTGGCGGCAGCACGCTCCACCGCGCGGCCCGATTTGCCGATGGTCGAAGCCAGCTCTGCGAGCGTTAGCTCGGGACTCGCCGCCAAGGTGGCGAGTATTTGTTCCGGCGTTTTTACCGGCGTTTTTACCGGCGTTTTTACCGGCGTTTTTACCGGCGTTTCTTCAATCGGGGTAGTCTCCGACCCAGTCACCTGCGGCGCCGCGAACGCGAAGTTCACCCACAGGCCGGAGTGCTCCGCCTCCAACACTGGCGCCGGTGTTCCTGCGCTTCGGCAGGCTTCCAGCATGCGCTCGATACCCCGGCCCCAGGATTCGATCATGCCTGCTCGAAAAAAGGCGTTGGCAACATCGGGGTTGAAAGGCAGCGAGGAATGCTTGCCCAGAAGCCGCGCCACGGTCCACTCCGGCGGCAATTGCCCCGGATTCCAGATCATCAGCTTGTCCGGGTAGACGCTGATCTGGATAGGGACGGCGCTGGCGTAGTCCTTGTGCACGACCGCGTTCAGGATCGCCTCGCGCAAGGCCGGTTCCGGCACCGGATAGGCCTCGATCCGCTGCAAACCTTCGTAGGAAATCCAGGCCTTCAGGTACTTGGCCTGCAATATTTCGATTGTCCGGCTGACCTGCGACAGCAGGCCACCATGCACTTCGTCCTGGAAACGCAGGTCGACGTTGTTCTCGAAAAAGCCGATCTTGATATAGGCTCCGGTGACAAAGCGCTCCGGGTCGGGATGGAATAGCAGCACGGCGGCCCGCTTCAGATACTCGCCTTCGAGCAGATGCAGCTTGTCGAGCAGCGCCGGGTCGGGTTCATTCAGGGTTTCCGTGGAGAGCCGCCGGCTGTGCAGCGCCAGCTTGCGAAAGTCGGCAAGTATCCGCGGATCGAGATCCCCGGCGCCGACGTAAGGCACCGGCACGCCATCCCAATGCAGGCCCTGCTTCTTCAACAGAAAGCGGCTCAAGGCCGCGCCCTTCAACTCCTGTTTCGTGCTGCCGCTACGATAGTGGTATTCGCCCTTGTAGCTGATCGGGCTCGGGTAGGGCTCGACGCGGATTTCGAGCAGTTCCTTGCCCGCCTCTTCAAGCAGGTTCACATCGACCATGATGCCCAGCACATCGCGCACCTTGTTCGGGATGTCCTCCAGCAGCTTCTTCGCATCCTTGACGCCAACCGCCACGCCCTTGTCGTTGCGGCCGATCACCAGTACGCCACCCTCGGCATTGGCGAACCCGCAAATCCATCTCAGGTATTCGTCGCGCCAGGATTCCTTCCACTCGATGTGCTGGTGTTCTCTGGCTGCCGGCATGCCCGCTCCCTGATCAATCCCTGAAGAGATTATGGCATCTAGCTATGGCGCGTTCGATGTTGGCATCGGAAAAAATCGGCCTGTCCAGTTTCGCCTGCCATTCCGGGTGCGACTCGATGATTTGCTTTACCGCAGACAGCGTCACGGGACTACCGGCTCGGCGCAGGTCGTCTACTGCCATATCCACCGTTGCCAGCAACTCCAGCTCGTCATTTTTTTCCATGCGGAACTGCTTCAGCCAGGTCAGGACATCCGCGCCATACCATTTGAGAAAGTAGTCTTCCGCCTCGCCGATTTTCTCGGCCGCCACAAATCCCGAAAACTGATCCCGAACATGCTGGCGGATGTAGCCATTCCTGAGTGCGATCCCTTCCGGCCCCTTGTACTTGGTGGCCGGGTTGTACGGCCCCGCTGCCTTCTTCAGATAGCCTTCGGCCTGGCGCTCGACATGGCGATGCAGCAGGTAGGAAAGCTTGGTGTAACGCTTTCGCCCCAGCGGCCATTGCTCAGAGCCGAAATGCTTGGCCAGAACGGAAATGACCACCGCTTCGTTGATCTGCCAGTTGTGGGGTTTGTCTCGTGCGGGCTCGGCGTTTTTCTCCTGTACGGGGAACGGAATGACCTCGGCTACAGACGGAACCAATCGTATGCGCCCGGTCAGCAGTTCCTGCATCATGCCCTGCTTGAGGCTGCGAGCCTTGGCCAGCTTGACCTCCAGCGCGGCGAGCTCGGCGTCCATGTCGGAGAGGACGGTGGCGATGGCGGTTTGTTCTTGCTCGCTTGGCAAAGAAATTTCAAGCTTCAGGAACGCGCTCTTCGCAATGTTGTAGCGCGTTGCTCCTTGCGCCAGTATTGCCATTGCTTTACGTCCATTCCGACTTCGGAACCAGTAGGCCAAAAACAGGCCGTTCGCTTTTGCTCCAGGGTGAAGCCGAAATCCGAAGCAGAAGCTGTTCAAGTAAAGGTTGCCGATTTCGTGCATTAGCACCGAACAGAAACCAACTTCTTCCGGCGTTTCGGATGATCCATTGAAGAAAAGATCACCCATTTGAGCAGAGTTTTGGGATTCTCCAGAGGCCACATTAACTAGCTCAAGCCAAGCGGGATCAATCACCGTTCCGCTCATCACGTTCATGAACGGAATATAGCGAGCGTTTCCTTGACCGAAGTCGGTCTTGCACTTGCCTGTCAGTCCGCCATAGGTCTGTCCCAGAGCCTGCATGGACCTCACCTCCCACTCCCCCGCAAACCCCGGCAGGCGCTTTTGGCCGATGAGCAGTTCCTGCATCGCGCCTTGCTTGATTTGGCGTTTCTTGGCAAGCAGTTGTTCCAGCGCTTCGATCAGAGCATCCGCATCGCTCAGGACTTCGGCGATGGCTTGTTGTTCGGCGAGTTGTGGCAGCGCAAGAGGAAACTCCCGAATATCCTTGCTCGTGATATTTGGGTCTTTACGGCTACTACTTGCCACCGAACGCCAATAGTCGATCCGATAGTTCAGAGCCCGAAGCAGATAGCCTGCATCTAGTCGTTTTACGTCAGGGCATATCGCTGTTAGCGCCTGATTGATCGTGGCGGGTATTTTGAGAAGCCCGGTACGACCAATCTGGTTGTAGCCGCCGTACATGGCAACGAGAACAGCGCCATCGGGATAGAGCTGCAAGCTTGTCTCTGCAAGAGCAGTCGGTGTAACTGCCTCTTCGGTTTCAGAAATGCTCCCGTTGTTTAGGTCGAGCGTCTTGACCCATGGGATGTTGCCACGCCCAAAGTATCTCTCTGCTTGGGCACGGGAAGGCGTAGTTCCTGAAGACGTGTTCGCTAAGTCAGCGATAGTCGAGACATCCCAATCCTCCGGAATCACCCCCACCTCGGTCTGCTTGTAGGCAGGCCTCTCCAGATACTTGGCGTTGGGCTCCCTCACTTCCATGCGTAGCCCATCTTTTCCAGGTGGCGGTTCACTCGGGCTTCGAGTTCCGCGACTCGGTCGGCCATGCGCGGCAGCGGCGTTTCGTAGCGTTCGGCGAGTTCCTTGACGCGCCGGGTCAGGGTCTGGCTGACGCGATCCAGTTCACCATGAATCGCGGCATCGAGCGCGGCAAACCACTTGTCATCGACCACCAGAGTCTTGATCTCGGACTCGATCAGCTTGGGGTAACGGGCGTAAGCCTTGGCGTCGAGTTCGGCCTCGGCCTCCCTGAGCTGTTTCTTCAGCGCGGCTTCGGCGGCCACGAGTTGCAGCCATCGTTTGAGGATGGCGAGTTCTTCGGCCGCCGTCTTGTCAGCGCCGACTTCCTTGATGCGTTCTTTCACTGCGGCGGCATTGATCTTGTCGAAGCCGGAGAACGTGCCTTCCTCGCCGCCGTGCTCCTCTTCCAGTTCGGCGAGTTTGGCGGCGGTAGCTTCGAGCTCGGCGCTCAACCGCTCGATGGCGGCCTGCTCTCTGGCGAAGTAGCGGGCGACGAGGTAGGGCTTGGGCAGCAGGTCGCAGGCCCAGCCCTTGTCTTTCTCCCCGCCCTTCTTGTTCTTCTCGATGACGCGGTAGGTCGCGGCCCAGTAGTCCATCAGGTGCTGGTAGATGTCGTAGGGATCGAGCAGGGGTTGGTCGGTGAAGGAGTAGAGCAGGCTC
>MHZX01000099.1 GCA_001828935.1 Rhodocyclales bacterium RIFCSPLOWO2_02_FULL_63_24
ATCCCGGTCTTCCGGGCTGGGGCCTTTTTCCTGAATACGCTTTCTGACCGTGGCCCGCCAGCCGTTCAGGTTGCAGATGGATTTCCCGGACTGCCGGCTTTTCCAGAAAGCCGCTTCCACCAGTTCATCGAGAAACTCCACCGCCACCACCGGATCTGTTGGTCTGCTCGACGCCTGCTGTTCAGGTTCTCTGGAGGAGGTAGGTGGTGGTGGTATTTCATTCTGGTCAACTACTGGTGGTATATCCCCGAGGGAACCATGCATGGCTGCACCGCGCGCGGCTGAACCATCCCCGGCGGAGCCACGGATGGTTTTCACCATCCGTGGTTCTCTCGGGGATGGTGGCTCCGGCGGATCGAGAACGTCCTTGATCCAGGTGATGGTGCCGTTGGCTTGGCGGACTCTGATTTGCCGGTAATAGCCCGCCTGCTGGAGTTCTGTCCGGATGGCTGCCCAGACAAACTCCGTCAGGCCCAGGACGCGCAGCATGTGCTCGATCTGGATTTCCCAGCCGTCAGGCCGGCCCAGCATCCATCCCAGGACGGCACGTGCCCTCAGGCTGAGCCGGATATCTTCGAGAACATCGTCGGGGACGGCCGACCATTTGCGGCGCTTGCGCACAGTGATGGAGTCATTGCTCATGATCCACCGCGCGTATCTGTGCCGTTTTGCGAGGCCGGCCGGGGCCGCGCTTGCCCGCAACAGGGTCTTGCAGCGGAGCCAGCGCATGAGAGCCGCTGCTGCCGGGTTCGCCTATCCCGACTGCGCGCAGGACATCGCTGACAAGAACCCGGCGCTGGCGGGCAACCAGGGTGATGGGCAGCGGGTAGGCGTTGCGCGACATCAGGTTGCGGGCGGTTTTTTGCCGCCCTCGAGAGTGCGGCTGTAGCCGACTATGTAAAGGGCTTCGCCAGGGTGGATGGCGAGGCGTCCTCCGAAATCGAATGGAAGCATGTTTGTCTCCGAAAATTTCGCGGGAGACGGTATGAGGCGTTGAGGTGCCCGTCAGCTCGGGTGGTCAGCGGGCAGTTCCCGCGTGATAACTGCGCATTCCGCCCTGGCCTAGCGCCGGGCAGCGGAAACGGGGATGGGGAGCAGTCGAGTGGCGATGCAGGAATGCGTGAGGCCGAGCTGCGCAAAGGCGGCTTGTCTGGCGGCAGCGGTACGTCGTTGGCCAGCGATAGCGACGGATTGCGCCAGCGACGCCATGCGCCGTGAAAGGGCTTTGCCTTCATTGATCGCCAACAGCGCAATGCCATTGATGTGGTTGCTGGCCGAGCGCAGACGGTGTGCTGTAGCCGCAGCTCGATAGCGAAGGCAAGCCGCCACGCTCATCGCGATCCAAAGACCGACCAGCGCATCGCTATCAAGGACAAGGACAGTCAGCACCGCCACAATCGAGGCAACGATCCAGATCATCTGCTCGGCGCGACGATTTGCTGGGGACTTGCAGAACAGGAGGGAAAGAGCATCCACGAGGTGAAGTTATCGCCCTCAGGAGTCCCCGTCAAGAGGTTTTCACGGGTAGGCCCGGTTATGCCAATAAGCTACCGCATTATCTTGAAGCGGAACAATTCGGGAACACGCAGGCCGGGACAACGGGGGATTTTCGGGAACAATTCGGGAACAGTGAACTCGTAAAAATGCACCGAAATTCCTGTTGCGAAAAAACACAGCAAATAAAAAACCGCCGTAAGTGGCGGTTTTTTATCGATTTTATTGGCGGAGTGGACGGGACTCGAACCCGCGACCCCCGGCGTGACAGGCCGGTATTCTAACCAACTGAACTACCACTCCGCGTTGGAAGGCGCGCATTGTGCCACAGGCGAGGAGGCCGCGCAACGAATTCCGGGAGAAATTTCATGCCGTGCTCCACACCGCGCCGATTACCTTGAAGGCGGCGGCGATCGCCGGCTCGTTGCGACGTGCGCGCAGGCACAGGAATCCCAGTTCCGCCGGCACCTCGACGCGGTCCGCCACCGCGATACCGCTGGCATGCGCGGCACGCAGGGCGATGCTGTCCCGTGCCAGCGAAAGGCCGACGCCGGACTTGACGAGGTCGAGCATCGACGGCTCCAGGTCGACCTGGGCGACGATGCGCGGATTGGCACCGGCCTCCCGGAAAATGCCGGCCAGCAGGCGATGATGGGCCGAGTCCGGCGGCGTGCCGATCCAGGGCAGGCGCGCCAGCGCCTTCCAGTCCTTGCCGCGCACCCGTTCGTGCCAGCCCGGCGGGGCGATCACGCGATAGTTGAAGCCGGTCAGCGTCAGCACTTCGAAACTCGCATCGACGTCGCCCATGCCCGGCAGGCCGAGGGTATACGCGACATCCAGGCGATTGGCGACAACATCGCGCCGCACCGCGCCGGACATGCCGTGCGCCAGATCCGTGCTGAGGCCGGGATGGTGCTCCACCAGGCGCTTGAGGAAGGGCCCCAGGCGGAGGAATTCCGGATCGACGATGGTGCCGATGCGCAGCCGGCCGCCGATCTGGCCGCCGATTCCGGCCGCCAGGCCGACCAGCTCGGTCGTTGCCTCCAGTGCGCGCTGCGCCGCGGGCAGCAACTGTTCCCCGGCGCGGGTCAGGCGCATGCCGCGCGGCGTGCGCTCGAACAAGACAAGGCCGAGTTGTTCGTGCAGCTTCTTGAGTTGCAGGGACAGCGCCGGTTGGCTCAGGTGCAGACGCTGCGCGGTGCGCGTCAGGTTGCCTTCGCGCGCCAGGGTGACGAAAGTCCGAATCAGGTTGAAGTCCATGGCTGGATATTAGCGTCGCAAATATCCAGCGCAAGCATTTCTCATTGGATTTCGCCCGGGGAACGCGCTCTAATGAGCCTCCCCTTCCCCGCCATTCCGACCACGAGACCGCCATGAGCCTGCAATTCATCAACGCCGCCGACCTCGTCGGCCACTGGATCAACGGACAGGCCGATGCCGGCGGCGGCACGCGCCGCGGCGAGGTGTTCAACCCGGCGCAGGGCCGCGTCGCGCGCCAGGTCGCGCTGGCTTCGCGTGCCGACGTCGACCGCGCCGTGACGGCGGCGCGCGCGACTTTCGCCGACTGGGGCTCCGCCGCGCCGCAGCGCCGCGCCCGTGTCATGTTCAAGTTCCGCGACCTGGTCGACCAGTATTCGACCGACATCGCCAGGCTGCTCAGTGCCGAGCACGGCAAGACCCTGCCCGATGCGCTGGGCGAGGTGCAACGCGGCCTCGAAGTCATCGAGTTTGCCTGCGGCATCCCGCAGCTGCTCAAGGGCCAGCATTCGCACGGCATCGGCGGCGGCATCGACCACTGGAGCCAGCGCATGCCGCTGGGCGTCGCGGCCGGCATCACGCCCTTCAATTTTCCTTTCATGGTGCCGATGTGGATGGCGCCGATGGCGCTGGCCTGCGGCAACACTTTTGTCCTCAAGCCTTCCGAGCGCGACCCCTCGCCCTCGCTGTTCGCCGCCGAACTGCTGCGCGAAGCTGGCCTGCCGGCGGGCGCCTTCAACGTGGTGCAGGGCGACAAGGAGGCGGTCGACGCGCTGCTCGAACATCCTGATGTTTCCGCCGTGTCCTTCGTCGGCTCGACGCCGATCGCCAAATACATCCAGAGCCACGGCATCGCCCACGGCAAGCGCGTGCAGGCCCTGGGCGGGGCGAAGAACCACATGGTGGTGATGCCCGATGCCGACCTCGACGGCGCCGCCGATGCGCTGATCGGCGCCGCCTATGGCTCGGCCGGCGAGCGCTGCATGGCGATCTCGGTCGCAGTGGCGGTGGGCAGTTGCGCCGACGAACTGGTGGCGCGCGTCGTCGAACGGGCGAAGAAGCTGAAAGTCGGCGCTGGCGATGCGGCGAATGTGGAGATGGGGCCGCTGGTGACCGGCGTACATCGCGACAAGGTGGCCGGCTACATCGCCGCCGGCGTGCAAGAGGGTGCGAAGCTGGTGCTCGACGGCCGCGAAGGACTGACGGGCGAACTGGCCGAGGGTTTCTTCATCAACCCGACGCTGTTCGACAACGTCACGCCCACCATGAGCATCTATCAGGAGGAAATCTTCGGCCCGGTGCTCTGCGTGGTGCGCGTGCCGACCTTCGCCGCGGCCGTGGAACTGATCAACCGCCACAGCTTCGCCAACGGCGTCGCCTGCTTTACGCGCGACGGCGGCACGGCGCAGGCCTTCGTACAGAAAATCGAAGTCGGCATGGTCGGCATCAACGTGCCGATCCCGGTGCCGATGGCCTGGCATTCCTTCGGCGGCTGGAAGGCCAGCCTGTTCGGCGACCACCACATCTACGGTGAGGAAGGCGTGCGCTTCTACACGCGCTACAAGGCCATCATGCAGCGCTGGCCGGACTCCGAGTCGAAAGGCCCCGAGTTCGTCATGCCGGTGAATAAATAATGCAGGACTTCGGCGAGTTCGACTACGTCATCGCCGGCGGCGGCACGGCCGGTTGCGTGCTGGCCAACCGGCTGTCGGCCGATCCGGACGTGACCGTGCTGCTGCTCGAAGCCGGCGGCAAGGACGACTGGATCTGGATCCACATCCCGATCGGCTACCTCAAGTGCATCAACAACCCGCGCACCGACTGGTGCTACAAGACCGAATCCGAGCCCGGCCTCAATGGTCGCTCGATCATCTATGCGCGCGGCAAGGTGCTCGGCGGATGCTCGTCGATCAACGGCATGCTCTACCTGCGCGGCCAGGTGCGCGATTACGACGAGTGGGCGCAGATCACCGGCGATGCGCGCTGGAACTGGGACAGCGTGCTGCACGTATTCAAACAGAGCGAGGACTACTGGGGCGGCGCCGACGCGATGCACGGCGACCAGGGCGAGTGGCGCGTCGAGAAGCAGCGCCTGCACTGGGACATCCTCGACCGCTATACCGAGGCGGCCAAGCAGGCCGGTATCCCGTTCAAGCAGGACTACAACCGCGGCGACAATTTCGGCATCGGCCACTTCGAGGTGAACCAGAAAAAGGGCGTGCGCTGGAATGCCTCCAAGGCCATGCTGCGCCCGGTGCTGCACCGGCCCAACCTGAAGGTCGTCACCGGTGCGCTGATCGACAAACTGGTCATGGAAGGCCGCGAAGCGCGCGGCGTCGAATTCAGCCTGAACGGTGTGCCACACAAGGTCACGGCGCGCATCGAGACGGTGTTGACCGCCGGCGCCATCGGCTCGCCGACCATCCTGCAACGCTCCGGCATCGGCCCCGCCAAGCTGCTGCAAAGCCGCGGCGTGCCTCTCGTGCATGATCTGCCCGGCGTCGGCGGCAACCTGCAAGACCACCTGCAACTGCGCATGATCTTCAAAGTGCAGGGCATCACCACGCTGAACCAGCGCGTCAACAGCCTCTGGGGCAAGGCGATGATGGGACTGGAGTACGCGCTGTTCCGCTCCGGACCACTGTCGATGGCGCCGAGCCAGCTCGGCGGCTTCTTCCACTCGTCCCCCGAGGTGACGACGCCCGACCTCGAATTCCACGTCCAGCCGCTGTCGCTGGAAAAGTTCGGCGACCCTTTGCATCCCTTCCCCGCCTTCACCGCCAGTGTCTGCAACCTGCGGCCGACTTCGCGCGGCGTGGTGCAGATCCGCGACCGCGATCCGGCCACGGCGCCGGTCATCGCGCCGAACTACCTGTCGACCGACAACGACCGCCTGGTCGCCGCGCGCGCCCTGCGCCTGACGCGCCGCGTCGTCGAGCAGCCGGCCATGGCGCCCTACCGGCCGCAGGAACACCAGCCCGGCGCGCAGGTGCAAAGCGATTCCGAACTGGCCAAGGCGGCCGGCGACATCGGCACCACCATCTTCCACCCGACCTGCACCTGCGCCATGGGCTCAGCCTCCGACCCGAACGCGGTGGTCGATTCCGAGCTGCGTGTGCTCGGGATCGGCCGTCTGCGCGTGGTCGATGCCTCGATCATGCCGACCATCACCTCGGGCAATACCAATGCGCCGACCATCATGATCGCCGAACGCGGCGCTACGCTGATCCGAGCGGCGCGCAAGCAACGAACCTGACGCCAAGGGTCAATCCGCAGATGACGCAGAGAAAACACCGAAGTACCCGGCCCGTAGGGTGCACCCGAGGCTGACGCGGCTAATCCAGGGATGCTCTGATCAATCTGCGTCAATCGGCGAAATCTGCGGACAAAATGCTTTTTGCAGAATCAACACCATGATCGACTACCAGAACGGCATCTACGCCTTCGATGCCGGCTACGTCCGGCCGCTGCTGGCCGCCATCCACCTGATCGAAAGCGAGGGCCGCGCCGCCTTCGTCGATACCGCCAACTTCGAAGTCATGCCGCAGGCGCTGGCGGCCCTTGAAGCGCGCGGCCTCAGGCCGGAGTCGGTCGATTATGTGATCCTGACCCATATCCACCTCGACCATGCCGGCGGCGCCGGGGTCATGATGGAAACCTTCCCCAACGCCAAGTTGGTGGTGCATCCGCGCGGCACACGGCACATGGTCGAGCCGAGCAAGCTGATGGCCGGCGTCGAGGGTGTCTACGGCCAGGAGCGGGCGCGCCGCATGTACGGCAAGCTGATCCCGATCCCCGCCGAGCGCATCATCGAGGCCCACGACAACACCGTACTCAAGCTCGGCGCGCGCGAACTGCTCTGCATCGACGCACCCGGCCATGCCAAACACCACATCGCGATTGTCGATCGCAAGACCAGCGGCATTTTCACCGGCGACACCTTCGGCATTTCCTACCGCGAACTGGATGTCGATGGCAAGCCGCTGATCTTTCCCTCCTCGACGCCGATTCAGTTCGATCCCGACGAGATGCGCGCTTCCATCGAGCGCATGCTGTCCTTCAATCCGGACGCCGTGTATCTGACCCACTTCAGCCGCCTGGCGCCGCCCGTCGAACTCGGCCGCCAGGTGCTGGCGCTGCTCGACCGTTACGTCGAGATCGCGCTGGCGGCGAGCGAGGACGAAGACAAAGCGGAGCGCATCCGCGACGGCCTGACCCGGCTGCTGCTGGACGAGGCGCATCGCCACGGCTGCCGCCTTTCCGACCAGGCAATCCTCGACATCTGGCATCTCGACCTGGAACTCAACGCCCAGGGCCTGGCCTACTGGCTCGAAGCCCAGGACGCTGGCTGAGCGGGCCGCCAGGCCCCGCTGTCGCCCCCCGCCGGGGCTTTTTTTCGTCTCCAAACAGCGGCAATTTGCTGCGGCGTTTTGTCGCAGCGCAGCATGAAGAATGTTGCCAACGCTGCATTTTCTTGTCCTTAATCAATTACCCGACAGTACCCTCGGGATATCTTCGCCGCCATAAGTTCCGGAAGTTCGTTTCAACCGTGCGCCCCCAGGCGCAGCAAACGTGAGAGGGCAAAAACATGGCGAATAACAACGACGAAGATGTTCCATTCATGCAGAAGTTGCTGGACAACCACTTTCTGCTCCTGTTCCTGGGAGTGGCTTCTCCCGGCGTCATTTACATCTTGTGGGGCATCGTGGACATCATGAGTGTCCCCCTCGCCAAGTAGCCAATCCAGTCAACTAGGGAGAATCATATGAGTGCAATCCTGCCGCCAGCCGAGCGGTTGTGGTGGAAACAGCCGATCGCCGGCCAAGAATGGGCCTGGATCGGAATCGCCTTCGTCTGGGCCATGATCATGTTCATCATGATGGTCTATTGGCACATCAACGGTAAGCAGAACCTCTCCAACGAGGTTTACAAGACCACGACCGAGATGTTTCAAGCCAAGACGGATGCCTTCGTCAAGGAAAACACGATTCGCACCGAGACCGACCAGCAGATTCCGGTGGTCAAGCCGAACGCCAAGGGCGAAGCCTTCCTGCTGGCCCGCCTCTGGTCCTGGTATCCGATCCTGGAACTGGAAGCCGGCAAGACCTACAAGATCCACCTGTCCTCGGTCGACTACAACCATGGCTTCTCGTTGCAGCCGACCAACATCAATATCCAGGTCATTCCCGGCTATGAGCATGTGGTCAAGATGACGCCGACCAAGGCAGGCACTTACGCCATCGTCTGTAACGAATACTGCGGCATCGGGCACCACACGATGCTTGGCCGTATCTACGTGAAATAAGGGGAGTACACAGATGGCAACTACTTACCGTACCTGCCCGCGCACCGGGCTGCAATTCGATCTCAAAGCCGAAAAGCTGATGCGCTGGAACGCCGTGGCCGGCGTGCTCTGGCTGCTGGTGGGCGGCATCACCGCGCTGCTGGTGATCCTCACCCGCTGGCCGGCGATCAAGCTGCTGCCGGCAGACCAGTTCTACCTGATCCTGACGGCCCACGGCATCGACATGCTGATCCTGTGGATCATCTTCTTCGAAATGGCTGTGCTCTATTTCGCCTCCTCGACCCTGCTCCGATGCCGATTGGCCACGCCAAACCTTGCGTGGGTCCAGTTCTGGCTGATGGTGGTGGGCGGCATCATGACCAACGTCGCCATATTCCAGGGCGGCTCCAGCGTGATGTTCACCTCCTACGTGCCGATGCAGGCCGCGCCGCACTTCTACCTCGGCATCATCCTCTTCGCGGTGGGCGCCCTGATCGGCTGCGGCGTGTTCTTCGGCACGCTGGTGGTGGCCAAGCGGGACAAGACCTACACGGGTTCGATTCCGCTGGTGACCTTCGGCGCCATGACGGCGGCCATCATCGCCGTCTTCACCATCGCCTCCGGCGCCGCGATCCTGATCCCGACCTTCCTCTGGTCGGTCGGCCTGATCAAGGAAATCGACGCTCAGTTGTACCGCATGGTGTGGTGGGCGCTGGGTCACTCCTCGCAGCAGATCAACGTCTCGGCCCACGTCGCGATCTGGTACCTGGTCGCCGCCGTCGCCTTCGGCGCCAAGCCGCTTTCGGAGAAAGTGTCGCGTTTCGCCTTCCTGCTCTACATCCTGTTCCTGCAACTGGCCAGCGCGCACCACCTGCTGTCCGACCCGGGCATGAGCGCCGAATGGAAAGTGCTGAACACCTCCTACTTCATGTACTTCGCAGTACTGGCCTCGATGATCCACGGCTTCACGGTTCCCGGCGCGATCGAAGCGGCGCAACGCAAGAAGGGCTTCACCAACGGCCTGTTCGAGTGGCTGCGCAAGGCGCCTTGGGGCAACCCGGTGTTCTCCGGCATGTTCATCTCCCTGGTCGGTTTCGGCTTCATCGGCGGCATCTCCGGCGTCGTGCTCGGCACGGAACAGATCAACATGCTGATGCACAACACCTTCTACGTGCCGGGTCACTTCCACGCCACGGTCGTCGTCGGCACCACGCTGGCCTTCATGTCGATCACCTATCTGCTGGTGCCGACGCTGTTCAAGCGCGAAATGCTGTTCCCCAAGCTGTGCCAGATCCAGCCTTACCTCTATGGTCTGAGCATGACCGTGCTGTCCCTGGTGATGATGGGCGCCGGCACCTTGGGCGTTTCCCGCCGTCACTGGGACATGGCCTTCTCCGGCGCTCCGTTCCAGTACGAATGGCCGGGCGCGGCTTACCTGATGATGGGTCTCACCGGCATCTTCGGCGTGATCGCAGTCATCGGCGGCGGCCTCTGGATCGGTCTGGTGGTCCTGTCCCTGCTGTTCGGCAAGAAGCTCGACGGCGGCGCGACCTCCGACAAGCCGACGCCGATTCCGGACCAGTCCGCTGCGGCGGCGGCTTCCGGCACCGGCAGCCAGGAACATACCAACGTTCCGGGTACCGTGGTCCTGGCGATTACCCTGCTGACCTGCTTCGTGCTCTACTACTTCGTGAATTGGAAGTACCTGTCCGAAGTCTGGGGCCTGAGTTGATCGGCCGCTGAACCAGGCATCAGGCTTCCCCGCACTTCGGTGCGGGGAGCCTGCCTGAATCGGGCTTGCAAGACAGGACCGATTCAAGCAGGTAGGATAGAAAACCAACACGACGACGCCCCACGATCAAACTATGGAATCGACGCTGCCCACCAAACGATCCTCAGGCCTGACTTTGCGGGCCATCGCCGGCGTGTTCAAGCTGCGCATCGGCGTGGTCATCACGTTCACCGCACTGGCCGGACTGGCGGTCAGCAGCGGGCCCAGTCTGAGCCTGGCGCAGCTGGTGACGCTGACGCTCGCCGTGCTGATTTCCTCGGCCAGCGCCGGCGCCTTCAACCAGTATTACGAACACGACACCGATCCGCTGATGTCGCGCACCAAGAACCGGCCTTTCGCCACCGGCGAAATCAAGCACGGCCCGGCCTGGCTGGTGGTCATCTTCGGCCTCATGGCGCTTTCGGTCGCCGCCGCCTGGATCGCGCTGAACGCCTGGGCCGCGCTGTTCACCTTCCTCGGCGCCTTTTTCTACGCCATCGTTTATACCGTATGGCTGAAGCGCCGGACCTGGCTCAACATCGTCTTCGGCGGACTGGCCGGCAGCTGGGCGGTGCTGGCCGGCGCCACCGCGGCCGACCCGCAAGTCGGCGCCGTACCGCTGGCGCTGGCCTTCGTGCTCTTCCTGTGGACGCCGCCGCATTTCTGGAGCCTGGCAATCGCCTTTCGCGAGGACTACGCTGCCGCCGGCGTGCCCATGCTGCCGGTAGTGGTCGGCGACAAGCGTGCGGCGCAGACCATTTTTGCCAGCACCCTGCTGCTGGTGGCGGCTTCCTTCCTGCCGCTGGCCTTCGGCCTGGGCGCCATCTATTTCGCCGGGGCCGCCGTCGGCGGCTTCCTGTTCATCCAGAAGGCATGGCGCCTGGCGCGCAACACCAGCCGCGAAACCGCCATGAGCTGCTTCCATGCCTCGCTGGCGCAGTTGACCCTGGTACTGACCGCAGCGATCATCGACGCGCGGTTCTAGCCAGGCGGTTCCATGTTTCGCGCCCTCCTCCATGCCGCCCTTGCGGCCGCCGTGCTTGCCGCTGCGCCAGGAGTCGGCGCCAGCGATACGGTGCCCGCGCCCAAACTGGTGGAGCGTCCGCAAGGCGCGCGCAGCGGCCTCACGCTCACCACGCTCGACGAACAGGCGGCATTGCAGCGCTCGCAGGGCGTGCTCGGCAAACCCGTCGGCGACCATGTGCTGCTCGACCGCCAGGAACGGCCGACGCCACTGGCCAAGTACCGCGGCAAGCCGTTGCTGGTGAATTTCGTGTACACCGCGTGCTTCCAGGTCTGCCCCACCACCACCAAGAACCTGCAAAAAGCGGTCGAGAATACCGTCGGCATGCTCGGGGCCGACCGCTTCAATATCGTCAGCATCGGCTTCAACCAGCCCTTCGACTCGCCGCAGGCGATGAAAGCCTTCGCCTACCAGTACGGCATCCATCTGCCCAACTGGGAATTCCTCAGCCCGGCCGCGGCCATCGTGGACGAACTGACGCAGAATTTCGGCTTCAGCTACGTCGCCACCAGCGCCGGCTTCGACCACATGAACCAGGTCACCCTGGTCGACGCCGAAGGCAGGATCGTCAGGCAGATTTACGGCGAGACATTCACCGCCGCGGACCTGGCCGAACCGCTCAAGGCGATGATCACCGGCGCGCCGATCCCGCCGCAAACCAGCACCCTGGCGGAGATCGCCGACCGCATCCGGATTCTTTGTTCGGTCTATGACCCGATCAGCGGGAAATATCGCACCAACTACGCGCTGTATTTCGAGATCGCCGGCTTCATCAGCTTCATGATGTTCATGGCATGGCTGGCCTGGAGCTTCATGCGCAGTCGCGGCGGCGACAAGATTCAATCGGGTTGATTCGAGTCAAGTCGGAAAATTTCCGACCCGCATATCATCAACCGCTAATAGTCGGCGTTCCTCAAATTAGTACCGACGTTACGGACCCCAAGGTGAGCATGCACGAAGTTCTGCGCGGCAACGCGCAAATCCTCTTCGAACGCATCGAGAATTTCTTCGATGGCTATTTCGGCGGCGCCGACAATCCGCTGCGCCACCTCGGCGCCCTGGGGCTGTACTTCCTCTGGATCCTGGTTGCCACCGGGCTTTATCTCTACACCGTGCTGGACACCAGCATCGAGGGCGTCTACAGCTCGATCGGCTGGCTGTCGCGCGAGCAGTGGTATCTCGGCGGCGTGCTGCGCAGCCTGCACCGCTATGCCGCCGACGCCTTCATGCTGGCCATGATGCTGCATCTGGTGCGGGAGTGGGCCTACGGCCGCTACTACGGCTTCCGCCTGTATTCCTGGGTCACCGGCGTGCCGCTGGTCTGGCTCGCCTATGTCTCCGGCATCGGCGGCTACTGGATCGTGTGGGACCGGCTGGCCCAGTTCTCCGCCATCGCCACGACGGAACTGCTCGACTGGCTGCCCTTCTTCAACGAACCGACGGCGCGCAACTTTCTCGCCCCCGGCTCCATCAACGACCGTTTCTTTACGGTGCTGATCTTTATCCACATCGGCGTCCCGCTGATGCTGATCCTCGGCCTCTGGGCCCATGTCAATCGCATCAGCCGGGTGGACTACCTGCCCTCGCGCCGGCTGATGCTGGCAAGCATGGCCGGATTCCTGGCCTTGGCCGCACTCAAGCCGGCGCTCTCCGACGCGCCGGCGGACCTGGCCACGGTGGCCAGCGGCCTGCGGCTGGACTGGTTCATCCTGTTCCTCCATCCGCTGACCGACCTCACCTCGCCCGCCGCGGTGTGGACGCTGATCTTCGGCGCCACCCTGCTGCTCTTCGCCCTGCCCTTGCTGCCCCATCCGGCGGCGCAACCGATCGCGGTGGTCGATGCCGCCAACTGCAACGGCTGCGCCCGCTGCCACGCCGATTGCCCGTATGAAGCCGTGACCATGGCGCCGCATCCCGACAAGCCGGGCCACCAGATCGCCATCGTCGATCCCGACCTCTGCGCGAGCTGCGGCATCTGTGCCGGCTCCTGCCCCTCGTCGACGCCCTTCCGCAGCCAGCAAACACTGGTGACCGGCATCGACATGCCGCAGCAGGGCGTCGATGGCCTGCGCCAGCAACTCGAAGCGCAGTTGGCGAACTTGCGCGGCGCGACAAAGCTGGTGGTCTTCGGCTGCGACCGGGGCGCCGACGTACGCCGTCTCGCCAGCGCCGACACCGCCGCCCTCAGCCTGCTGTGCACCGGCATGCTGCCGCCGTCCTTCGTCGAATACGCCTTGCGCAGCGGCGCCGACGGCGTTCTCGTCAGCGGCTGTCGCGACGGCGGCTGCGAGTTCCGCCTCGGCATGGAATGGACCCGGGAACGCCTGGCGCGCAGCCGCGAACCCCATTTGCGCGATCTCGTCCCGCTCGACCGCCTGCAACTGGTCGCGGCATCGCGCCGCGAAGGCAAGCGGCTCGCCGCCGCAGTCAGCGAATTCAGGACCCAACTCGAAACCCAATCGGATACCGCCCGACCGCCCGCTTATTCCCGGAGAAAAACATACCATGGCTAAACCCGCCGCCATCGTCGGCCAGATCGTCCTCTACGGCGCGTTCGCCGCCTTCATCGGCTACTTCTCCACGGCGCCCACCTACAAGCAGATCGCGGACGACGTGGCCCTGATCAAGCTGTCGATGAGCCACCTCGGTGGCCGCGAGTGCCGCAAGCGCAGCCCCGAGGAACTGGCCAAGCTGCCGCCCAACATGCGCGCGCCGCTGGAGTGCCCGCGCGGACGCTCCGACATCAAGTTGCAGGTCGAGCTCGACGGCAGGCCGCTGTTCGAAACCGTGATGCATCCGACCGGACTTTCGCGCGACGGCGTATCCACCGTCTACAAGCGCTTCGAGGTCAAGGCCGGCACCTACCAGCTGGGGGTGAAGATGAACGACAACCTGGTCAATCCCGGCTTCAACTTCGTCAAGGAAGCGCAAGTCACGCTGAAACCGGCGCAGGTGCTGGTGATCGATTTCAACCCGGACAAGGGCGGCCTGTTCTTCCAGTAAGCCAGGTGAATCCCACTATCCTTCTGCGCGGACCAAGAAAATGCTGACACTCCTGCAAAAGCTCGTGCGCTGGTTCTTCATGCGTGCGGAGAACCTGTTCAACGTCGCCTTCGGCGACAAGCTGAACCCCTTCTACCACCTCGGCACCATCAGCTTCTGGCAGTTCTGGCTGCTGATCGGCACCGGCCTCTACCTCTACGTCTTTGCCGATACCGCGGTGCATGACGCCTACGAATCGGTCGAGCGCATCACGCACGAGCAGTGGTGGGCCGGCGGCATCATGCGCAGCGTGCATCGCTACGCCACCGACGGCATGATCCTGACCATGCTGCTGCACATGCTGCGGCACTTCGCCTACGACCGCTACCGCGGCTTCCGCTGGTTCTCCTGGACCACCGGCATCGGCCTGATCTGGCTGGTGTACATTTCCGGCCTCAACGGCTTCATGCTGGTGTGGGACAAGCTGGCGCAGTTCGTCGTGGTCGCCACCGCCGAATGGTTCGACGTGCTGCCGATGTTCAACGGCACCCTGATCCGCAATTTCATTTATCAGGACAACGTCACCAGCCGCCTGTTCACGCTGCTCGCCTTCATCCACCTCGGCGCCCCGCTGATCGCCGGCGTCATCGCCTGGGTGCATGTGCAGCGCGTGCCGCGGGCCCACATCAACCCGCCGCGTTCGATCGCCATTGCCTTCACCCTGATGTTCGTCGTGCTGGCGCTGGTCAAGCCGGTGGTCAGCCAGGGCGGCGAAGCGGACATGCTGGTGGTGCCGACCAACATCGCCTTCGACTGGTTCCAGATGCCGGTGCTGGCCCTGGTCTATGTCGTCGATCCGCTCTACCTCTGGTTTGGCGTGATGGGCCTGACCCTGCTGCTGTTCCTCGCCCCCTGGTTGCCGCCCAAGCGCATGGGCGCGGGCAAGGCCGAGGCGACGGTGACCTTCCATCCCGACCACAAGGCAGTCGCCATCCGCTTCGACGAAACCCTGCTCGACGCCGGCCTGCGCCAGGAAATCGACCTGCCCTACGAATGCCGCAACGGCGGCTGCGGCCAGTGCAAATGCACCGTGCTGAGCGGCCAGGTCGACGCCGGCATCTATCAGCCCAGCGCGCTCTCGGCCGAGGAACGCGCGGCGGGCAAGGTGCTGCTGTGCTGCGCCACCGCACTCGGCGACGTCGAGATCGAATACCAACCCGCCGTCGCACCGAAGGCCAGCCGCGAATACACCGCGCAGGTGACGAAGCTGGAAAAGCTCACCCACGACGTCATGCGCGTGCTGCTCACGCTGCCGGAGGGACAAGGAATTGCGTTCAAGGCCGGGCAATACATCAACATCATCCTCGACGACGGCCAGCGCCGCGCCTTCTCCTTCGCCAACCCGCCGCACCTGGCCGACCTCATCGAACTGCAGATCCGCCTGATGCCGGGCGGCCGCTATACCACGCATGTCTTCGAACAGATGAAAGTTGGCGACGCGGTACGCTTCGAGGGCCCGCTGGGCGATTTCTCGCTGCGCGAATCCGATCGCCCGATCGTTTTCGTCGCCGGCGCGACGGGTTTCGCGCCGGTCAAGAGCATGGTCGAGGACGCCTTCCAGCGCGGCCTCAAGCGCCCGATCTACCTCTACTGGGGCGTGCGCAAACTGGCCGACCTCTACCTGCCGGACTTGCCGCAGGCCTGGGCGCGCGAACACGCGAACTTCCACTTCATCCCGGTGATCTCCGATGCCGCACCGGAAGACCACTGGCAAGGCCGCACCGGGCTGGTGCACGAAGCCATCCTGGAAGATTTCCCCGACCTCAAGGGCCACGAAATCTATGCCTGCGGCTCGGTCAAGATGGTCGAGGCGATCTTCCCGACGCTGAAGGACCAGGGCGCCGAGGAAGGCATGTGCTTCTCCGACGCCTTCAACATCTCGGCGCGCTCGATGGCCTTGCAGCCGAAATAAGGAACGGCCGTTCAGGCCGGTGTCGGACTCGGGATCAGCGTCAGCAGGTCGGTGACGCCGACATCGGCACCGGCCTGCGACAGCAAGGTGGTCGCCTGGCCCCGATGGTGGGTCTGGTGGTTGAAGAAATGCATCACCAGGCTGAAGAAATTCCTGCGCGCAGCCACGCCCTTGGTGTTGGCATAGTTCAGTACCTGATCCAGGTCGGGCTCGACAATCGAACGCGACCATTCGATGATGGCCCGGTCGAGCATTTTTCGGTGCTGCGTCAGGCCGGCGAGGTCGGCGAAGAGCTGTTGATCGAGGCTGGTCGGCGCCGGCAGTTCGCGTATCGGGTCCAGCGCCCGATAGTTGGCCGGATGGCTGGCGAAGCGCTGCAGCCAGATCGTGTCGCCGACCGCCAAGTGGTTGAGCGTGCCGAGAATGGAACCGAAGAAGGCCTTCCTGTCGGCCGCCAGTTCCTCGCCGGGCAAGCCCATGGCAGCCTCATACAGCCGGGCGTTCATCCATTCGTTGTAAGTCGCCATAAGGCGGATGTGATCGCTGCGGCTCATTGCGTTTCTCCCACAAGGCATAGGGTTTGAGGGGACGGCCGGGCCTGGGACCTGGAACTAGCCCACCGATTCGTCGTCGTCCGGCAGGGCATACTCGCCGCGGTTGAATGCGGCAATGACCTCCCTCGCCGCGCCGACATGAAGCGCCGGCACCAGCAGCCTGGCGCCGCCGAGCGCGGCGGCCCACAGCGAGTTGGTCTGCACCAGCTCGACATCGGCGACCAGCGCCGGAACGCCAGCCATCTTCAAGCAGGAGCAGACCACATAGGCTTCGGTCGGATTGAGAAATCGCGCGACGACCGCGTAGTCGCCCGCGTACTCGGCGCCCTCCGGCCCGGATGCCTGCGGCACCGGCAGATCGAGGCCACGGCGCTCGATTTCCTCGGCAGCAATGGCCGCCGCCGTGTCGGTCAGCGCGTTCGAACGAAAGCGGAAGAGCAGTTCCTCGTCGGTCAGTTGGCGAAACAGGCCGACCATCTCGGCGTAGTCGGCGTTCATGGTCCGGGCGCCTGCACGCCTTCGCGCAAGCCGCGAGGCCGTGTGGACACGAAGGAGCTATCAGCCAGTTTGCACTTCATGGGACAAATGGTTGCGGATCACCGACGGCAGGTTCCTCGGCGATTTTATGCGCAACTGCTTATTGACATTGAACCGGCCGAACACCACCTGGATGTCATTGACTGCCACGCCGAATTCCTCGGCCAGGAAGCGCACCATGTGATCGGTCGCCCGGCCCGCCACCGGCGCGGCAGTGACGCTGACCTTGAGTTGATCGCCCTTGACCTTGCCGATCGCATCCTGCTTTGCGCCGGGCTGACCCAGGATATTTAGCACCAGGGTTTCCCCATCCCAGGCGCAGAACGAATCGATGGCCAATCCCTTGCGCGCCACCTTGCCGCCGGCATGTCTGGATTTTTGGTCATGGGATTGACACAAGGAAGCAGGCGACCGCAAGAGTCGGCGCTGGCGGGACGGCACGACCACCGCCATGCTTCACGAAGTGCTACTTGCCAGCAACTGCGAGCACTGCCTGCGGATTTGTGCTGGCAATGGCGAGCAGCGTACGGGCAGCACCACTCGGTTGTTTGCGTCCTTGCTCCCACCCTTGCAAGGTGCGAACAGATACGCCGATGAGCGCCGCGAATTGCGACTGGGACAAACCTGTTTTCTTTCGCGCCTCAATTACCGGAGATGAAACAACACGAACCTGACCCGCCTTCATTTCGCGAACCGCCTGCAAAACGTCAGCAGCAAGGTCCCGCTTGGCTTCATGAGCCGCCAGTTCGGACTTGGTGAGGGGCTTACTCTTCGAGGGCACGGCGAATCTCCTTCAACTTGGGGCCGGTGAGGTTGTCGGTCTTCGACTTCGCATACAGCGTGAGCAAAACCACTTCACCTTCTTCGTTGCGAGTGAAATAAATCACCCGAACGCCGCCCGACTTGCCCGAGCCGGCTCTTCCCCAACGCACCTTGCGGATGCCGCCGGACTCGGGCACGACATCTCCGGCTGTTGGGTGCTCTGCAATATACGCAGCGAACCTGCCGCGTTCTTCTTCGGTCCAGTAAAGCGGCCACTGCCTCTGGAAGAGTAGCGTTTCGACTACGGTATGCATGGTGCGACTATACGCCCAAGGCGCATAGTGGTCTAGTACCGGGGCGGACGCCGCCGGCATTTGCGCCGGACGCCGCCAATGCTTCTAAAATCGGCGCCCCACCTCTTCCTGAAAGGAGCCACCATGATCCGTACCGGTCTTTTGCTTGCGACGGGCTTTGCCCTGGCCGGCAGCGCCCACGCCGAACCGTTCAAGCTCTCCAGCGACGACATCAAATCCACCGCGCCGATTGCCGACGAGCAGGTGTTCCAGGGTTTCGGCTGCAGCGGCAAGAACGTTTCTCCGGCCCTGAAGTGGTCCGGTGCGCCCCAGGGCGCCAAGAGTTTCGCCCTGCTGGTGCACGACCCCGACGCGCCGACCGGCGGCGCCGGCTGGTGGCACTGGGTGGTAACCAACATCCCGGCCGATGCCGCGGCACTGCCCAAGGGCGCCGGCAAGGCCGACGGCTCGGCCCTGCCCAAGGGTGCGGCGCAGATCAATACCGACTTCGGCGGTCCCGGCTGGGGCGGCCCCTGCCCGCCGGTCGGCGACAAGCCGCACCGCTACCACTTCACGCTGCACGCGCTGAAGGTGGACAAGCTCGACCTGCCGGCCGGCGCCACGGCCTCGCTGGCCGGTTTCATGATCAATGCCAATTCCATCGGCAAGGCGACGCTGACCGGCAAGTACGGCCGCAAGAAGTAAGCCGCGGGCGGGTCGGCGCACATCGCGGCGGCCCGCCTGGGTGGTTCATGGCGGCGGCCGAGGGTTGCGAACGACGGCCGGGGTTCCCGCCGCGCTCAGCGGGAGTCGGCGCTGGCGAGACGGCGCGGCAGGATCAACAACGCGCGCAGACCGCCTTCGGGGCGATTCTCCAGGCGCAGGTCGCCGCCATGCAGGCGTGCAGCGTCGCGGGCGATGGCCAGGCCGAGGCCGACCCCGCCGGTGGCGCGACTGCGCGAGGTTTCGAGCCGGATGTAGGGCTCGACCACGCTGGCCAGCGCGTCCTCGGGAATGCCGGGGCCGCTGTCCTCGACGGCAAGGCGCAAGGCGTCGGGCCCGTCCTCGACGCGCATGCGCGCCGCGCCGCCGTACTTGACGGCGTTGTCCACCAGATTGGCGAGGGCTCGCCGCAGGGCCGAGAGTCGACCGGCGAAGGGCGCCACCGCACCGGCTTCCAGCGCCACCGGCCGCCCCAGCGCCTGCTCGTCGGTGGCCAGGCTTTGCAGCAGCGCCTCGATGTCGATCTCCTGCACCGCTTCGTTCTCGCGCAGGCCGCGCAGGTAATCGAGAGTGGATTCGACCATGGCCTGCATGTCGTCGATGTCGGCGCCGATCTGTGCGCGCAGGTCCTCGTCGTCCACCAGTTCGGCGCGCAGGCGCATGCGCGTGAGCGGCGTGCGCAAATCGTGCGAGACGGCGGCGAGCGCCCGGCTGCGCTCGGCGACCAGGCGCTTGATGCGTCCCTGCATGCGGTTGAAGGCCTCGGCGGCGCGGCGCGTTTCGGTCGGTCCCGATTCCTCCAGCGGCGGCGACTCCAGGTCGCGACCGAAGGCATCCGCCGCCGCGGCCAGACGCTGCAGCGGCCGCGTCACCAGGCGCACCGCGACCAAGGCCACGGCGATGACGGCGCCCAGGGTCAAGGCCAGGTGCATCCAGAAGCGGGTCGGCACTCCGGCGATCTGGGAATAGCCCTGCGCCAGCAGAATCTGCCGTTCTTCCATGTGCAGCCAGAGGCTGGTGAACTGCGCCGCCAGCATGCCGGCGACGAGGATCAGCGTCAGCCGGCCGAAGAGCGACGAAGGGATCAGTCGCATGCCGGCCGCCCCTCCACCGCCGCCGCCAGCACGTAGCCCTCGCCGCGCACGGTCTGGATCAGCTGCGGTTCGCGCGGGTCGTCGCGCAGGCGCTGGCGCAGGCGGCTGACCTGGACGTCGATGGCGCGGTCGTAGGGCTCGGCCGTGCGGCCGTGGATCATCTCCACCAACTGGTCGCGGTTGAGCACCCGGTTGGGATGGTCGAGCAGCATGCGCAGCAGGCGATATTCGCCGCCGGAGAGCGAAACGAGGACGCCGTCGGGCGCTGTCAGCGCCCGCGTCGCGGTGTCCAGGCGCCAGCCGGCAAAGGCCAGGCAGCGCTGCGATTCCGGCCGCAGGTTGGGCGGCAGGGCGCGCGTGCGGCGCAGGATCGACTTGATCCGCGCCAGCAGCTCGCGCGGGCTGAAGGGCTTGACCAGGTAGTCGTCGGCCCCCATCTCGATGCCGACGATGCGGTCGGCCTCCTCGCCGCGCGCGGTGAGCATCAGCACCGGCAGGTTGGAGCGGGTGCGCAGGTCGCGGCACAGCGTCAGGCCGTCGGCGTCGGGCAGGTTGAGGTCGAGCACGACCAGGTCGATGGCGTGGCGATCGAGCGCCTGCGCCATCTCGCGGCCGTCCTTCGCGGCGACCGGATCGAAGCCGTTCTTCGCCAGGTAATCGACCAGCAGGCGGCGGATTTCCGGGTCGTCGTCGACGATGAGAATGCTGTCCTTGGTGTCCATGAGCGTCTTATAACCCGTCCAGTCAAACCTGGGTGCCGGCAATGTAACGCACTGTAACGGTCCGCGGGGCCGCAATGCAGCGATGCAAAACGGCGCCCCGCGGCAAAGGCTTGCTTACATCCTCGGCGTCAAATGGCCTCCATGGGCGAACCAACCGGCAAACCCGCCGGCGCACGCTCCACCGCTGGGCCGGAAACCTCCGGCCCCGGATGTCACTCGCTACAGGAGATCAACATGAGCACCTTGAACAGCAAGTTTCGCAATGGCGCCATCGCCGTCGCGATCACGGCCGGCCTCGCCACCGCCTTCGTCGCGGTGGCCCACCCCGGTTTCGGCGGCTATGGTCCCGGTTATGGTTCCGGCATGATGGGCCGCGGCGGTCCCGGGATGATGGGCGGCGGTCCGGGCATGATGATGGGCCGGGGTCACGGCCGGATGTTCGCCAGCAACGACACCGACATCGCCAAATTCCAGCAGGAGCAGCTCGGCGAACTCAAGTCCCGGCTCGCCATCACAGTGGAACAGCAGCCGGCGTGGGACGCCTTCGCCGCCCAGGCCGCGGAACAGGCCAAGACCATGCAGGCGCTGCGCAATGACACCGGCACCGCGCCGCTGCCCGAACGCATGCAGCAGCGCCAGAAAGCCATGACATCGATGAGCGAATCCTTCACCAGGCTCTACGAGGCGCTGACGCCGAAGCAGCGCGAAGTGTTCGACCGCTCCTACGGCCCGATGTATCGGCGCGGCTGAGAGAGCGCCGCCGAATACCGCAGCTTCCGCATGCCCGGATTCACGGGCATGCGGAAGTGGGCGCGGGCTAAGCCATGAGCAATCCAATCGTCGCGAACGCCACGGCCGCTTGAGGTCTTGTGGCGAATCGCGTAAAGTAAGGATTCCTTACTTACGCAATGGGTGGCGGAAATGCTGGCCAAGATGACCTCGAAGAATCAGTTGACGCTGCCCAGGAGCATCACGGCGGCCGTCGATTCCCCCGAGTATTTCGAAGTGGAAGCCCGCAACGGCCAGATCGTGCTGACGCCGGTGCGCATCCAGCGCGGCGACGCCGTGCGCGCCAAGCTGGCGGAACTGGGGCTGGAGCAGCAGGACATCGCCGACGCCGTGCAGTGGGCGCGGCAGGCGCCGGCGACCAAGGCATCACGCAAGAAATGACGCGCGCAGCAAGTCTGTCCCGCGTCGTCATCGACACCAATCTGATCCTGTCGGCGCTGGTCTTTGCCCATGGCCGTTTGACCCCGCTGCGCCAGGCCTGGCAGAACCACCGCATCCAGCCTCTCGTCTCCCGCGTCACGGCGGCCGAGCTGATCCGGGTGCTCGCCTACCCGAAATTCAAACTTTCGGCGGCTGAACAGCAGGAACTGCTGGCCGACTACCTGCCCTACTGCAAGACCGTCCGCATTCCCGAGCCGCCACCGAAAACACCGGTCTGCCGCGATGCCTTCGACATTCCATTTCTGCAACTGGCCGTCGCCGGCAAGGCTCGTGCGCTGGTCACCGGCGACCGGGACTTGCTCAGCCTGGCCAGCACTTTCGCCTGCCCGATCCTCAGCGCCGAACAGTTCATCGACTCACTGACCCCATGACCACCTTTGACTCAGCGCGCGCAACGAATTCGAGTGGCCAATCCAGTTCCTGACATCCGGGAATTCACCGTTGAAAGTGAGTGGAGTGAACCGACGTGCCAAAAAGGCTCCGTCGCTCCCCACAGAGTTAGGGAAACACTGAATAAGTATCGAACACTGTGAACGATTTCTTTGTCATGGAGTCAGACAAAGAGTT
>MHZX01000100.1 GCA_001828935.1 Rhodocyclales bacterium RIFCSPLOWO2_02_FULL_63_24
CCAAACCGTGATTCAGCGACAACTTATTGAATCAGCGTGGAAACTCGGCTTCGTCGGGATGGAACTTCAGCCTAAGCCCTCGGCTCGTCGCGACTACATAATTTCGGTTTGTGCGGTGCTCGCTATGTAGCGCAGGAGGCAGCCTGGCGGGACGACCCCTACGCAGACACTGACTGACCAGGCGCCGGAACATAGCCGTGGCGCAGGATGTACTCCCAGTCCGGGCGCCCGTGGTGCAGCGCCAGCGCGGCCATCGCTTGATGATCGTAAGGGACCGCAATCAGTTGCGCTTGCCAGCGCCCGGCGTGTTCTTCGATGATGGCGTAGCGCGCGTCCGGGGCGCCGTTTTCCACGGCGTGATAGACCGGCTGGCCGTCATCGTAGGCGGGTTGGCCGACGCTGCCGGGGTTCGCCAGCAGTTGTCCGGCGGCGGTGCGCAGCAGGCGCGGGACGTGGGTATGGCCGCAGACCACGACACTGGCGCGGACGCCGCCCATGCGCTGCCGGACTTCGTCTTCGGTGGCGACGCGCAGCCGCCCCGGCACCACCGATTCGAGGAAGTATTCGGCGTCCTGGGTGGGCGTGCCGTGGCAGAGAAAGACATCCTCGCTCCAGGCTCGGCAGTGGGGCAGCGCGGCGATCCAATCCAGTTCCGCCGCACCGAGTTGGGCGCGGGCGTAGGCGTCCGACGGGTCGCCGGCCTGCGGGTCGAGCGTCAGTATCTGCCGCTCGTGGTTGCCGGCAAGCTGGGTCCAGTCCTGCGCCATCAGGAATTGCGCGGTTTCCCTGGGCAGCAGCGGCCCCGAGAGGCTGTCGCCGAGATTGACCACGGCATCTACCGCGCGCCGTCCCAGATCCTCGACCACCGCTTGCAGCGCGGCGAGGTTGCCATGGATGTCGGAGACGACGGCGATGCGCATGTTTATCCAGCCCGCGCGGCGATGCGCCCCAGGTGCAGGCGCGGCAGGGCGGCGCGCAGCCGCTCCGGATGCGCCGAGGCATGCAGTTGCAGGCGGCCGGAACCGTGGGCGAGGCGGCCGGCCAGGCGCTGGGTCTGGCGCGCCACCGCGGCGGCGACGTCGACCAGTTCGGCGCGTCCGTCGACGACTTCGCTCAACAGCGGCGCCAGAAAGCTGTAGTGCGTGCAGCCCAGCACGATGCGGTCGACGCCCCGCGCCAGCAAGGGTTCGACACGGGCGCGGACGTCGGCCGCCAGGGCCGGATCGTCGAGTTGCAGCATCTCGACGTGCGTCGCCCAGCCAGGGCAGGGCTCGACAAAGACCTCGACCCGACCCGCATGCTCGCGGATCAGCTGTTGCAGGCGCGGGCTCCTGGCGGTGGCCTCGGTCGCCAGTACGGCGATGCGGCCGCTCTTGCTGTCCTGCGCCGCCGGCTTGATGCCGGGTTCGACGCCGACCACCGGGATGCCCGGATGCGCGGCACGCAGCGCCTGCACCGCTGCGGCGGTGGCGGTATTGCAGGCCACCACCAGCAAGTCGCAGCCGTGGCTGGCCAGGTAGTCGCCGATCGCCAGCACGCGGCACTGGATCTGCGTCTCGCTCTTGTTGCCGTAGGGAACATGGGCCGTGTCGGCGTAGTAGGCGAAGTCCGCCTGCGGCAGCGCATCGACCAGCGCCGCCAGCACCGAAAGGCCACCCAGGCCTGAATCGAAGACCCCGATCATGATTTTCCCTGCTTGGAAAATTTGGCAATTTGCGGCACGGCGGCAATCATCGAATAGGGCTGGGCGGTTGCGGGAAGGGGCGCCAGCAGTTTACCGTGATCGAACAGGGCGCGCGGTTAAGGGGCGTTTGAGCGGTGGCGGACATCCCGGCGAAGTCGTCGCGATGGGGGCCAGCCAGGCATTCTTGCATCCGAGCTGATCCGCGCGGCGGCGACTTAGAATCGCACCCACACCATGTCGCCCAATTCACTGCAACGCTACGCCTGGCTGTCGATCGCGACGGCGCTCGCCACCATCCTGCTGAAAGGCGCGGCATGGTGGCTGACCGGCTCGGTCGGCTTGCTGTCCGACGCCATCGAGTCCTTGGTCAACCTCGCCGGTGCGCTGATGGCGCTCTGGATGCTGACCGTGGCCGCCTTGCCGGCGGACCAGGACCATCCCCACGGTCACGGCAAGGCCGAGTATTTCTCCAGCGCCTTCGAGGGTTTCCTGATCCTGCTGGCGGCATTCAGTATCGGCTATGCGGCGGTGATGCGCCTGCTCAATCCCCAGCCGCCCGCCGCGGTCGGTATCGGCCTTGCGGTGTCGGTGCTGGCCTCCGTGATCAATTTCGCCACCGCCCGCACCCTGATGCGCGTCGGCCGCGACCACAGTTCGATCACGCTGGAGGCCGACGCCCAGGCGCTCGACCGGCCGCCGTCATGAGATAGCGGATGGCCCGAATCGGCGTGCCGCCAGCGCCGACTTTCGGGAAACCGGGCGGGTTACCGTCATAGCATCGAATCTAAGCCCGCAGGTCCGTCCCGAGTATCACCCGCGCTTCCAGGCCTCCCTCCGCGCGGTTCCGCAGGCTCAGCTCGGCGCCAAGAGCGGCGGCCAACTGACGGGCGATGGCGAGCCCCAGGCCGGTACCGCCGGATTCGCGGTTACGGGAAGATTCCAGTCGATAAAAGGGCTCGAAGATTTTGTCCAGTTCCGCCTCGGGAATTCCCGGGCCGTGGTCGCGCACCACGATGACCGGCAGCTTGTCCGTCCGATCCAGCATCAGCTCGGCGCTACCGCCGAACTTGAGCGCGTTATCGATCAGATTTCCCAGCAGTCGGCGCAGGGTGCGCGGTCTGGTGCGCGCCTGACCCAGGCTGAGGCCAGCGAGGCTGACCGGCTGGCCGGCATCGGTGTAGTCGGCGACCAGGCTCGCCGCCAAGGCGTCCAGATCGGTGAGGGTCGCCTCTTCCTGCGGCGCGGCGGCGCTCTCGGCATACGCCAGCCCTTCTTCCACAAGCGCCTGCATGGCGGACAGATCGGCCAGCATCTTCTCGCGCAGTATCTCGTCATCCATCAGTTCGGCACGCAAACGCAAGCGCGTGATCGGTGTTTGCAGATCGTGACTGACGGCGGCGAGGATGCGCGTGCGTTCGGCGAACAGGCCGCGCAAGCGGGTTTGCATCCAGTTGAAGGCGACCGCCGCACGGCGCACTTCCACCGGCCCTTCTTCCGCCAGCGGTGGCCGATCCAGGTCCTCGCCCAGCGCTTCCGCGGCTTGCGCCAGGCGCGACAAGGGCCGGGTCGCGATGCGCACCGCCAGCAAGGTGACCAGGATCACGCCCACCACCAGCGCCGCCATCGCTGCCAGGGTGCGCGCCGGCGGCGTGGTCGGCAACGGCGCCATGGCCTCGACCAGGAAGGGGCTGCCATCGGCCAGGCGCGTTCCAACATAAAGCGCGGGATGGCGATGGTCGCCGGACAATGCCGCACGTATTTCCAGCGGTCTGCCGGCCAATCCGTCCCGCAGCCGAATCCAGGCCGGATGGGCAAAGTCCTCGCCGAGCGGCTTGCCCTCCGGCAGCGGCGCCAGCACGAAGCGGTAGTGCGAACGCTGCAGACGTTGCAGCGAGGCCATCCGTTCGCTTGCCGGCAGGCTGTCCATGAGGGCGACGACGGTGACCACGTCGAGCGCCATGTGCTCGAACACGGTATTGCGCGCGGCACGTCCGCGTTCGCCAAGATAGAGCCACGAACTCACGCTGAGGACCACGGCGAGACCGAGCAGCCAGATCAGCGTCAGGCGTCCGAACAGGCTGCGCGGATGATGACAGCGCGGTTCGCGTTGATCGCAGCGCCGGCCGTGCCGGTAATGATGGCTCATGCGCGATCCCCGGCGGGATGCTCGGCGACGGCGGCGGCGAGCACATAGCCCTCGCCCCGCTGGGTCTTGATGATGCGCGGTTCGCGGGCGTCTTCGCGCAGCCGTTGGCGCAGCCGGCTGACCAGCAGATCGATCGAGCGATCGAAGGGCTCCGCTTCCCTGCCCTGGGTAAGTTCCAGCAACTGATCGCGATTCAGAACCCGTTGCGGATGGGCAAGGAATACGGTCAATAGCCGGTATTCCGCGCCGGACAAGGAGACCACGACGCCGTCCGCATCGAGCAGATGGCGGGCGGCGGTATCCAGGCGCCAGCCGGCGAACTCCAACTGTCGCGCCCGTGGCGCCACACTCTCGCCCAGGTTGTGCGGCAGGGCGCGGCTGCGGCGCAGGATGGCGCCGATGCGGGCGAGCAGTTCGCGAGGTACGAATGGCTTGGTCAGATAATCGTCGGCACCCATTTCCAGGCCGAGGATGCGGTCCATGTCCTCGCGCCGGGCGGTGAGCATCAGCACCGGCAGGTTGGCGAAATCAGGTGTCGCGCGCAGATTGCGGCACAGCGTGAGACCGTCTTCGCCGGGAAGCATCAGGTCGAGCACCACCAGGTCGAAGCGTCCTTTCTCCAGCGCAGCACGCATCTGGCGGCCATCGGCCACCACCGTGCAGCGCAGGCCCTGCTTCTCCAGGTATTCGGCGAGCAGATTGCGGATCTCGCGGTCATCATCGACGACAAGGATATGGTCGGGGGTGTCGGTCAGGGATGGCATAGGGCGGGATATTGCTGAACAAGGATCGGCGGGCAACGCTGTCGGAGCCTCGATTTCGGTAGGGAATCGTACCCCTGGTGGCGAACCGATTTGTATCGCAGTGTATCCGCAGCCGGGCCGGATACGCGAGCTTGCCAAAAGGCGCAGCGGCGGACACACACCGCATACAAACCATGGCTTTAATGCAGTCATCCGACACGGTCGGAACGGCGCGTCCCAGGCGGGGCGTGCCGACCACATCGAGCAAGGAGAAACACGATGAACCGGAAACTGAAAATTGCCCTGGCGGGCGTGGGACTGGTGGCGGCGACAGGCATTGGCGCCGGCCTGGTGATGGCCCAGGGCGGCACGGCCTGCGAGCATGGACCGCACATGATGCGCGGCGCCTGGGGCGGCGATTTCAAAGCCTTGGCCGACCGCCGCCTGGATCGGCTGCATGCCGACCTGAAGCTGCGCAGCGAGCAGGAAGCGGCCTGGATCGATTTTCGCGAGAGCGTAAGCAGCCAGGCGCTGCGCATGGGTGAGAAAGTCAGAAGCTGGCGGGATGCCGCCGTTGCCGCCACTACCGTCGACCGGCTGGAGCGTGCGCAGCAAGGGCTGGACGATGGCCGACTCGCCCTCGATCAACTCACGGCGGCGACGAAGCGCTTCTACAGCGCCCTGGACAAGGAGCAACAAGCCCGCTTCGATGAACTGACCAAGCGCTTCTCGCCCGGCAACCGGGGCTGGAGCAGCGGTTCCGGGCGTGGCGCCTGAGACGGGACAAGGAGAACACCATGCGCTTCCGATTTATTCCCATCGCCTTGATCGTCCTCGGGCTTACGCTGCTGCTGGGCAACCTCGGTATTGTCCCTAAAGAGGATATCCGCCATTTCTTCCACACATGGTGGCCCTTGCTGCTGGTGGGTGTCGGCAGCGCCATGCTGCTGTTGCCCCGCGGCGCCTGCAGGCACCGGCATTGCGAGCCGCGGCGCGACGAGCCGCCGGCCAAGGCCGGCCCGGCCTAATCGCAACGGATAGGCCGGCAACCATGGGGTCGCGCCTGCGGTCCCATTCTTGCCGGGTCATCGCGTTGCCACCGAATCCACTTTCTGCCTATATCTTGCAAGCCCCAGGTGCCCAATGACTTCCTCGACCCTCCATGCCGATGCACTACTCGACGCCGAAGGCAAGGCGCGTCCGCCCGGCCGCGATCACGTCCCGACTTCCCGAATACCGCCCATGCGTTTTATTCTTGTTGCAACCGGCCTGATTGGGCTGTTGCACGCCTATGTCGGCCTGCGCTTGCTGCCCGCGCTCGATCCCGGCGCTGCGGGAATCGCCGTCGGCCTGTTGTTGCTGGCCCTATGCACCCTGCTCATACCCTTTGGCCTGCTGGCGCGGGCATTGTCGGCGAGGCTTGACGAAAGACTCGCCAGTTCGCTGACTTGGGCGGGTCTGCTCGCCGGCGGTTTTTCCTCCTCGCTGCTGGTGCTGACCGTCGTCCGCGATTTCCTGATGTTGCCCGCTATGGCCGTACTGCGCAGCGAGACATTTCTGGTGGCCGCCTACTACTCGGCCTGGGGCGTTCCCTTGCTCGCACTGTGCGCCACCGCCATCGGCCTGTTCAATGCCAGGCGGAGTCCCGCGGTCGTGGAGGTCGACGTTCACCTGCGCGACCTGCCGGTCGGACTGCGCGGCTTCACCATCACGCAAATCAGCGACATCCACGTCGGGCCGACCATCAAGCGCGGCTTTCTCGAACGCATAGTCGATCAGGTCAACAGGCTGGAGAGCGACCTCATCGCCATCACCGGCGATCTGGTCGACGGCAGCGTGCCCGAGCTTGCGCCGCATGTGGAACCGCTGGCACGACTGAAGGCCAGGCATGGCAGTTTCTTCGTCACCGGCAATCACGAGTATTACTGCGGTGCGGCGGCGTGGGTCGGGGAACTCAGACGCCTCGGAGTGTCCGTCATGCAGAACCAGCACGTGGTGCTGCACCACAACGGGCAGCCGTTGGTGCTCGCCGGGGTAAACGACTACAGCGCCCACCACTTCGACGAACGCGAGCGGAGCGACCCGCAGGCCGCGCTTGCCGGCGCGCCGCAAAATGTCGCGCTGAAGATACTGCTCGCACACCAACCGCGATCTGCCTTCGCGGCGCAAGCCGCCGGCTTCCATCTTCAGTTGTCGGGCCATACCCACGGTGGACAGTTTTTCCCGTGGAATTTCTTTGTCCGCCTGCAGCAACCTTTCACCGCGGGCCTGCATCGCCTGAAAGACCTCTGGGTCTACACCAGTCGCGGCACAGGCTACTGGGGCCCTCCCAAGCGCCTGGGCGCTCCCGCCGAAATTACGCGTTTCCGCTTGCTTCAGGCTGCTGCCTGATCCGTGGGCGCGGACCAGAATAGAAGACATTCCAGAGGTGAATTACGGACCGGTGGTGTGTCCGCAGATTCGACAATGGGGCAAGGCGCAATGTCAGCCTACCGTCATGCGGCGGCAAGCATGACATTCGCGACGGCAGCCGTCATGGAGTAACCCCATGTCCAGAACTGGTCCATGACAGATATCCAGATCGGCAAGGGTATTTCAATCGATTTCCCAATCGTCGTCGGGCTTCCGGCAATCCGTAGCGGCATTGCCGGGGATGGTTTCCCCGACTTTATGCGGCGAGGAACGCGGATCAGCGTAGGCAATCCTGATACCGGATCGGATTGCGTCGTCGAGCTTGGCGCCATAGTGTTCGAGGACGTATTGCGTCGTCTGTGACAGCTCGCCGGTGTATACAACATCGGCGTGGTCGAGAACATGGAACATGATCGCCTCCCGTTACTTTCGATGGTCAGGTCATCCAGCGCAGCTTCCCATCTCGGCCTCACTGCACGCATAAGACATGCCATATCGAAGCGGCATGGCGAATGATCGAGATTCCTGGCGATTTCCAGGAAAGACCTTGATGCATCGGCGCGGGGCTTGTATGCGATATCGGCACGGACCGCCAAAAATTCAGTCGCCTATCTTGCCGATAGAGAGGCAAAAGCACGCTTACTCGCGGTCTTTCTTGCCGGTGTACTTGGCTGATGATGGTCAAACCAATGGATCAGCCCGCATTCCGCCGTTGGCACGCTGTATGCGGACAAGCGACTGTGCATTGACCATCAACCAGCTCGGCACGGCAACAGGGGAGAAAATCGTGATCGTACGTCGTCGCACTTGGTTCTATCGATTGGCAGGCCAGCATTTTGCGCAGGCCATCACATTCAGGCATCCGATTACCGCCGTCGAGGTCAAGGAAGCCCTGCGTCGCACTATCGGCATTCCGATTGAACTTTGGGGACGCTCAGCCTGATCGGCACTATCGCCGGCGACATGCCGCGACGCTATTGCTTGTCGCCGAAGCCAAAGCCGGAGCGCGTTCAGTCGTGGCCTGAAAGAAAATAGCTTACGGCCAAAATTTCCTCATCAGTCAATTTCGAGGCCACCGAATGCATGAGGGTCTGGTCGGTGGTGCGCGACTGGTCGGCAAAGTGGCGCAGCTGAATGGCGATGTATCGGGCATGTTGCCCGGCGAGCCGGGGCAGCAGTTTCCCGCCCCGTGCTTCGGGGCCGTGACAGACGGCGCAAGCCGATATGCCCTTCTCCGGGCGGCCCTGCAGATATAGGTTTCGTCCCGCTTCGCTCAATGCCTTGTCCTGTTTTGGAACGGGAATCAGCTGCTGGCGGCTGAAATAATTTGCCAGTTCTTCGATATCGTTGCCCGAAAGGCTGGCCATTTGCTTTTCCATCTCGTTGCTTTTTCGCGCCAGGCTCTTGAAATTGAACATTTGCCGAACGAGATAGTCCGCGTTTTGCCCCGCCAGCTTTGGAAACTCCGCATTTGAACTCTGGCCGGTCGGACCGTGGCATTCGCTGCAGCGCTCCTTGATGATAGTGCCGATGCGCTTTTCGCCAGCTGTCGTGGCGCCGGCAATGTCACAAATGGCCGTTACGGCAAGTATCGCCAGCATCCACGCGGTTGCGTGTCTCATCGCAGGATCCTCCACCCGATTCAGGCGCTATTCTGGATCAGAATTGCCCGTGGCTCCAGTCGCTCAAGGGCGGCAGGGCATCGCCTTCCAGGCTTTGGCTACAGACGACCGCTTGGGGGCGACAAGGGGCAGCCCCCCTGGCCGGCGGAAAGCTCCCCCGGCACGTCGAGCGTTTGAGCGAGCGGTTTTCCAGACGCGCTCGGACGATCAGGCGATCTTGACCGGAATCTTGCCTATCTTCGCCTGCCATTCCCGCGGTCCGGTGACGTGCACCGACGTGCCGAGCGAATCAACGGCAACGGTGACCGGCATGTCCTTCACATCGAATTCGTAAATGGCTTCCATGCCGAGGTCGGCAAAGCCGACCACTTTGGCCGACTGAATCGCCTTGGCGACGAGGTAGGCGGCGCCGCCGACGGCCATCAGGTAGGCCGACTGGTTGTCCTTGATCGCCTCGATCGCCGCCGGGCCGCGCTCGGATTTGCCGATCATCGAAATCAGGCCGGTCTGCTCCAGCATCATGCGCGTGAACTTGTCCATCCGCGTCGCGGTGGTGGGGCCGGCGGGGCCGACCACTTCATCCCTGACTGGGTCGACCGGGCCGACGTAGTAGATGACCCGGTTGCTGAAATCGACAGGCAGTTTCTCGCCCCTGGCCAGCATGTCGGCGATGCGCTTGTGCGCGGCGTCGCGGCCGGTCAGCATCTTGCCGTTGAGCAGCAGCTTTTGGCCGGGCTTCCAGGCCGCGACCTGGGCCTTGGTCAGGCTGTCGAGGTCCACACGGGTGGCCGTGGCGGCGTCGGCCTGCCAGGTCACCTTGGGCCAGTCTTCCAGGCTGGGTGGTGTCAGTTTGGCCGGGCCGGAGCCGTCGAGGTGGAAATGACAATGGCGCGTCGCCGCGCAGTTGGGGATCAGCGCCACCGGCAGGTTGGCGGCGTGCGTCGGATAGTCGAGCACCTTGACGTCGAGTACCGTGGTCAGGCCGCCCAGGCCCTGCGCGCCGATGCCCAGGGCATTGACCTTTTCGTAGAGTTCGAGCCGTAATTCCTCGGCCCGGTTTTTCGCCCCGCGCGCCTTCAGTTCATGGATGTCCACTGGCGCCATGATCGCCTCCTTGGCCAGCAGCATGGCTTTTTCCGGCGTGCCGCCAATGCCGACTCCGAGGATGCCGGGTGGGCACCAGCCGGCGCCCATGGTCGGCACGGTCTTGAGGATCCACTCGACCAGGTCGTCGGAAGGGTTGAGCATGGCGAACTTGGCTTTCGCCTCCGAGCCGCCACCCTTGGCCGCGCAGATGACCTCGACATGATTGCCGGGAACGATTTCGTAATGCACCACGGCCGGGGTGTTGTCCTTGGTGTTCTTGCGTGCGCCGGCCGGGTCGGCCAGCACCGAGGCGCGCAGCGGATTGTCGGCGTTGCCGTAGGCGCGGCGCACGCCTTCGTTGACCATCTCCTGCACCGAAAGCGTGGCGTCCCACTGCACCTGCATGCCGACCTTGATGAACACCAGGGCGATGCCGGTGTCCTGGCAGATCGGGCGGTGGCCCTCGGCCGACATGCGGCTGTTGGTCAGGATCTGGGCGATGGCGTCCTTCGCCGCGGGCGACTCCTCGCGCTCGTAGGCTTCGCCCAGGGCCGTGATGTAGTCGAGCGGATGGTAGAAACTGATGAACTGGAAGGCGTCGGCGATGGACTGGATGAAATCTTCCTGGCGGATGGCGGTCATGACTGGCTCCGAAGGGCCGCCCCGAGGAGGCAGCGCGTAACAAATGGAAGTCGTGCAGCGCGCGACTGAACCGTCGTCACCCCTTTCCTCGGGAAAGGGGTTGGGGGAAAGGTGGTCAAAACTGGCTCCGTTGGCGAGTTAGTGTTTGGCCGCGTGGCCCACGGTCAGGGTCTGCATCATGATCTTGTCGGTGTAGGCGATGGCCAGTGCCGAAACCAGGAACGAGGCGTGGATGGCAATCTGGGCGACGATGACGCGGTCTTCGGTATGTCCGGCGTTGATGAAGGTGCGCAGCAGGTGGATCGAGGAAATGCTGATCAGGGCGACTGCCAGCTTGACCTTGAGCACGCCGGCATTGACGTGGGAGAGCCATTCCGGCTGGTCTGGGTGGCCTTCCAGATCGAGGCGCGAAACGAAGGTTTCGTAGCCGCCGATGATGACCATGATCAGCAGGTTGGCGATCATCACCACGTCGATCAGGCCCAGCACGATCAGCATCACCTCGTTTTCGGTGAGGCTGCCGGCCTTGGTCACCAGGATCGCCAGTTCGTGCATGAACTGGTACACATAGACGCCCTGGGCGATGATCAATCCCAAATACAGCGGCGCTTGCAGCCAGCGGCTCCAGAAGATGAAAAATTCCATTGGTTTGATGATTTGGTTCATGGCATGCGGAGGGCTGTGGTGCGGGGCAGCAATATTAACCCAGGAGCCGGCAGATGGTGTCCGGGAGGCAGCGTAAGTCGCATGTAAGGCTCTTTCGCTTTAATATGGAAGCACTTAGAATCAACAAGCTTGGCAAGCACAACCACAATCGGCGGCGGTTTCTTCCCTCATGGGAAGCGGGTATGCCTGACTGTACGCGCGGCCAAGGGGCGGAAAATCTTAGTCAGCCGGATTCCATCCGGTTACATGCGAGAGGAGAGGTGTCAATGTCCAGCATCGAATCAAATGTCACGGAAAGTCGTGTATTTCCCCCGGCCGACGCTGTGGTCAAGAAGGCCACCATTTCCGGAATGGCCGCCTACGAGGCGCTGTGCAAGGAAGCCGATCAGGATTACGCGGGCTACTGGGCGCGACTGGCAAGGGAACACGTGAGCTGGAAGCAGCCCTTCACCAAGTCGCTGGACGACTCCAATGCACCGTTCTATCAGTGGTTTGCCGACGGCAAGCTGAATGTTTCCTACAACTGCCTCGACCGCAACATCGAAGCCGGGCTGGGCGACAAGGTCGCGATCATTTTCGAAGCCGACGGCGGCCAGGTTAACAAGGTCACCTACAAGGATCTGCTGTCCCGCGTCGCCCGCTTCGCCAACGCGCTGCGGGCGAAGGGCATCAAGAAGGGCGATCGCGTCCTGATCTACATGCCGATGTCGGTCGAAGGCGTGGTCGCCATGCAGGCCTGCGCGCGCATCGGCGCCATCCACTCGGTGGTGTTCGGCGGTTTTTCCGCCAAGAGCGTGCAGGAGCGTATCCAGGATGCCGGCGCGGTTGCCGTCATCACCGCCGACGAGCAGTGCCGCGGCGGCAAGAACATCCCGCTCAAGCCGGCGGTCGACGACGGCATCGCGATGGGTGGTTGCGAGTCGATCAAGTCCGTCATCGTCTACAAGCGTACGGGCGGCCCCTGCAACATGGTCGCTGGCCGCGACGTGTGGTGGGAAGACGCCACCGCCGGCCAGTCGGACGTCTGCGAACCGGAATGGGTCGAGGCCGAGCATCCGCTGTTCCTGCTCTATACCTCGGGTTCCACGGGCAAGCCGAAGGGTGTCCAGCACAGCTCCGGCGGCTACCTGCTGCATGCGATCCTGACCATGAAGTGGACCTTCGACATCAAGCCGGACGATGTCTTCTGGTGTACCGCCGACATCGGCTGGGTCACCGGCCACACCTATATCACCTACGGCCCGCTGGCCTGCGGCGCCACCGAGATCGTGTTCGAAGGCGTGCCGACCTACCCCGACGCCGGACGTTTCTGGAAGACTATCCAGGCGCACAAGATCAGCATCTTCTACACCGCCCCTACCGCGATCCGCTCGCTGATCAAGGCCGGCGAAACCACGCCGACGACGCATCCGAAGAACTACGACCTGACCTCGCTGCGTATCCTCGGCTCCGTTGGCGAGCCGATCAATCCGGAAGCCTGGATGTGGTACTACAACAACATCGGCGGCGGCCGCTGCCCGATCGTGGATACCTTCTGGCAGACCGAAACCGGCGGCCACATGATCACCCCGCTGCCGGGCGTCACGCCGCTGGTTCCTGGCTCCTGCACCCTGCCGTTCCCCGGCATCCAGGCCGCCATCGTCGACGAGACCGGCAACGACGTCGAATGGGGCAAGGGCGGCTTCCTCGTCGTCAAGAAGCCCTGGCCGGCGATGATCCGCACCATCTACGGCGATCCCGAGCGCTACAAGAAGTCCTACTTCCCGGTGGATTTCGGCGGCAACCTGTACCTGGCGGGCGATGGCGCGATGCGCGACGCCAAGACCGGCTACTTCACCATCATGGGCCGTATCGACGACGTGCTGAACGTCTCCGGTCACCGCATGGGCACCATGGAAATCGAGTCGGCGCTGGTATCCAATCCGCTGGTGGCGGAAGCCGCCGTGGTCGGGCGTCCCGACGACATGACCGGCGAGGCCATCTGCGCCTTCGTGGTGCTGAAGCAGTCGCGTCCCACGGCGGAGGAAGCGAAAAAGATCGCCAACGACCTGCGCAACTGGGTCGGCAAGGAGATCGGCCCGATCGCCAAGCCCAAGGACATCCGCTTCGGCGAGAACCTGCCGAAGACCCGTTCCGGCAAGATCATGCGCCGTCTGCTGCGCAGCCTGGCCAAGGGCGAGGAGATCACCCAGGACGTGTCGACGCTGGAAAATCCAGGCATTCTCGATCAGTTGAAGCAGAACGCCTAACCGTTCGTCATGGCTGGAGAAGAGCGCCCCTCGCGAGACGGGCGCTTTTTTTTCAAGTCGTTTCAGATGGATTCAGGCGGAGTACGATGCGCGATGAATAGAGGCTCATCTTGGAGGTGACAGCATGATCCGCTCCCGACTCAAGGCGCAACGCCTCGCATTTCTGTTTCTGCTCGGCTGCTTCTTCTTCAACTATCCCTTGCTCTCTGTGTTCAACCGCGGCGGCGATTTTTTCGGCATGCCGCCGCTGTATGCCTGGCTGATGGGATCGTGGCTGGCGCTGATCGTGCAAATGATCTGGGTGGTCGAGAGCCGGGGCGACTGAGATGCTGCAAGGCTGGGTCATCGTCCTTGCTTCGTTTGTCTACCTGGGCATTCTGTTTGCCATCGCCTGGTACGCCGATCGGCGCGCGGACAGCGGGCGTTCGCTGATCGCCAATCCGGTGGTCTATGCGCTCTCGCTGGGCGTGTATTGCACGACCTGGACCTTCTACGGCAGCGTCGGTCGCGCGGCGGCCAGCGGCATCGGCTTCCTGCCGATCTACCTCGGCCCGACCCTGCTGTTTGCGTTGGCCGGCTTCGTCCTGCACAAGATGATCAAGGTCGCCAAGGCCAATCGCATCACCTCGATCGCCGACTTCGTCGCCTCCCGCTACGGCAAGAGCCAGTTGCTCGGCGGCCTGGTGACGGTGATCGCGGTGGTCGGGGTGATTCCCTACATCGCCCTGCAACTCAAGGCGGTGTCCAACAGCTTTGCGATTCTCGCCAGCTATCCTGAAATCATCATGCCGGCCAAGGCCGGGGCGGTGCCGCTTTTCCAGGACAGCGCCTTGTACGTGGCGATGATCCTGGCCGCGTTCACCATCCTGTTCGGCACCCGGCACCTCGACGCCACCGAGCGTCACGAAGGCATGGTCGCCGCGATTGCGGTGGAGTCCACGGTCAAGCTGATCGCCTTCCTGGCAGTCGGCGTTTTTGTGGTCTGGGGCATGCATCAGGGCGTCGGCGACATTTTTGCGCAGGCGGCCGCCGTGCCGACCGTTGCGCGCCGTCTCGCCACCGCCGACTCTCCGGCGGCCTACGGCACCTGGGGGACGCTGATCTTCCTTTCGCTGTTCGCCTCGCTGCTGCTGCCGCGCCAGTTCCAGATCGCGGTGGTGGAAAATGTCGATGCCAAGCACCTGAGTCGTGCGGTATGGATGTTTCCGCTCTACCTGTTTCTGATCAACCTGTTCGTGCTGCCGGTGGCGCTGGCCGGCATGATGCATTTCCCGAACGGCACGGTCGATGCCGATACCTTCGTCCTGACCCTGCCGATGGCGCACCAGCAGGAGGCCTTGACCCTGCTCGTCTACATCGGCGGCCTGTCGGCAGCGACCGGCATGGTCATCGTCGAAACCATCGCCTTGTCCACCATGGTCTGCAACGATCTGGTGATGCCCTTGCTGTTGCGCCTGCCCATGCTCGGCCTGGCGGCGCGCGCCGATCTCTCGGGCTTGCTGCTGGAAATCCGGCGTTGGGCGATTGCGGTGATCCTCTGTCTCGGTTACCTGTATTTCCGTGTCGCCGGCGAGGCCTATGCGCTGGTGTCGATCGGCCTCATCTCGTTTGCCGCAGTGGCGCAGTTCGCCCCGGTGGTGATCGGCGGCCTGTTCTGGAAAGGCGGTACCCGTGACGGCGCGCTGTTCGGCCTCGCGGCGGGGTTTGCGGTGTGGGCCTACACCCTGCTGCTGCCGTCCTTCGCCAAGTCGGGCTGGCTGCCGGACGGCTTCATCGCCCATGGCCTGTTCGGTATCGATCTGCTGCGGCCGCAGCACCTGTTCGGCCTGACCGGGCTCGACGAGATTACCCATTGCCTGGTGTGGAGCCTGCTGGCGAATCTCGGCGGCTACATCGGCGTCTCGCTGCAGCGCGTGCCGAATGTGCGCGAAGCGCGTCAGGCCACCTTGTTCGTCGGCGGTGCCGAGGCCGCCGGCCTTCCCGGCTGGCATGGCAGCGCCGGGGTCGCCGACCTGCTGCCGCTGGCGGGGCGTTTCCTCGGCGCCGAAAGGGCGCAGGACGCCTTCACGCGCCATGCGCAGCAGCGCGGCCTGCAGTCGCTGCACGAGCTGCCCGCCGATACCCGCCTGGTGAACTTCGCCGAAACCCTCCTGGCGGGCGCCATCGGATCGGCGTCGGCGCGCGCGATGGTGGCGTCGGTGGTGACCGAGGAGCCGCTGGGCATCAACGAGGTGATGAACATCCTCGACGAAGCGTCGCAGGTGCGGGCCTATACCCGCGAACTGGAACAAAAGTCCCTTGAACTGACCCGTGCCACCGCCGAGTTGCGCGAGGCCAATGCCCGCTTGCGCGAACTGGACCGCATGAAGGACGACTTCATTTCGACCGTGACCCACGAGTTGCGCACGCCGCTCACCTCGATCCGCGCCTTTTCCGAAATGCTGCACGACGATCCGAAGATCGATCTCGCGCAACGCTCGCGCTTTCTTGGCATCATCGTCAGCGAAACCGTGCGTTTGTCGCGGCTGATCAACCAGATCCTGGATCTGGCGAAGCTCGAATCCGGCCGTGCGGAATGGACCGTGGCCGCGGTCGACGTCGCCGAGGTGATCCGCGAGGCGGCGGAATCGCTGACCGCGCTGTTTGCCGAAAAGCACGTCACGCTCGAACTCGATGCCTCGCATCCGGGACTCATGGTGCTCGCCGACCGCGACCGCCTGATGCAGGTGATGGTGAATCTATTGTCCAACGCGCTCAAGTTCGTGCCGGCGGAAAGCGGTCGCGTCAAAGTCGGCGCTGGCGGCACGGTGAACGAAGTGCGGGTCAGCGTCGCCGACAACGGTCCGGGCATCCAGTCCGAGGACCAGGAGGTGATTTTCGACAAGTTCCGCCAGGGTGCGGGCACCACCGACGTGCTTACCGACAAGCCGCAGGGCACCGGTCTCGGCTTGCCGATCAGCCGCCAGATCATCGAGTACTTCAACGGCCGGCTGTGGGTCGAAAGCGCTCCCGGCGCCGGCGCGCGCTTCGTCTTCACGCTGCCGCGGCAGGCGGGAGATAATGATCAAAATGCAGATTGAATGTGGCCTGGCGCCCGCGCGGATGCCATGCCCGACCAAAAATAGATCTACGGGAGGAGAACAGTGAGCCATCGGATTCTGATTGTCGATGACGAGCCCAACATCGTCATTTCGCTTGAGTACCTGATGAAGAAGGAAGGCTTCCAGGTGGTCGTCGCGACCAATGGCGACGCCGCGTTGGAACAGGCCTCGGCGTTTCTTCCCGAGTTGATCCTGCTCGACGTGATGATGCCGAAGAAATCCGGCTTCGAGGTCTGTCAGGCCTTGCGCGCCAATCCGGCGCTGACGGGGGTGAAAATCATCATGCTCACCGCCAAGGGCCGCGAGACGGAAGTCACCAAGGGCCTCGCGCTGGGCGCCGATGCCTATATCACCAAGCCTTTTTCGACCAAGGACCTCGTGCTCCAGATCAAATCCATGCTGGCATGAAAGCAAAGCTTCGCTTCATCCTGGCTGCCGGCGTGCTGGGGTTGCTGATGACCGGACCCTTCGCACTGACGGCGCTGTTGCTGCTGGCGGACGCGAAAGAGGCGGAACGCGCTGCATTCGCCGAGTTCCTCTTGCCGCGCCTGCCGCTCGGCGGATTGATCACCCTGTTCGGCTTCATCGCCGGACTGGCACTGTTGCGCGGACTGTTCCAGCAGTATGTGCATGGCCTGTTGCGCATGGCCGAGACCCTGCGCCTGATGCTGGGCGCCAATCGCAATTTCCGGGTGGCCCCCGCAGGCCCGCCCGAAGTGCGCGAACTGGCGCGCGCCGCCAACGATCTGGCGCAGCAGCGGGACGAGCTGCTGAACGACGTCGAAGCGCAGATCCGGCAGGCCAAGGCCACCGTGGAGGACGAAAAGAACCGGCTCGCCGCGCTCATGTCGGAACTCGCGATGGCGGTCGTGGTATGCAACCTGGATGGCCGCATCCTGCTCTACAACAGCCGCGCCCGGCTGCAGTTCAAGGCCCTGGCGCAGGGGCCGACGTCGATGAGCGGCGGCGCCCTGATCGGCCTCGGGCGCTCGATTTTCTCCATCCTCGAACGCGGCCAGATCACCCATGCGCTGGAGAACATCCAGCAGCGCCTGCGCAAGGGCAGCGCCGAGCCGACGGCGAACTTCATCACCACGACGCGCGGCGGGGCACTGCTCAGGGCGCAGATGGCCCCCGTGCTCGGCTCCGCCGAGCGGGCTGAAAAAGTGGGCATCCCCCCCACCCCCCCTGCCAAGCAGGGGGGCGATGAAGTGAGTGGGCAGGCCATGCCTGCCCAAGATCAAACGAAGGCGCCGACGATGCTCGGTGCCGAACAGCAGGTCACCGGCTACGTCCTGACCATCGAAAACATCACCCGCAGTTTCGAGCGCGAAGCGGAACGCGACCAGGCATTGCAGACGCTCACCGACGGCAACCGCGCGGCGTTGGGCAACATCCGCGCCGCGGTGGAGACGCTGATCGACAGTCCGGAGATGGAGGCCGACACCCGCGAGCGTTTCATGCGCGTGATCGCGGACGAAGCGTCGACCATGAGCGAGCGGCTCGAAACTACCATGAGCCGCTTCGCCGATTCGCTCAAAACGCGCTGGCCGCTGGAAGACGTCCTGGCCGTGGACATCGTGGCCGCCGCCGCACGCCGGATCGAGGACCGGCTGCACCTGCCGATCAAGCACGAGGACCAGGACGCGAGCCTGTGGATGCGGGTCGACAGCTTCGCCCTGATCCAGGCCATCACCTTCCTCGCTGCGCGCCTGCAGGACCACTACGCCATTCGCGAATTGCGGCTGCGTCTGGCGGCCGAGGGCCGGATGGTCTTTGTCGACCTGATCTGGTCGGGCACCCCGGTCTCCTCGGAGACCCTGTACACTTGGGAGCTGGAACCGATGAACGTCGGCACCGAGACCAGCCCGCTGACGCTGCGCGACGTGGTGGATCGCCATGGCGGCGAAATCTGGTACCAGCGCGACAAGGCTGCGCACAATGCCTTCTTCCGCATCGTGCTGCCGGCGGCGGCCACGCCCGAGGCGCAGGCGGGCGACCAGGCGCAGCACCTGCGCAGCGACAGCCGTCCGGAATATTACGATTTCGACCTATTTGCTGCGCGCGACGCGGAAGGTTCGGGCATCGATCCCGACCGCCGCCTGACCGACCTCGCCTATTCGGTGTTCGACACCGAAACCACCGGCCTGGAGCCCTCCAACGGCGACGAGATCATCCAGATGGGCGCTGTCCGCATCGTCAACAATCGCCTGCTGCGGCAGGAAATATTCGATCAATTGGTCGATCCGGCGATTCCGCTGAAGCCGGAGGGCATTCCGATTCACGGCATCACCGAGGCCATGGTGAATGGCCAGCCGCGACTGGATGTGGTGCTTCCCGCCTTCCACGAGTTCTGTGCCGAAACGGTGCTGGTCGCGCACAACGCGGCCTTCGACATGCGCTTCTTCCAGTTGAAGGAGGACAGTCTCGGCGTGCGCTTCACCCAGCCGGTGCTCGACACCCTGCTGCTGTCGGCGGTGATCCATCCCAACCAGGAGTCGCACCGGCTGGAGAGCATCGCCGAACGGCTTGGGATCAACGTCATCGGCCGTCACACGGCGCTGGGCGATGCCTACGTCACCGGCGAGGTGTTCCTCAAGATGATTCCGCTGCTCGCCGACATGGGCATCGTCACGCTGCGCCAGGCGCTCGATGCCGCGCAGCAGACCTACTTTGCCCGCATCAAATATTGAATTGACCATGGACAGCGAAATCCTGCCGCAGGCCGGCGCCATTGCCGAAGTTGCCGCCCGTATCGCCGACGCGCCGGATATCGCGGCGCTGGCGGCCTGCGCGGCCGAGGCGCGCCAGGTGGCCATCGCCTTGCAGCATGAAAGTGCCGGGTCGGCGCTGGTGACACGGGTCTTGTCGCGCCTCAACGATGCCGTCGCAGCGCGCACGCTGGTTATCCTGGCGCTGCGCTTTCGCCTGCCGCCGGCCCGCTGGTGCTGGCTTGGCCTCGGTTCGGAGGGGCGCCTGGAACAGACCCTGGCCACCGACCAGGACAACGGGCTGGTGTTCTCGGCCAGCGACGACGGCGAAGCGCGCCAGTTGCGCGAACTGTTTCTCCCCTTTGCCTGCGCGGCCAACCAGGCACTGGCCGAATGCGGCTTCCCGCTGTGCGACGGCGACGTCATGGCGGGCAATCCGCGCTGGTGTCTGTCGCAGTCCGAGTGGCTGGAGAACTTTGCCGCCTGGGTGCGCACGCCGGAACCCGAGGCGCTGCTCAACGCCGCCATCTTCTTCGATTTCCGGCCGCTCGCCGGCGATGCCGGCTTGTCCGCGGAACTGCGCCGGGCCTTGTCGGAACTCACCCGCGGCAACGAGATTTTCCTGCGCATGATGACGGTCAACGCACTGGCGGCGTCGCCGCCGCTGGGGCGCCTGCGCGATTTCGTCACCGAGGCCGAGGCGGGCGGCACGATCGACCTGAAGAAGTTCGGCTCGCGCATATTTGTCGACGCCGCGCGTATCCTGGCGCTGGGTACCGGCATCGCCGAAACGGCGACCGCGCCGCGTCTGCGGCGCGTCGCGCTGGAGGGAGAAATGACCCCGGCGGACGCCGAGGCGGCGGTGCACGCCTTCCATGCCCTGCAGGATATTCGCCTTGCCGGGCACGCAGGCGGGGGTCTGGCAGGCCAGGCGCCGGCCAACCACGTCGATCCCGATCGCCTCAACGAGTTCGATCGTCGTATCCTGCTCGAAGCACTGCGCCAGGCGCGCAAACTGCAACAGAAGCTGAAAACCCGATTCCACCTCGAAACATGATTCAAAAGGCAAAACCCATGGCTTCCGACTCCCGCGAGGAACTGCTCGCCTTTCTGCGCAGGTATGCGCCATTCAAGGACATGGGGGCGCTCGCCCTGGCCGAACTGGCGGCATGCCTGACCCCCGTTGCCGCGGCGGGAGGAAGTTCCCTCCTCGGCCCCAATGACGTGCCGCCGGATCTCTTCATCGTTCAATCCGGCAAGGTGCAGGCGCGGCTGGCCGGCGACGTCAAGCTGACCGACCAGCCGCTGTACGAGCTGGAGTCGGGGCAATGCTTTCCGGTGGCCGCAGTCGCCGCGAAGCGGTTGGCGATCAACACCTATACCGCGGTCGGCAATGTCCATGCCTGGCGTCTCGCCAGCGCCGACTTCTTCACCATGTTGCTGAGCAGTCCGGAATTCAATCGCTTCGTGCTCGACCATGTCGCCGGCCTGCTCGACGAGTCGCGGCGCCAGATCGAACTCCAGTTCGGCCAGGGCAACGCCGAACAGCAGTCGCTCAACGCGCAGCTTTCCACCCTGCCGCGCCAGGCGGTGATCCGCGTCACGCCGCAGGCATCGATACGCGCCGCGATGGATACCATGGTGCGCGCCAAGGTCGGTTCGGTCGTGGTGGCGGATACCGACGACCGGCCGCTCGGCATCTTCACCCAGTCCGATGCCCTGCGCCGCGTGATGTTTCCCGACTACCCGACCAGCGCCGCGATCGAAGAGGTGATGACCACGCCGCCGGCGACCATTCCGGCGCATGCCACGATGTACGAGGCGATGCTGGCGATGGCCACGCACGGCATTCGCCACCTGGTGGTGGTCGATGCCGACGAACGCGTCGCCGGCGTGGTTTCCGAGCGCGACCTGTTCGCCGTCCAACGCGTCGGCCTGCGCAATATCCGCAAGCTGATCGAGGCAGCGGCCGATATCGATGCCCTGAGCCAGGCCGCCGGCGACGTGCGCCGCCTGTGTCTCAACATGATGGGGCAGGGCGTCAGCGCGGAAAAGCTGACGCAGTTCATTTCCGGCCTCAACGACAGCCTGACGCGCCGCGTGATCGAGATCACCCTGACGCAGCATGACCTGTTCGGTCTCGACTGGGCCTGGCTGGCGTTCGGTTCGGAAGGCCGCGACGAACAGACCTTCAGTACCGACCAGGACAACGGCATCATCTTCGTCTGTCCCGATTTTGCCGACCGCGATGAGCTCAAACTGCGCTTCCTCGACTTCGCGCGCGAGGTCAACGAAGGCCTGGCGCGCTGCGGTTTCCCGTTGTGCAAGGGCAACATCATGGCCAGCAACCCGCTCTGGTGCCTGACCCAGGACGAATGGCAGGAACGCTTCATGCAGTGGGTGCGCGGGCCCGAGCCCGAGGCCTTGCTCAACGCCACGATCTTCTTCGATTTCCGTCCGCTCTACGGCAACGAGGCGCTGGCCAAGGCCTTGCGCAAATGGCTGCTCGACCTTACCGCCAACGCCAAGCTGTTCCTCCGCTTCATGGCCGAGAACGCGCTTAAATCCACGCCGCCGCTGGGCATGATCCGCGACTTTGTCTACGACAACAATCCGGATTTCCCCCATACGCTCGATCTCAAGGCCTTCGGCGCGCGGCCGTTCGTCGATGCCGCACGCATCATCGCCCTGGCGCACGGGATTCCCCACAGCAGCACCACCGCCCGTTTGCGGGCAGCAGCGGCGCAGATGAAGCTGGGCAACGACGACGTCAATGCCGTGATCGACGGCTTTTTCTTCATCCAGACGCTGCGCCTGCGCAATCAGCGCGGCGACACGCAGCCCGGCGCTGCGAACCGCGTCGATCCGGACAAGCTCAACGAACTCGATCGGCAGGTGCTGAAGGAGGCCTTCAAGCAGGCCAAGCGGCTACAGTCGCGGCTGCAGCTCGAATACAGGCTCTAGGTGAAGCTCGCCACGGTTCCGCTGCGGACTCCGCTGTTTCGCGGCGAGCGGCGCCTGCGCATTGCGCTGGTCGGCCTGCCGGGAAGTGGCAAGACCACGCTGTTCGACGCCGTTTCGAGCACCGCGCCGCAGCGCGGCGAGTTGACCGGCACGCATCGCGTGTATCGCGAGTGCACGGTGCAGATCGGCTTCGACGAAGCCAGTGTGGTCGATCTGCCGAGCATTCAGTCCCTGCATCATCTGGCAGGCGACGATCTTTCTGCGCTGAAGTACCTGCTTTGGGGCGACCAGCGTCCGCCCGTTTCCGAGCATGAGCTACCCGGACCTCCCGCGCCCTTCGCGCCGCCCGACCTGATTATCCAGGTGGTCGACGCCACCGGCCTGCAGCACCATCTTGAACTGACGCTGGAGCTGAGCCAGCTCGGCCGGCCCATCGTGCTGGCGCTGAACCACATGGACGAGGCGCAACGCAAAGGCCTTGCGATCAACGTCAAGGCCCTGCATCGGCTGCTCGGCATGCCCGTGGTGCCGACCGTGGCCCTGATGGGCCAGGGTATCGCGCAACTGTTCGACGCCGCCGTGAACGCGGCGCGCGACGCCACCTGCCCGCTGCCGCAGCCGCCCAGTTGGCATATCGCCGAGAGCCTGCAGCCGCTCAGCGAGGCGCTGAATCGGCCGGAGATCCACGCCGCGTTCCGGGTGCCGCATCCCCTGCTGCTGGTCCAGTTCGCCGCCGACGACCGTTTTTTCGAGGACGAACTGCGCCAGCATTTCCCGCAACTGCTGCCCGGCTTGCGCGCACTGCGCGATACGGCCGGATTGCAACTGCCGCGACCGCTGGCCGACGAACTGCATGCCGATCGCCACCATCGCGCCGCAACTCTGGTCGAGGCCGCGCTGCGCATGGGTTCGCCGGCGCCGGGGCGGGGCTGGCACGACTGGCGCTACTGGCTCGACGAGTTGTTCCTGCATCCTCACTGGGGTTTGATCGGCAGCCTCGCCGTGTTCGCCGCGGTGTTGTTCGTAGTATTCGAAATCAGCGGCTGGATCGATGCGATGACCACGGTGCGCCTCGCCGCGGCCTTCGCCGACTGGCAGCCGCAGTCGCTCGGCGGCGTCGTCGCGCGCGCCGTGCTCGACGGCCTGATCGGCCTCACCGGGATCGTGGTGCCCTACATGATCCCGCTGGTCATGTTGCTGGTGACGCTGGAGGAGGCGGGGCTGATGCAGCGCATCGCTTTCGTCGTCGATCGCGGCTTCCACCGGATCGGCCTGCATGGCGGCGTCGCGGTGCCTTTCCTGCTCGGGCTGGGTTGCAACGTGCCGGCCATCTCCGGCGCGGCCCGCGCCACCAGCGGTCGCGAACGGGTGATCGCCTCGGTGCTGATCACTTTCGTGCCCTGTTCGGCGCGTTCCGCGATCATCCTCGCCATCGCCGGCAAATACCTCGGCGCCGCCGGCGTGTTCGGCATCTTCGCCCTGACCGTGGTGCTCATCGCGGTGATGGGACGCCTGCTGTCGCGTCGCGACCGCGAACCCGGCCCCGGTCGGGTGCAGGAAATTCCCGCCTACGCGCTGCCGACCTTGCGCATCCTGTTGGCCGAGACCTGGGTTCGCACCAGCGACATTCTGACCATCGTCACGCCCTTGCTGGTGGGCGGCAGCGTGGTCCTGGCACTGCTCAATCATGTCGGCGCCGACAGCCTGATCAACACGCTGCTGATGCCGGTCACGGTCTGGTGGCTGGGCCTGCCGCTGGCCTTGGGCGTGCCCTTGCTGTTCGGCGTGTTGCGCAAGGAACTGTCGCTGCTGATGATCTTCCAGGCACTGGGCACACAGGAGATCGGCGCGCTGCTCGGTCAAGTACAGATCGTCACCCTGCTGCTGTTCCTCACCTTCTACATTCCCTGCGTGTCCACCTTCGCCGTGATGCTGAGGACTGTCGGCCGGCGCGACGCGCTGTTCTCGGTGGCGCTGTCGGTCGGCACGGCGTTGCTGGTCGCCGGCGCGGTGCGCCTGGTGCTCGGTGCAGCGCGGCTTGTTGCGGGATAGGACTAGAATTCCCCGGATTCGGAAACCAGAGGCATCCATCATGCAAGTGTTCGATTTCGACAGCGCCATCGCCCTGCACAAGTCGTGGAAAATGAAATTTCACCTGGCGATCGACGCCATCCGCAGCAGCGATTTCGACATCCAGCCGATCGGCGACGATGCGCGCTGCGGTCTTGGCCAGTGGCTGGCGGCCAATGCCGGCGAGCTGGAGCAATTCGACACGGCGCAGGAACTGCTGGCGGTGCACCGGGACTTCCATCGCCGCTGCGAATCGATCGCCGACGCCATCAGGACCGGCAAGGTGGTTCGGCTCAACGACACGGCCATCGTCGAGTTCGGCGTCCTCTCGGAAAAGATCGAAGCCTTGCTGCTGCGGCTCAAAGAGGAACTCCACCAGGCTGGCTGACAGCCCAGCCACGACAAAGGACAGCCATGAATCCCCAGAACGGTTACGACATCGAGGACATCTCGGTGGGCATGAGCGCGGAAATCGCCAAGACCATCAGCGAGGCCGACATCGTGCTGTTTTCCGCCGTGTCGACCGATGTCAATGCGGTGCATCTGAATGAGGAGTACGCCCGCGGCACGCAGTTCGGTGGCCGCATCGCGCACGGCATGCTGACCGCCAGTCTGCTGTCGGCGGTGATGGGCAACCGTCTGCCCGGGCCGGGCGTGATCTATATGAGCCAGTCGCTGCGCTTTCGCGCCCCGGTGCGCCCCGGCGATACGGTTCATGCGCGGGTGACCGTCAAGGAAGTGATCGCCGAGAAGTGCCGGGTGGTGCTCGACACCGTGTGCAGCGTGGGCGACAAAGTGGTCATCGACGGCGAAGCGATGGTGATGGCGACCTCGCGCCGCAAGCGCGAAGCCGCCGTCAAGTAGGTCGTTGCCGGTCTCGTATCCGAGGTCTTCGGTGCTGCATGAGCGACGCTGACGACCCGCAGCGGCAACGCATCGACAAGTGGCTTTGGGCCGCGCGCTTCTTCAAGACGCGCAGTCTGGCCGCGGCCGCGGTCGACGGCGGACGGATCAAGTGGAACGGCCAGCAGGTCAAGCCGGCGCGCGAACTGAAGGCAGGCGATCAGCTCGAAATTGTCGCCGGCGAGCTGCGCTGGACCGTCATGGTGCGCGGCGTCAGCGCGCAGCGCCGGCCGGCGCCGGAGGCGCGCCTGCTGTACGAGGAAACCGCGGAGAGCATCGCCCAGCGTGTGCGGCAGCAGGAACTGCGCCGGCTGGCGCCGATGCCCGGCGCCGACCTCAAGGGGCGGCCGACGAAGAAGGCGGGGCGGCTGATCCGCGGCTTCAACGACTAGCCTGGAAATCCAGGTTACGCAACGGCATCGCGCCGATCTGTTCGGGTCTCATTAACGTGAAACGGCTCGTTCGGAGCGACTGGTGATAGCCGAGCGAAGCAATCTGACCAGAAGCCTCCCCGCGAGGGGAGGATGGGAGGGGCGGGCCTTAAATTCGCCTTTCGCGTGTTTCATCCTCGGCGGGTGGCTCTCGCTGCCATGAGCGTTAGGGCCTTTGACGCTAGCCTTCCTGGACCCAGATTTTCCGGGCAGTATCCTGAATAGTTACTACAATCCAGATTGTGGATTGTGCTGGCCTGCGCGACAGACCGGCGGTGCGGGAAATCTGCGATACCTGGCCTGGGGAAAGCGATGAGCACAGGAGCGATACTGCTGACGGCAGGTCTTTATCTGGGTCTGCTCTTCGCTGTCGCCTATCTGGTCGATACACGGGGGCGACGCGGCGTACTGGGCCAGTTGCCGGAAGCCTGGATCTACGCGCTGTCGATCGCGGTGTATTGCACCTCATGGACATTTTTCGGCAGCGTCGGCCGTTCCGCGACGACCGGCTACGGTTTCCTGCCGGTCTATATCGGCCCGGTCCTGGTGTTCGTTTTTGCCCAGCCCTTCCTGCGCAAGCTGCTGGCGGTCAGCAAGACGCAGCACATCACTTCGATCGCCGACCTCATCGCCGCCCGTTACGGCAAGCGCCAGTCGCTCGCTGGCCTGGTGACGGCAATCGCGGTGATCGGCATCGTTCCTTACATCTCGCTGCAACTGAAGGCCGTCTCCTCGACTTTCGACATTCTGCGCGGCGCCGCCGAAGGCTATGGACCGATACCGCTGTATGCCGACACCGCGCTCTACGTCGCGCTGGTCATGAGCCTTTTCGTCATGGTTTTCGGCACGCGTCGGGTCGATGCGACCGAGCAGCACCACGGCATGGTGACGGCGGTCGCGCTCGAATCGCTGGTCAAGCTGATCGCCTTCCTGCTGGTTGGTACTTTTGTCACCTACGGGCTCAACGACGGCTTTGCCGACATCCTCGACAGCGTCGCGGCGACGCCGACGCTGTCTCATCTCATCGATTTCGGGGCGGCCGCAAGCGCGCCGGATTTCTGGGCGCTCACTTTTCTCTCGGCGCTGGCCATCTTCTGCCTGCCGCGCCAGTTCCAGGTGACGGTGGTTGAAAACACCGACTCGGCCCATCTGCGCCAGGCGGCCTGGATATTTCCGTTCTACCTGCTGGCGATCAATATTTTCGTGCTGCCGATCGCCATGGCCGGGCTGCTTCATATCCGCGAATTCGGTGGCGACCCGGATACCTTCGTGCTTACCCTGCCGCTCGCCGCCGGCCATTCCTGGCTTGCCCTGCTCGCTTTCATCGGCGGCTTTTCGGCGGCGACCGGCATGATCATTGTCGAGACCATTGCCTTGTCGACCATGGTCAGCAACGATCTGGTCCTGCCGCTGCTGCTGCGCGGCAAACGCTTCAGCGGCGAAGGCCGGGAAAGCGTCGTCGAGCTGGTGAAATGGGTGCGGCGGGCCAGCATCGCGCTTATTCTGCTGCTGGCATTCGCTTACGTACGCCTGATCGGCAATGCCTATGCCCTGGTCAGCATCGGTCTGGTGTCGTTTGCCGCCGTCGCGCAGTTTGCCCCGTCCATTGTCGGCGGCCTGTACTGGCGGCGGGGCAACTTTTTCGGCGCTGTTGCCGGGCTGGCGGCGGGCTTCGCGCTGTGGCTCTATACCCTGCTCTTGCCTTCCTTCGCCGAATCCGGCTGGATCAGTCGCGATTTCATGACCAGCGGCGCCTTCGGCATCGAGGCCCTGCGCCCCTACGCCCTGTTCGGCGTCGCCGGCCTCGACCGCATCAGCCACAGCTTGCTCTGGAGCCTGCTGGCCAACGTCGGCGTCTATCTGGCGTGTTCCTTCTTTTTCGCCCAGAAGCCCGACGACTCCGCGCAGGCGAGCGCCTTCGTCGATGCCTATGCGCCGCCGCCGACGAGCGCCCGCGTGGTTGCCGCCGACCTCAGATGGCGCGACCTGGGCGAACTGCTCGGCATTTTTCTCGGCGTCGAACGCGCGGCACGGAAGATGGGCGATTACGCGGCGCAGCGTCATCTGGCCGTCAATCCCGAGGGCCGGGCCGACGCCGCGCTGGTCGACCACGTCGAGAAGCTGGTAGCCGGCGCCGTCGGCAGCAGCCTGGCGCGCGTGGTGGTCGCGGCGGCGGCGAAGGAGCGCCAGGACAGCGCGGAGATGATGCATCTGCTGTCCGACGCCTCCTCGCAGATCGAGATGCAGTGGGAGCGCCTGCGCGAGGCCGTACAAAACATCGGCCAGGGCATCTCGATGTTCGACGCCGAGCTCAAGCTGGTGGTGTGGAATCAGCGCTTTCTCGAGTTGCTCGAATTTCCCGAGTCCCTGGGTGCTGTCAACACTCCCTTTGACGCCTTCATCAGATACAACGCCGAACGCGGCGAATATGGACCCGGCGAGGTCGAGGAGCAGGTACACGAACGGGTGTTACGCGCACGCCGTTTCGAGCCGCACCTGTTCGAGCGCGAGCGTCCGGATGGCCGCATCATTGAGGTATCCGGCAAGCCGTTGCCGCGTGGCGGTTTCATTACCACCTATCTCGATATTACCGAGCGCAAGCGTAACGAGCAGGCGCTGCGCGAAGCCAGGGACGAACTGGAGCAGCGGGTTCTGGAACGGACGCACGCCTTGCAGGAGAGCGAGGAGCGTTTCCGCAACTTTGCCGAATCGGCTTCCGACTGGCTGTGGGAGACCGGCCCCGATCTGCGCTTCACCTATTTTTCCGAACGTGCCAGCGAGCTGCTGGGCCGACTGACCGACGCCTTGATCGGCAAGACACGCGCCGAGCTGGCCAGCGCCGAGGAGTTGCAGAGGGCGCCCGAGAAATGGCGGCAACATCTGGAACTGATCGCCGCGCACCGGCCGTTCCGTGCCTTTGACTATCAAGTGGCGAGCGCCGACGGCAGCTTCCGTCAGGTGCGAATCAGCGGCAAACCGGTGTTCAAGGCCGACGGCAGTTTTGCCGGCTACCGTGGCACCGGCACCGACATCACGGAATTGATACAGGCGCAGAACGAGCTGATGAGCGCCGAGAAGCTCGCCGCGCTCGGAGGCATGGTCGCCGGCATCGCGCACGAAATAAACACGCCGATCGGCATCGGCGTCACGGCGGCGAGCTTTCTCCAGGAGCAGACCAGCGAATTCGAGAAGCTCTACGCGGCGGGGCAGATCAAGCGCGTCGACATGGAGGCCTATCTGCACACCGCGCACGAAGCCACCAGTTCGCTGACGACCAATCTGCGGCGCGCCGCAGGTCTGGTGCAAAGCTTCAAGCAGGTGGCGGTGGACCAGACCAGCGAGCAGCGGCGGCGATTCCGTTTCAAGGACTACATCAGCGAGATACTCGACAGCATGCGTCCCCGGCTCAAACGTACCGAGCACACAGTCGACGTCAATTGTCCCGACGAGCTGGAACTCGACAGCTACCCAGGTGCCTTTTCGCAGATTTTGACCAACCTGATCATCAATTCGCTGATCCACGGTTTCGAGCACCTGGCCGCCGGGCGTATCGAAATTGTCGTTTGGCGGAGCGACAAGGAGCTTTTCCTGCGCTACAGCGACAACGGTTGCGGCATGAGCCAGGCGCAGGTGAAGCGCGTTTTCGAACCGTTTTTTACAACCCGTCGTGGCCAAGGCGGGAGCGGATTGGGTATGCACGTGGTATATAGCCTGGTAACCCGGACGTTGCGCGGGCGTATCGAATGCCGTTCGACGCCGGGCACCGGCGTACAATTCCTGGTAACCGTTCCGATCGATGAGGAGGCTGCCCGTGAGCCACAAAGCGCCGCCTGAATCCGCTGTGCCGGCAGACGACGAAGTGCCGCTGGTATTCGCCGAAGCCGACGAGATACCGGCCAACGTCTCGGGCAAGACCTGGAAGGTTCTGGTTGCCGACGACGATGTGGAAGTCCACTTCATCACGCAAATGGTGCTGCGCGACCTGATCTTCGAAGGCCGGCCGCTCGAACTGCTGTCGGCCCACTCCGGTGCGGAAGCGATGCGCCTGCTCGGCGAGCACCCCGACACGGCCGTAATCCTCCTGGATGTCGTCATGGAAACCGAGCATGCGGGGCTGGAGGTTGCGCGCAGCATCCGGTGGACGCTCGGCAACCGCTTTGTCCGCATCATCCTGCGCACCGGCCAGCCGGGCCAGGCACCGGAAAAGAGCGTCGTGATCGACTACGACATCAACGACTACAAGGAAAAAACCGAGCTTACGGCACAGAAGCTGGTGACGACGGTGATTTCCGCCCTGCGTTCCTATCGCGACATCGTCACCATCGACCGCAGCCGGCAAGGGCTGACCAAGATCATCGATGCTTCGCGCGACATCTTCCAGCCGCAGTCGCTGGCCCGTCTTTCCTCGGGCGTGCTGCAGCAGATCAGCGCGTTGCTGCACCTTGGCGAGGACGGCATGCTGGCGCAGGCCTCGGGGCTGACGGCGCGGCTCGAAATCAGCGGCGGGCCGGACAACTACGTCGTGATGGCGGGCACCGGTCGCTTTGCGACGTCCATCGGGCTGCCACTGGCACGGATCCTGGTTCCTGCCGAGCTCGAACTCCTGAGGCAAACGCCGTGCGAGCAGAGCGTGGTCCGCAATGGCGAATTCATTGGCCACTTCTGCACCGCCAATGGCGCCGAAAGTTTCATCTTGGTACAGACGCAGGAAGCCCGCAACGAGGTCGACGTCGACCTGCTGCAACTCTTTGCCGCCAATATCGGCGTGGCCTTCGACAATGCCCACCTGAACGAGGAACTGGCGGCGACGCAAAGCGAGCTGGTGCATACCTTGTGCGAGGTCGTTGAAGCGCGTTCGAATGAAACCGGGCTGCATGTGGTCCGCGTCGGCGAGCTCTCCAGTTTGCTGGCCGAACTCGCCGGCCACGACGAACGTGATTGCGCCCTGCTGCGGCAAACGGCGCCGATGCACGATCTTGGCAAGATCGGCATTCCTGACCACATCCTGCACAAAGCCGGGCCGCTGACGGCGGACGAGTGGGCGATCATGCGCGATCACGCGCGGATCGGACATGATCTCCTGTGCCGCTCGCGGCGGCCGGCGCTACGGACCGCCGCCATCATTGCCGGGCAACACCACGAACGTTGGGACGGCACCGGCTATCCGCATGGGCTGAACGGAAACGGCATTCACATATTCGGCCGCATCGTGTGCCTGATCGACGTCTTCGATGCCTTGTCGCACCCGCGCTGCTACAAGGAGGCGTGGGAGATGTCGAGGATCGTCGAATACATCCGCGATCGCAGTGGCAGCCAGTTCGATCCGGCGCTGGTCGATATCTTCCTCGCCCATATCGATGACTTCGTCGAACTTTGGGGCCGCTATGCGGACCGCTGAAAGTCCGGGCGTTGCCGCGGGCCGGGAAATTTCGCCGGGGTGCTAGAAATGTCCGCACAGCTTGTGACGAGGCGCTGGCGCGGGCTGGCCGCTGTCGCGGCAATCATCGGCACGGTATTCGCGGCCCATGCCGGCGAGCAGGCCGAACAGGCGCTGGCGGCGATCAAGCGCCTGCAGGCGAGCGGCGAGATCGGTCCGGGAACGGCGCTGCATCTGACGGTCAAGCAGGGCAATATTGCCGCCTTTCTCGGTCGCGATTTCGAACTCCAGCGCGAATGGGAGAAGCGCACCGGCATTCCGATCGACGCCAAGCTGATGCCGCAGCTCGATTCGCAGGAGTTCATCGAGCACGCCAAGGACGTCGATCTGACCATTGCGCGCAACCACGAATATCCTGATCTCTACCAGCGCCAGTTGATCGAAGACCTGACGCCGTTGATGCGGCGCTTCGGCTTTGCGTTGCCGAGTGATGCCACGGCGGGTTACCTGCTGGCCAGGCAGCAGGCGTTCCTGGGCGAGCGTGTGGTCGCCATCCCCGCCGACGGCGATATCCCGCTGCTCTATCTGCGGCGCGATCTGCTGGAGGATCCGGCCAACCGTGCGCGCTATCGCGAGCGCTTCGGGCGGGAACTGGCGGTGCCGCAGACCTGGGCCGAATACCAGAACCAGATCGCGTTCTTTCATCGCCCGGAGGAGGGTTTTTACGGCGCCCTCGAACAACGCGAACGCAATACCGCCTGGATGTTCTGGATGCAGCGCTACGCCTGCTTTGCCGCCGAACCTTTGCTCTTCGACCGGCGCATGCGTCCGCTGCTCAATTCGCCCGCCGCCGTTGCCGCCACGGAAAGCTATCTCGCCACGCTGCCCTACTCGCCGCCCGGGATTCTCGACGAGGGCGCCGATTACAGCTTTACGCTGCCGCTGTTCATGGCCGGCAAGGGCTATGCGACGATCATCACGCCGGCCGGCGCCAAGCTTTTCAGCCTCGATAGCACGGCGGTCAAGAACCGGTTTGTCAGCGTCGCGCTGCCCGGGCATCTGCGGAACGGCCGGCTGCAGCGGCACAGCATGCTGATCTACGGCAACAATCTGGTGATTCCCCGTTCCAGCGCGCACAAGGCGCTGGCCTTTCTGTATGCGATCTGGCTGACCGACCCGGAGGTTTCGGCGCGCTCGGTCGGCGTCCCGGGCGGCTTTGCCGACCCCTATCGCTACAATCATTTGCGCGACGAACGCATCCGTCGGGTTTATACGCCGCAGGCGCTGGATCTGGTCGAACGCGAGTTGCCCTTCATCATCCCTTCCGGCACCGGCCTGCCCGGCAACAGCGAATACCTGGCGGCCCTCAACAACAATCTGTGGCTCGCGGCGCAGGGCAAGCAAAGCGCCCGCGAAGCGATGGCGCGTACTGCCCGCGCGTGGGAGGAGATCATCACGCGCTACGGCCGCGAACAGCAGATTCGCCACTGGAAGGCGTTCCGCAGCCTGTTTCCGCAAGACGTTAGCGCGCCCGCCCGCTGAGAAAGCGCTGCCCTGCAAGCATTCCACCGCCTTACGCTGCGCAGCAAATTACTGGCCGGATTCGGCATTGTCGTGCTGCTGGTCGCGGCGCTGGGGTTCTTCGGCCATCGGTTCATCGAATCAAGCGCGCAGCGCATGGAGCAATCGCTCAGTGCCGAAGTGCGGCCACTGGCGCGCCTGATCCGCCTGCAAGCGCACATTCATCGCTTGCGTGTGCTGGAGATGGAACTGCCGCATCTCACCGACTACTTTGCCGCAAGCACCCAGCTTGAGCGGCTGCGCAAGGAAGCGCAGGCCTTTGCCGACGAACTGGGCGGTTTCGTCGGCGAGGTCGGTGCGGCTGTCGAGGTGACGGCCCTGCAAGAATCCTGGCGGCGTTATGAACACGATTTGCAAGCGATCGATGCGCAAGCGTCGGCCATGAACATGAAACGGGTGGAGGAGATTTCCACTTTCGAGTCGGCGGTGCGCTTCAGCTCGATTGCGCAGGCACTGCAGGATTTCTCCGCGACTACCGAGCAACGGGCGCAGCTTGCCCGCGACAAGGCGCTGGCGCAGCAGGAGCAGCAACGCCTGGTTTTCCTGCTGCTATCCACGGGCGGCCTGTTGGCGGTGGCTGTCGGTTTTCTCTGGTTTGCGCGCTCCTTGATCCAGCGTGTCGCCGTGTTGCGCGACGCGGCGCAACGCGTCGCCGATGGCGAGGCGGGCCTGGCCATCGAACTGTCCGGCCAGGACGAGCTGGCCGAACTCGGTCAGGTTTTCGACGTCATGCGGCTGCGGGTATTGGAGCGGACGCGCGCGCTGCGGGAGAGCGAACAACGGTTCAGGGACTTCGCCGATTCGTCTTCCGACTGGATCTGGGAGACCGACGCCGACTTGCGCTTCACCTATTTTTCGGAACGCGCCGCCGAACTGCTGGGTCGTTCGCGCGAATCGCTGATCGGCAAGACCCGCGAGGAACTGGTACGCGAAGGCAATGCCGGGGCGCTGCCGGACAACTGGCAGGCGCATCTGGCCGGTCTCACCGCTCATCGCGCCTTCCGCGCCTTCGAATATCCCCTGCTCGGCGACGACGGCAGTTTTCGGCAGATACGCGTCAGCGGCAAACCGATCTTGGCCAGCGACGGCCGTTTTCTCGGCTACCGCGGCACCGGCACCGACGTCACCGATCTGGTCCTGGCGCAGAAGGAACTGCTCGGCGCCGAGAAGCTCGCCGCGCTCGGCGGCATGGTGGCCGGCATTGCGCATGAGATCAACACCCCGATCGGCATCGGCGTTACCGCGGCAAGCTATCTTCAGGAACAGGCGCGCGAATTCGGCAAGCTCTACGCAGCGGGGCAGGTCAAGCGCGCCGACATGGAAGCTCACTTGCGCGCCATCGACGAAACCAGCGCCTCGCTGGTGCTCAATTTGCAGCGTGCCGTCGGCCTGGTGAAAAGTTTCAAGCAGATTGCGGTCGATGAGTCGAGCGATGAAAGGCGGTGCTTCAATCTCAAGGAATACATCGACGAAATCCTCGACAGCCTGCGTCCCCGGCTCAAACGCACCGAACACCTGATCGAGGTGCGTTGTCCCGACGAACTGGAGCTCGACAGTTACCCTGGCGCTTTTTCGCAGATACTGACCAATCTGATCATCAACTCGCTGATCCACGGTTTCGAGCACCTGGCCGCCGGCCGCATCGAAATCGTCGCCGGCCGCGCCGGCAACGAACTCTCGCTCAATTATCGCGATAACGGTTGCGGCATGGATGCGGAGCAGGTGAAGCGCGTCTTCGAACCGTTTTTCACCACGCGTCGCGGGCGTGGCGGAAGTGGGCTGGGGATGCACATCGTGCATAACCTGGTGGTCAAGAAACTGCACGGGCGCATCGAATGCCGCTCCGCTCCAGGGGCAGGGGTGGAATTCTCGATTGCCGTTCCGATCGACGTGGCGGCAGATCACCAGCATTCAAGCGCCGCCTGAATCGGCGCGGCGGCAATTGCTGTCGTCGCGCGGCCTGAATCGGTTGCGCAGTCGCCAGTCGAAAGCGACAATGCGAGGCCGCGATTCGGCGCATGTATTTGAGGGTTTGACTTGGATCCCATCCTGATTCTGATAATTGGCTTGCTGCTCGGCGGCGGACTGGTCGCCTGGATTTTCGGCGGGCGGCTGCGCGAGGCGCAGTCCCGGACGGTTCATCTGGAAGGTGAGCTGGCGGCGCTGCGGCAGCAGCAGTCGGCGCTGGCGATACGCTGCGCCACCTTGCAGACTGAGCTGGAAAAGGACCAGGCGCTGTTCGCCGAGCGCCAGGCCACGCTCGAAGCCGCGCGCGACAGTTTTGCCGATGCGTTCAAAGTGATTTCGGCCGACGCCCTGGCGAAGAACAACCAGTCCTTTCTCGAACTCGCCCGCGCCACGCTGGAGGCGCAGCAGGCCGCGGCGCTGGCCTCGGCCAGGACCGATCTCGACAAGCGCCAGCTCGCCATCGGCGAACTGGTGGCGCCGGTGAAGACCTCGCTGGAGAAATTCGAGTTGCAGATCCAGGGCATAGAGAAATCGCGCATCGACGCCTACGCCACGCTGACCGAGCAGGTGCGCGCCATGGCCGAGGCGCAGGGGGCCCTGCGCGAGGAGACCGGCAACCTGGTCAAGGCCCTGCGCGCGCCGCAGACGCGCGGCCGCTGGGGCGAACTGCAACTCAAGCGCGTGGTCGAGATGGCCGGCATGCTCGATCACTGCGATTTCTTCGAGCAGGCCAGCACCACCACCGAGGAAGGCCGCCTGCGGCCCGACCTGATCGTCAGGTTGCCCGGCGGCAAGAATATCGTGGTCGATGCCAAGGCGCCGCTGGCCGCCTACCTCGAAGCGCTGGAAGCGGGCGACGAGGAGGAGAAGAAGCGCAAGCTGGCCGACCACGCGCGCCAGGTGCGCGACCACTTGAAGAAACTCGGCCAGAAGGCCTACTGGGAACAGTTCCAGCCCTCGCCGGATTTCGTCGTGCTGTTCCTGCCCGGCGAAATGTTCTATTCCGCCGCGCTGGAGGCCGATCCCTCGCTGATCGAGCAGGGCGTCGAGCAGCGCGTCATCCTCGCCACGCCGACCACGTTGATCGCCCTGCTGCGCGCCGTCGCCTACGGCTGGACGCAGCAGGCGCTGACCGAAAACGCCGAGCGCATCAGCCAGCTCGGACGCGAGCTGTACGACCGCATCGCCACGGTGACCGAGCACTGGGGCCGCGTCGGCAAGAACCTCGGGGAGGCGGTCGGTGCCTACAACAAGTCGGTGGCCTCGATGGAAACCCGCGTCCTCGTCTCCGCGCGCAAGTTCCGCGACCTCAAGGTGGCCGGCGCGGACAAGGAGATCGCCGACCTGAACCCGGTTGAGGCGTTGCCGCGCGACGTGCAGGCGCCGGAACTGCTGGACCACAACGACAGGCTCATCCCATGAGCCTTGGCTCCGGCAGACTGTGCTCCATTCTCAATGGAGGCTTCACATGTACATCGACCAGGTATTCGCCCAGCACCCCGTCCATCCCGCCGATCTCGCCGTGTTTTTCGTCACCACGATCCTCTGCGCCCTGGGTGCGCTGATGCTGCCCCTGGCGGGTTAGCGCGCTCATGATCCGTTCCGATCTACCCTGCATACCCCTGGCCGACCTCCCCGGCGGGCCGGAGCCGGCGGTGCTGTGCGTCACGGCGCGGCTGGCGGCCAGCCTGCGCCAGGCGCACGGCGAATTGCAGGCGGCGCGGGGCGCGGCGACCTGGCGCGCGTTGCAGAGTTCGACGCCGGCGCAATGGCTCGATCACCTCACCTCGGCGGCGCTGCTGCGCGGCGAGATTCCGCCGGCCGGCGTGCCCGGCGCGTTTCTCTCGTGGCCGCAGGAACGCAGTTTGTGGGAGCAGGCGATTGCGACGGACGCCGGCGCGGCGGCGCAACTGTTCGACCGCGAGGGCATGGCGTTGGCGGCGATGGAGGCCGCAAGCATGCAGCGGGCGTGGCGCATCGAGGTGCCGGAGGCCTTGCATACCGCCGAGTACCGCGCCTTTCAGGGCTGGCGCGAGAAGCTTGTCGCCACCTGTCAGGCGGGCGGCTGGCGCACGGCCGACGATGCCCTGGCGTGGCGCATCGAGTGCATCGAGCGCGGTATCGGCGGCTTGCCCGCGCGGCTGGGCATTGCCGGTTTCATCGCGCCCGACCCAGTGATTTCGCGCCTGCTGACGGTGCTCGAAGCGCGCGGCGTCGAACTGTTCCGGCTGGGTTTCGGCCATGGCGATGCGGCGCCTGCGGTCGGCGCCGAATTGCCCGACGCCGAGGCCGAGTGCGCGGCCGCGGCGCGATGGGCACGCGATCGCTTGGGTCGCGCCGCAGCGACACGCCTGCGCATCGCCGTCGCCGACCTGCCGGCGCGGCGGCGTCTGCTCGAATCGGCGCTGGAAGACGCGCTGCATCCTGACGCCGTGGGCGCCGGCTGGGCGGCGCTGGAGCGCGACTTCGCCTGCGTCGCCGGGGCGCCGCTGGCCGCCGAACCGCAGGTGGATGTGGCCCTGCGCCTGCTGCAACTATGTGTCCATCCGCAGCGCGTGGCCCAGGCCGAATTCGGCGCCTTGCTCTGCGGTTCCGGCTGGTCGGCCGATGTTGACGAAGCCGATGCCCGCGCCCGGATCGAGGCCGCGTTGCGCGAACGGCTGCCGCCTGAAACCAGCCTCGAACGCCTGGTGCGCGCCGCATTGCGCCAGGCCTCCGCGCTGCAGGCGGGGCGCCTCGCCGCGCATCTCGATGCGTTGCTGGATGCCGCGCGCGCGATGCCGCGCCGTCAGTTGCCATCGGCATGGGGCGCCGCGTTTGGCGGGATGCTCGCGGCGCTCGGCTGGCCGGGGCAGCGCGCCCAATTGCCGGTCGAAGCCGCGGCGGGCGACGCGTGGCGCGAGGCTCTTGACGGTTTGCTGATGCTGGACGCCGTGCTGGGCCGCGTCGATGCCGGCGAGGCCTTGCGCCAGTTGCAGCGCCAGTGTCGTGACCAGGCCTTTGCTGCCGCGCGGCGGACCGTGGCGCGGGTGGAAATATGCAGCCTGGCCGATGCCCTGGCCGGTCCGGTCGATGGGCTGTGGGTGATGGGATTGAACGAAGGCGCCTGGCCGCCGCCGCCGCGGGCCAATCCGCTGCTGCCCGCCGAATTGCAGCGCCGCGCCGGGGTTTCCGCCGCGCGTGCCGACAGCCTGGCGGCCGAGGCGCGGAGCCTGCAGGATCTGTGGTGCGCCAGCGCCGGCGAAGTGGTGTTGTCCTGGGCGCAGCGCGAAGGCGAACGACCCTTGCGCGCCAGCCCCTTGCTGGCCGGGATTCTCCGGTTCGACTTGTCGGGCGCACCGGTCGCAGAACTGGAGCGCGGCGATGACATGCAGTTGGAGCGCATCGATGATGGAGTCATGGGGCGCATCGATGATGGAGTCATGGAACGCATCGATGATGCGCGGGCCCCGCCGCTCGGCGCGAACGAGCGCGTTCGGGGCGGCACGGCGCTGCTGGCGGCCCAGGCGGTGTGTCCGGCCTGGGGTTTCTATCAATACCGGCTTGGCGCCGCCGCCTTGCCGGCGCCGACTTTCGGCCTCGACGCTATGGTGCGCGGCTCCTTGCTGCATGCCGCGCTGGAGGAGTTCTGGCGCGGCCGCGGTCTGACTGATCTGACGCAGATGGACGCGGCCGCGCGCGGTGCGGAGATTCAGCGCGTGGTGGCCCATGCCCTGGCGGAGTTCGACCGCCGCGAAGCGGAGCCCTTGCCGCCGCGCCTGCGGCAACTGGAGGCCGAGCGGCTGCAAGCCTTGCTGGCGGTCTGGCTCGACGTCGAAGCGCGGCGCCCGTCCTTCCGCGTGATCGGCTGCGAGGAAAAGCACGAGCTCGATATCGAGGGCCTGCCGGTGCGCGTGGTGATCGACCGCATCGACCAACTCGACGACGGGCGCCTGGTGGTGATCGATTACAAAAGCGGACGCGGCGTTTCGGCCGACAGTTGGGCAGACGCGCGCATCGGCGAGCCGCAGTTGCCGATCTATGCCGCGCTGGCTTTTCCCGATCGCGCCGTGGCCGCCGTGGCATTGGCACGGGTGGTCGCCGACGATCCTGCGTTCCTCGGCGTCGCCGCAAGCGACGGCCTGCTGCCCGGCGTGAAGTCGCTCGATGCGCTGCGCAAGCGCTACGCCGAGGACGAATTCCCCGACTGGGACGCGCTGCGCCGGCTCTGGGCGCAGCGCATCGCCGAGGTCGCGCGCGAAGTGCGCGACGGCGTCGCCGCCGTGGTGTTCGACCGCGAAAGCAATATCCAGTATTGCGACGTGAAGCCGCTGCTGCGTGTTGCCGAGCGGCGGGCCCAGTTCGGCGAGGGGGCCGAGCCATGAACCTGCAAGCAGCAATTGATCCGCAGATTCCTCAGATTGACGCAGATGGGTCAAAGCAGTGGCGGACAACAAGGTCGCATCGCCCGTTCGGCGAGCCGGGCGCCTCCTTCAGCCCGTTGTTCACTCTGTGGAATCTGCGAAATCTGCGGACGGAACCGAGGTTTTCGGGATGAGCGACTTGCTGCGGGAAGACGAAGCCAACCGCCGCCGCGCGCTGGAACTCGACTCTTTCATCGTCGAGGCGCCGGCCGGCGCGGGCAAGACCGAGCTGCTGACGCAGCGCTACCTGCGGCTGCTGGCGATTGTGGACGAGCCCGAGGAAATCATCGCCATCACCTTCACCAACAAGGCTGCGGCCGAGATGCGCAGCCGCATCCACGACAGCCTGGCGCTGGCACGCGACCCGGAGCCGCCCGCGGCCGCGCACAAGCGCATCACCCGCGAGCTGGCACGTGCAGCGCTGGCGCGCTCGGCGGAGCGGGGCTGGCAGATCGAAACCCAGCCGGGGCGGCTGCGGCTGACCACCATCGATGCGCTGTGCGCCAGCCTGGCGCGGCAACTGCCGCTGCTCTCGCGCTTCGGCGCGCAGCCGGCGGTGGCCGATGAACCCGGACGGCATTACGAGGAGGCCGCCCGGCGCGCGCTGGATCACCTCGAAGACCTCGGTGCGGAGGGACAGCAACACGCCGATGCGGTGGCGGTCGCGCTGGCGCATCTCGACAACGACGTGGCGCGGCTGGCGCGCCTGCTGGCCGAGATGCTGGCGCGGCGCGAGCAGTGGCGCCAGATCGCCGAGCTCGACGATCCCGAGGCAGCGATTGGCGAGGCCTTGCACGAAATGGTGGGCGAGGAGCTGGGGCTGATCGCCGAAGTGCTGGACGATTCCTGGCAGGCGCCGTGGCAGCCGCTGGCGCGCTTTGCCGCCGCCCATCTGGACGATGCGAATTTGCCGAGTGCGCTGGCCGCCTGGAGCGGGCCGTTGGCGGCGCAGCCGGAGGAATTGCCGCGCTGGCGCGCGCTGGCGGATTTCCTGCTGACGCAGAAGGATGAGCCGCGCAAGACTGTGACGGTGAGGAACGGATTCCCGGCCGGCAAGGAATTCAAGGCGCAGAAGGACGCCATGCTGGCCGGCCTGGCCGCGCTCGATGCTGCTGCGGTGGCCGCCTTGCGCCGCGTGCGCGAACTGCCGGCGCCCGATCGCGACCATGATGCCGTGGTGCGCGCGCTGGCGCGCCTGATGAAGCTCGCTGCCGCCGAGTTGTGGCTGGTGTTCCGCGAGGCCGGCGAGGTGGATTTCGGCGAGCTTTCGGCGCGCGCCATCGCTGCGCTGGGCGACGAGCTCGATCCGACGGATCTCGGCCTGCGCCTCGATTACCGCATCCGCCACCTGCTGGTCGACGAGTTCCAGGACACCAGCCCGACCCAGATCGATCTGCTGGAGCGACTGACCGCCGGCTGGCTGCACGACGACGGCCGCACGCTGTTTGCGGTCGGCGATCCGATGCAGTCGATCTACCGCTTCCGCAAGGCCGACGTCGGCTTGTTTCTGCGCGTCGCCGAAAACGGCATCGGCGCCTTGCGGCTGAGGCCATTGCGCCTGTCGCGCAACAACCGCTCCTGTTCTGCCGTGGTCGACTGGATCAACGCCTGCTTTCCCGCGGTGTTTCCGGCGGCGGACGATGCGCTGCGCGGCGAGATCGCCTATCGCGAATTCGTCGCCACCCGCGACGTGCTGCCTCAGGCCGGCGTATCGGTCCATCCGGTGCTGGCGGAGAAGGACCAGGCCGGGCGCTGCGAAGCGCAACACATCATCGCCCTGATCGAGACCGAGTGGCGCGAGGACCCGACGCGCAGCATTGCCGTGCTGGTGCACGCCAGGAAACATCTGGGGGAACTGGTCGCGGCGATCCGCCGGCATAGTGCCGGCTGGCGCTTCGCGGCCGTCGAAATCGAGCCTCTGGCCGGGCGCCAGGCGGTGCAGGACCTGATCGCGCTGACCCGCGCCCTGCATCACCGGGCTGATCGCGTGCATTGGCTGGCGATCCTGCGCGCGCCCTGGTGCGGCTTGCGCCTGGCCGATCTGCACACACTGGCCGGCGACGATCATGCGGCCACCATCTGGTCGCTCATCAACGATGACAGGCGCGTCGAACGCTTGACGGCGGATGGCCGGCGGCGCCTGGCCCATGTGCGCGACGTGCTGGCCGAGGCGCTGGCCGGGCAGGGCCGGCAGCGGCGCCGGCGCTGGATCGAGGATGCCTGGCGGAAACTCGGCGGCCCAGCCTGCCTGAGCGGCGCCAGCGAGGCTGCCGACGCGCGGGCCTTTTTCGCCCGCCTCGACGCGCTGGACGCGGCGGGGCGCTTCGTTCTCGACCGCCTTGCCGACGACATGGGGAGCCTCTACGCGGCGCCGGATGCGCTGGCCGATGGCCGGCTGCAACTGATGACCATCCACAAGGCCAAGGGCCTGGAGTTCGACACGGTGATCCTGCCCGGCCTGCATCGCGTGCCGAAGGGCAGCGATGCGCCGCTGCTGGCCTGGGACAGTTTTCCGCTGGCGGACGGCGAGCGCCTGGTGGCGGCGCCGGTGAATCCGCGGCGCGGCGGCACGGCGGACGGGCCGAGCGTCTATGACTTCCTGCAAGGCATGGAACGCGAGCGCAGCCGCAACGAGGAAGCCCGCGTGCTCTACGTCGCCGCGACGCGGGCGGTGCGCCGCCTGCATCTGGTCGGCGTCGCGCACGTTGATGAGCAAGGGGCGCTGGTCGCGCCGCGCGCCGGTGCAGCGCTGGCGCGGCTGTGGCCGACGGTCGAGGCGGTATTTCAGCACGCGGCGCAGCAGACGGCCGGCGTTCCGCCGGAATCGGTTCCTGGCGAAGAAGGCGAGCTGAAGGACTTCGTGCCGCAACTGCTGCGGCTGCGGGCACCCGGCGTACCGCCGCAATGGCAGGCGCCGGCGTTGCCGACTCAAGTGACAGAACAGCGTGAGCCGGCGGGCGATGCGCTGGCCGCCGCCCTCGGCACCCTGACCCATGCCGTACTGGAGCTCATCGCCGCCGACCCTGACGCCTGGCCCGCCCAGTGCGTCAGCGAGCGCCAGGCGGGTTTCGAGCGCTGGCTGGCCAGCCGCGGCTGGCCCTCGGCCGAGGCGCGGACGGGCGCGTCGCGCGTCGCCGCGATGCTGGCGACGACGCTATCCAGTGCCGATGGCCAGTGGGTGCTGCGGCGCCGGGCCGACGCGGCGGCTGAGTTGGCGCTGATGACAGTGGCCGAAGCTGCGCAGAGCGCTGGCGTTGGCGGTACCGTGGTAACCCGCGTCATCGACCGCAGTTTCGTCGCGGACGGCGTGCGCTGGATCATCGATTACAAGACCGTCGATCTCGGCGACGCCAGCGACATTTCGCGACTGAAAGCGCATGCTGAGCGCTATCGGCCGCAGCTCGAAACCTATGCCGCACTGTTCGCCGGCGAGGGCTTGCCGCGGCGTCTGGGCGTGCTGTATGTCGCGCATGGCATCCTGGCGAGTCTGGAATACAATCGGGTTTCCGATTGAGTGTTTTAGTTTCTGTCGCCGCGCATAACGCCTGTCAATCCGCCGTTAGTCTGCGCTGAAACTTCGTTCTGGGGAAAAACATGTCCGACAAAAAATACCGCCTCGTCACCCGCAGCGATTTCGACGGTCTGGCCTGTGCCGTTCTGCTCAACGAACTCGACCTGATCGACGAAATCAAGTTCGTTCATCCGAAGGACATGCAGGACGGCAAGATCGAGATTTCCGAGCGCGACATCACCACCAATCTGCCTTTTGTGCCGGGCGTGCATCTGGCCTTCGATCACCACCTCTCCGAGACTTTCCGCAACCCCGGCGACCGCCCCAACCACATCATCTATCCCGACGCGCCGTCGGCCGCGCGCGTGGTGTTCGAGCACTACGGCGGCAAGGCCCGGTTCCCGACCTCATTCACCGAGATGATGATCGCCGTCGACAAGGCCGACTCGGCGAATTTCACGCGCCAGGAAATCCTCGACCCGAAGGATTGGGTGCTGCTCAACTACCTGATGGATTCGCGCACCGGCCTCGGCCGCTTCCGCGAGTTTCGCGTCAGCAACTACCAGCTGATGATGGATCTGATCGCCTACTGCCGCAATCACGGCATCGACGACATCCTGGCCCTGCCGGATGTCAAGGAGCGCGTCGATCTCTACTTCGAGCACGCCGAAAAGGCCAAGGAGCAGATCAAGCGCTGCACCAAGGTGTACCAGAATCTCGTGGTACTCGACCTGCGCAACGAGGAAACCATCTTCGCCGTCAATCGCTTCATGATCTACGCGTTGTATCCCGAGACCAACATCTCGATCCACGTCATGTGGGGCGTGCAGAAGCAGAACACGGTGTTCGCCACCGGCAAGTCGATCGTCAATCGCACGTCCAACACCAACATCGGCGAACTGATGCTGTTCTACGGCGGCGGCGGCCACGAGAATGCCGGCACCTGCCAGATTCCCAACGATCGGGCGGATGTCGTCCTCCAGGAGTTGGTGACCAACATCAACGCCGACGGCTGAGAACTTGTGAATAAATCTACTGCGCGTGCCGGATCGGGGCTTGGGCGGTGCTCGCTATCCTCACATATAACAACATATGTTCCGGTAGCTGCGCTCCGGCCGCACCCCGCTGCGGCCCGCTCGCTACGATTTCTTCGCAAGTTCTAGGCGCCCCGTCGTTCGCGTTGCGCGCAGGTCGCGGGCGGACCCAACATGGCCCTGCTTGAAATCCGCAACGTAACGCGCCGCTTCGGTTCGCTCGAAGCAGTGAAGGACGTTTCCATCGCCATCGAGGCGGGCGAGTTCTTCACCTTGCTGGGACCTTCGGGTTGCGGCAAGACCACCATCCTGCGCATGATCGCCGGCTTCGACGTGCCGGACGAGGGCGAAATCCTGCTCGACGGCAAATCGCTGTCCGGCGTGCCGCCGGAGAAGCGTCCGCTGCACACGGTGTTCCAGAGCTACGCGCTGTTTCCGCACATGACGGTGGCCGGCAACATCGCCTTTCCGCTGGAGATGGCCGGCAAGTCGGCGCTGGAGATACGGCGTCGCGTGGATGAAACGCTGGCGCTGGTGCATCTCGAAGACAAGGCGGGCAGCTTTCCCCATGAACTCTCCGGCGGCCAGAAGCAGCGCGTGGCGCTGGCGCGCGGCCTGGTGAACCAGCCACGCCTGTTGCTGCTCGACGAACCGCTCGGCGCGCTCGACGCCAAGCTGCGCGTCGAAATGCAGATCGAACTGATCGCGCTGCAGCGCGAAGTCGGCATCACCTTCATCTTCGTCACCCATTCGCAGCAGGAGGCGCTGGCCCTGTCGCACCGCATCGCGGTGATGAAGGACGGCCGCGTCGAGCAGCTCGACGAACCCGACAAGCTCTACTCGGCGCCGGCCAACCGCTTCGTCGCCGACTTCATCGGCAAGATCAATCTGATCGAGGTCGAAGTCACGTCGTCCAGCAAGGTGCTGCTGGGCCTGTGCGCCGCCGGCCTGGGCGAAATCGCGGCGACCGACCCGCGGCCGATCGCGGTCGGCGAGCGCGGCGTGTTCGCCCTGCGCCCGGAACTGATCCGCGTCTTCGGCCATCGCGAATCGGCCGACCTGAAGAACCGCTTCGAGGGCGTGGTGCGCGAGCTGCTGTATCTCGGCGACGTCACGCTGTACAAGGTCGAGCTGGCCAATGGCTGCCTGATCGAAGCCCTGATGCCCAACGCCGCGCCGGGCCGCGCCAAGTTCCACGAAGTCGGCGACGCCGTCGCCGTCTGCTGGCGGCATGACGCCGGCGTGTATCTACGCAATTAGCCGAGGCCGCCCGTGTCCGCAGCGAGAACCCAGCCGGCGGGACTGAGCAAGTGGGTGGTGACGCTGCCGCCGACGATCTTCCTGCTGGTCTTCTTCCTCGTCCCGGCGCTGATCGTGGCGCTCGCGGGCTTTCGCGAGACCGGCGAGTTCGGCGGCCTGGCGCCCTGGCCCGGCTTGTCGCTGGATGCCTACCGCTTCCTGCTGGGCGATGTCATCTACCTCGAAATCTTCGCCCGTTCCTTCCTGGTCGCGGCGCTGACCACGCTGCTCTGCATCGTGTTCGCCTACCCGCTGGCCTGGCTGATCGCCAGGAGCCCGAAGCAGCGGCGCGATGTCCTGGTGCTGCTGGTGATCCTGCCCTTCGCCAGCAACTTCCTGGTCCGCATCTATGCCTGGATCATGCTGCTGGGGCCGGCCAACCTGCTCTACACGCCCTTCGCGGTGATCGTCGGCATGGTCTATGCGCATCTGCCCTTCATGGTGCTGCCGCTCTACATCAACCTCGAAAAGCACGATCCGGCGCTGCTCGAAGCGGCGCAGGATCTCGGCGCCAACGCCTGGACGCGCTTCTGGCGCGTGACTTTCCCGCTCTCGCTGCCCGGCATCTTCTCCGGCTCGGCGCTGGTCTTCATCCCCGTGCTCGGCATGTTCGCCGTGCCCGAACTGCTCGGCGGCACCGGCGACATCCTGATCGGCAACCTGATCAAGGAACAGTTCCTCGAAAACCGCGACTGGCCGCTCGGCTCGGCGCTCTCGATCATGCTCACGGCCTGCGTCCTTCTGCTGGCCGGGCTTGCGGCCTGGGCGGCAAAGCGCGGCCTGCACGGCACGGAGGCTGTGTCGTGAAGCGATCCCAGTTCTGGCTATGGGCCGCCGCGCTGGCCACCTATGCCTTCCTCTACATCCCGCTGGCGGTGGTGGTGCTGTTTTCCTTCAACGACTCGGTGCTCAATGCCGAATGGGTCGGCTTCACCACGCGCTGGTACGTCAAGCTGCTGCACGATGACGACATGCTGCACGCCGCCGCCAATTCGCTGCTGATCGCACTGGCGTCCAGCAGCGTGGCGACCCTGCTCGGCGCCATGGCCGGGCTGGCGATGCACCGCTACCGCCCGCGCTGGCTGCCCTTTTTGGTGCTGACGCCGGTGGCGATGCCGGAAATCCTGCTCGGCGTTTCGCTGCTGCTGTTCTTCCGCCAGGTGCTCGATCTCTCGCTCGGCCTGTTCTCGATCCTCGCCGCGCACATCACCTTCAGCATCGGCTTCGTCGCCGTCATTGTCCGCGCCCGCCTGGCCGGGATGGACGAGAGCACCTTCGAGGCGGCGCGCAATCTCGGCGCGACGCCTTGGGCGACCTTCCGCCGCGTCACCCTGCCGCTGATCATGCCGGCGCTGGTGGCCGGCTTCCTGATGGCCTTCACGCTCTCGATCGACGATTTCGTCATCACCTTCTTCGTCGCCGGCGTCGGCGTCAATACGCTGCCGCTACAGATCTACTCGATGATCAAGGTCGCCGTGACGCCCGAGGTGAATGCCATCTCGACCCTGCTGATGGCGCTGACCCTGACGCTGATCCTGATCGCCAGCCGCATCGCGCCCGACGTGCTGAAGGGGCGGGCGTGAACTCGCCGTTACCTGCCCGCGAAACGGAATCCCAGGTACGCAGAGCGCGCCAGCGCCGACTTATGGCGCTGGTCCTCACTGCCTTGCTGCTGCTGGCGAGCCTGCCGCTGCGCGCCGCCGACACGCTCTACCTCTACAACTGGAACAATTACATCTCCGAGGACACGGTGCGGCGCTTCGAGGCGCATTGCCGCTGTCGTTTGAAGCAGGACTACTACTCGGACAACGAGGAAATGCTGGCCAAGCTGGAGGCCGGCGCGGTCGGTTACGACATCCTGGTGCCGACCGGCAATGCCGTCGAATCGCTGGTGCGCAGGAAGGCCTTGCGCGAGATCGACAAGGCGCGCCTGCCGCACTTCGGCAACGTCAAGCGCGAGTTCCTCGACATCTGGTTCGATCCGGGCAATCGCTACTCGGTGCCCTATGCGACATCGGTAAGCCTGCTCGGCTACAACGCCGACAAGATGCGCGAACTCGGCCTGCCCACCGACACCTGGGCGCTGATCTTCGAGCCGAAGCATCTGAAGAAGATCAAGGGCCGCGTCACCGTGCTCAACAGCCAGCGCGAACTCATGGCGGCGGCGATGAAATATCTTGGCTATTCGGTGCAGGAGCACGAGCCGGCGCGCTGGGAGGAAGCCAAGCAACTGATCCTGCGCGCCAAGCCCTACTGGGCGGCCTTCTCCAACAGCACCTACATCAAGGACCTGGCCATCGGCACCGTCTGGGTCGCCCACGGCTACTCCAACGACATGTTCCGCGCGCAGCAGGACGCCGCCGCGGCGAAGCGACCATTCCAGATAGGCTTCGCCACGCCGAAGGAGGGCGCGGTGCTGGCGGTGGACAATTTCGTGCTGCACCAGTCGGGCCGCCGGCCCGATCTGGCGCACCAGTTCATCGACTTCATGCTCGCCGGCGAGAACGCCGCCGATGTTTCCAACCTGATCGGCGCCGGCAACACCAACGCCGCCGCGACGCCCCACATCCTGCCCGAGATCGCCGCCAACCCCGGCATCTTCCCGCCCCCGGATGAATTGCAACGCCTGGAAATGCTGCGCGACTTCGATCCGAAACTGCGGCGGACGCTGTCGCGGATGTGGACCGAGATCAAAGTGCGCTGAAAGTTCGTAAAGGAATGCAGCGCCAGCCCCGGCTCAGGCCGCTGCCGCGTAGCCGGGCGCATCGGGCTCGCGTAGCGAACTGCCGTCGAGTTCGTCGAGCGGACTATGCACCGGACGGTCGCCGGAATTCAGCACATGGATGTAGATCATCGTGGTCGATACATCGGAATGTCCCAGCAACTCCTGTACGGTGCGTATGTCGTAGCCTCGTTCGATCAGGTGCGAGGCGAAAGAATGGCGCAGGGTATGGGGCGAAACCGGTCCGTCGATGCCGGCCCGCGCCGCCGCCGCCTTAACCGCCCGCTGCACGCGGCGCGGATCGACGTGGCCGCGGCGAACCTCTCCGCTTTGCGCATCGATCGAAAGTCCGGGCCCTGGAAACACATACTGCCAGCCCGGCAAGCAGGACTTGCCGGCGGCGGCGCCAGAGCGGCAGGGTAAGGGAGCCGCGCCGCGTCCGAGCCGATGCTCCGCTGCGTGCAGTGCCCGGCACCAGGTCAAGCGACAGCGCAGCGGTTCGACCAGGCTTTGCGGAAGAATCGCCATCCTGTCCTTGCCGCCCTTGGCGCCCCTGATGCGCAATTGACACAGATCGAAGTCCACATCCATCAGCCGCAAGTCGAGTGCTTCGCCGAGCCGCAGGCCGGAACCATATAGCAGCGCGACGATCAGGCCCAGCTCCGCATCGCGGATCTCGGCGAGCAGGCGCCCTACGGCTGATTCGGAAAGCACTGTCGGGCGACGCGAAGGCTTGCGCACCCGCACGATGTTGGCAAGCCAGGGCAGTTCGAGCTTCAGCACCTTGCCGTAAAGAAAAAGCAGGGCGCTAAGCGCTTGGCTCTGGGTCGACGCGCCCACACGCCGAGCCACCGCCAGATCGGTCAAGAACGCTTCCAGTTCGGCACGCCCCATGTCGGCGGGATGGCGCTTGCCATGAAACAGGATATAGCGTTTAATCCATGCCACATATGCCGTTTCGGTGCGTTGACCGAGATTGGCAAGGCGCAGGGAGGCTCGGACCCGATCCAGCAGGCGCGGCGAATCCGGGCGTGGGGAGAGTGCAGTGGGTTCAGTTGGCATGATTTCAAGAAATGGCAGGGATACTGTAACAACATACAGTATATTTCACACGGCCGCCAGATTATGCGTCAGTCGCATATCCTGGTTATTTGCCACTTTCCCGC
>MHZX01000101.1 GCA_001828935.1 Rhodocyclales bacterium RIFCSPLOWO2_02_FULL_63_24
GGGGCCGGCAAGCGCTGCCACGGGCCACAGCAGCAGCGCCACAAGGGCAATGAGGGAAGGGCGATGGGCCAGCATTGCGCGATCATAGGCGAGACGTCCGCCATCGACAAATTGCCTCCGCAAGCCTCAGCAAAAAGTCGGTGGTGGCGGGACGGTGGGCAAAAACATGCTTGCCCCCCGTGAGGACTCGACCAGTTTATCCGGGCAATTCGGGAAGTTGCACCCGGGTTGGACGGACTATCCTGTTTTGCGGCGAGGACGAGACCATGAATGACAAGAAACCCTGGATGATAGTAGCCGTGCGGTTGGCGGTCGTGGGCGTGGGTGCATACTTGTGGCTGCGGAAACCGCCGCCAGAAACGCCGCTCCCGGTCGTCGCCCCCCCCGCCGTCCCCGTGGCGTCTGTCGTGGCACCGTCGCCGGCAGTAGAGGCGCTGCCGATTCTGCATCCACTCGATGCGCCGCCGCCCGCCCAGCCGTTGCCGTCACTCGATGCGAGTGACGCGCCGCTGGCGCAACTCCTGGCCGGACTGCTCGGCGGCAAACCATGGCGCACCTTGTTCGTCCCCGAGGCGATCATCCGCCGCATCGTCGCCATCGACGACTTGCTGGAGACACCCGAGCCTGCCGCGTCACCTCGGCTGGTGCAAGAAAAAGTGCGCTACCGATTCGCCGACGCCGATCTCGACCGGCGTTCTGCCGGCCAGAAGATTCTGCTGCGCATCGGCGTCGCGCATGCGCGTCTCGCCAAACAGAGACTGGCCGCGCCGCGCCGCGCGCTGATGCGACCGACATCTGCAACCCCCAATGCCATCAACGACGAGAAAAGGAGGCCCGCGACATGAGAGAGGCTTCGCTCCGCGCTGTACTTTTGGGTGCCATGCTGTTCGGCGCCGCGCTAGCATGCCAGGCACAGGAGATGGTCAGCATCGACCGTGCGACCGTCAATATGCGCGCCAGCCCAGGCATGGGCGGCGCATTGCGCTGGGAATTGAGCCGGCACTCTCCACTTAAGGTGCTGCAACGGCAGGGTAGTTGGCTCAAGGTGCGCGACTTCGAAGGCGACGTGGGCCGGGTAGCGAAGCGCCCCACCAGCTGGTTGCCGACGATGATCGTCAAGGTGGACCGGGCGAACATCCGCAGCGGACCGGGAACGCGCTACCGCATCGTGGCGCATGCGGAATACGGCGATCTGCTGAAGACGAAGGAACGGCGCGGCCGCTGGGTTGATGTCACGCTGCCGCACAATCGCAAGTCGGGCTGGGTGGCGCGCGCGCTGGTTTGGGGCTGGTAGTCGCGCTATTCGCTGGCATGCAGAATGGAAGGAAGTAACAGAAAATGATACGTAAATTTAATGCACTGACTCTTACCACTATTGGGCTCACCGTAATCGCCGTACTGCTCGGTTGGCTCGTTTGGTCGGACCGTACCCCCGAAGTGCCATCACCCGAAGTTTCCACCGTCGAGACGACGGCCACAGCGGCCGCACCCACGCTACAGACGGATACGATCAAGCTGAAAAAGCGCGACACCCTTGTTGCCGCACCGACCGGAACTCCGGTATGGGCCGTCGCCGATGGCGTTGTGCTATTCGCTGGCCGTAACCGAGGTAACGGCATCCAAGTGCAGCTGCGCCATCGCACCGGCTATCAGACCTACTATAACCACCTGTCTCGAATCGGACGCGGCATACGTCGTGGCGTACACGTCGGGCAGAAACAGGTAATCGGCTACGTCGGCTCGACCGGACTTTCGACCGGCCCGCATCTCGACTACCGCGTGAAACACAGTGGCAAGTTCGTCAATCCTTTGAACGAGAAGTTTTTGCCTGGCAAAAAGATCGCAGCAGCACATCGCGCGCTGTTTCTCGAACGCGCCCGCGCACTCGTCGCGCGACTAGAGCAGGAGGCGCCATCACAACGGTCCGTCGACCGCGAGTCTCAGAGTAATCCTAGTTTTGGCGCGTCGGGCGTAGCAGTCGAGCCGAGCAAGCTTGCAGTAGTCACGCACTGAAGCTCACGCAAGAAGTTTGCCATGCCGGGCATCGGTGAAGGGAGTTCTGCCGGCCAGGAAAAGAGCAGGGACGCGACGGGAAAGGCCATGGAATGGGCACGCGAGCAATTTTCCGCAGCCGGGGAGTTTTCCGCGGAACAGGGTGAGGCGTTCAAGAAGTTCATGCGCCGCGGCTGTGGCGCTTGCATGAGTCGTTCGCCTGCCCCAGTGCCATTTAGCGATCGGGTCGGAATGAGCTATTGTTTAGTGAAGCACGGGTAACGGGAGTTTCCGCGTGGAACCCCTACCCAAACGGCTACGGGAGATCAGATCATGCAAAAAGCAGCCTTGGCGGCAATTGTCATCATCCTGGGCGGCGGCCTTGCTGCCTATTACTTCATGCAGAAGGAGGCTCCTCCCCCTGCTCCGCCTCCGCAGCAGACCATACCCCGGTCGCCGGTGCCAGCAGCGCCCGCAGTTGTTGCTCCGGTGATACGACATCCGCTCGCCGGCGTAGCGGCGGCAGCGCTGCCCGAACTGGAACAGAGCGACGCGCCGGTACTGCAGGCGCTGGGCGAATTGCTGGGCCGCAAGTGGCTGGCCTTCATTCTCACTGACGGCGTGATCCAGCGCATCGTCGCCACGGTGGACAATCTTCCGCGCGAGAGGTTACCGGTGGGTGTAATGCCGCTGAAGCCGGTGCCAAAGGCCTTCATCACGACGGGCGAGGGCGCCACCTTGGCCATCGGCCCGCGCAATTCGGCGCGCTATGCCCCTTATGTGCGGGTTGTCGGCGCCGTCGATGCCGCGAAACTGGTGGCGCTGTATGTCCGGTTCTATCCGCTGTTTCAGAGAGCCTATGAGGAGTTGGGCTATCCGAAGGCCTATTTCAACGACCGTCTGGTCGAGGCGATTGACAACCTCGTGGCGGCCCCGGAACTTTCAGCTCCGATCAAACTGGTCCGACCGATGGTTCTCTACGAGTTTGCCGATCCCAAACTAGAAGCGCGTTCCGCTGGGCAGAAGATCATGATCCGCATGGGTCGCGACAACGCTGCTGCAGTCAAGGCCAAGCTGCACGAGATCCGTCGGCTGGTGGCGACCGGCGCGTAAGGCCGGGCCTGAGCGCCCTTCGTCGGGCCTGCCACCGTCGATGCAAGGGTGAATGAACCCGTCGAATGCGAAATAGATTGCTTGCAAAAGACCTGTAAGCCCGTTGTAGGCCGTTATCGCTGCACAGCCAAAGCTCATTAGCGGCTCCGATTGAAGGGCCGCTATGGTGATAGGCCCAGGTTGAATGTCCGCAATAGGAGCAGCATTCCCAGCGGCGGCTGATGGCCGAACAGAGACACCCAATTCGGCTCGCTCCGTCCCGGAACCTTCGTTTCCCGACTGTTTTAGAACGACGAGCCGGGGTGTTTGAGGAATTCGATTTCCTCGGCTGTGGATTCCCGGCCAAGAATCGCATTGCGATGCGGAAAGCGACCGAAGCGGGCGATCACATCGCGGTGTCGCAGGGCATAGTCGTAAGCGCCGTCGAAGGCTCCGTCCTGCATCTCGCGGCGCAAGCCGGCGAACAGCGCGACCGAGCGTTCCTGGTTGAGCAGCGCTTCGCTGTGCTCGAAGGGTAGGTAGGCGAAGCAGCGCTGCCAGGGCGTCAGGTTCTTGTCGCGGCCACCGGCGACGAGGGTTTCGGCCAGTATCAGCGCCTGGGCGTCGCCGGCAAAGGCGCGCGGCGTGGCGCGAAAGATGTTGCGCGTGAATTGGTCGAGCAGCAGGATGCGCGCCAGCAGTTCGGTGTCGGATCCGCCGTTCTGGGCGGTGCCCAAGGCGGCTTCGACCTCGGTGCCGAAGCGTTGCCGGATCGCGGAATCGAAGGCCTCGTCCTTGCGGAACCATTCCGGGCGATAGTGCCCATGACCGGGATGGTCCGGCGCCAGGAACCAGAAGTCGATAAGGGCAAGGGCAGCGCTGGCGTTCACCGCGCTGCGCTCAGGCGGCCTTTTTCGCAGCCGGTTTCTTCGTTGCCGACTTCGCGGCAGGTTTCTTCGCCGCGGGCTTCTTCGCTGCCGGTTTCTTGGCCGCTGGCTTCGTCGCCACCGCTGTTTTTGCCGTCTCGCCAGCGCCGACTATCGGGGTGGCGGCCTTGGCTGCCTCGGCGCCCTTCGCGGGCTTTGCGCCAGCCTTCGGCGCCCTCGGTTCGAACTCGAAGCCGACCTTGCCGCTGGCCGGGTCGCGCACCAGATAGGCGGAGAACTTGCGCCGCGTCTTGTTCGAGATGAAGCCCTTGAGCAGAGCCGTCTTGCCGGTTGCCAACAGCTTTTGCATGTCGGCGCGGGCGACCTCTTGTTGCAGGATCACCTTGCCGGAACGGAAATCGCAGGTTTTTCCCGCGCCCACGGCCTTTTCGCAGACATAGGCCATGCCATGTTCGAAGACGCGTGCGCCGCACTTGGGGCAGGCGCCGAGCGCTTCCTGGGTCGAGAAATCAACTTCCTCGGCATCGGCATCGGCGTCCGACTGGCCGAAATCGAATTCCGGCGTGTGATCGTCCTTGAGCTTGATCATCGCCGCGAAGGCGCGCCCCATCTTGCTGCGGAAGCCCTGCAGCGGGCCGATGACGCGTTTGCTGAGCAGCTCGTCCATTTCCTCCGGCTCCCATTGCCGGCTGGCGACGACCTTCCACAGGCTGTAGTCGCAGGACTTGCACTGGAACTTCTTGTAGTTCTCCTGGATCACGCCGCCGCAGCGCGGGCAGGGCGTCTTCAGCGTGGAGAAGGCGGCTTCGGGCAGTTCGCCGGTCTTGATGCGCTCGACCATCTCGCGCGTCTTGTCCACGATATGGTTCATGAACTCGTCGCGCCCGAGCCGGCCGTGTTCCATTTCCTTGAGCTTGTATTCCCACTCGCCGGTCAGTTCGGGCGAGCGGATTTCGTCGACGCCGAGATTCTCCAGCGCGAACAGCAGGGAAAAAGCCTTCGCCGTCGGTTGCAGCTCGCGGCCGTTGCGATGCAGGTATTCCTCGGCCAGCAGCCCTTCGATGGTCGCCGCGCGCGTGGCCGGCGTGCCGAGGCCGCGCTCGGACATGGCCTCGCGCAACTCCTCGTCCTCGATCAGCTTGCCGGCGCCTTCCATCGCAGTCAGCAGCGTGGCTTCCGTGAAGCGCGGCGGCGGCTGGGTGGCCTTGGCCTTGACCTCGACATCCTTGGTCCAGACCCGCTCGTTTTTTTCCAGCGGCGGCAGGTTCAGGTTCTCGCCGGCCTCTTCGCGGGTTTCCTGCGATTCCTTGCCATACACCGCGAGCCAGCCCGGCGTCACCAGCACCTTGCCTTCGGTCTTGAAGGCTTCCTTCTCCACCCGCGTGATGCGCGTCGTGATGTTGTACTCGGCGGATGGGTAGAAGATGGCCAGGAAGCGCTTGGTGACCAGGTCGTAGATCTTCTGTTCCGGCTCGGAAAGGTTCTTCGGCGTTGCCCCGGTGGGGATGATGGCGAAGTGGTCGCTTACCTTGGCGTTGTTGAAGATGCGCTTGTTGGGATGCACCCAGCCGTTCTTGACGATGGCGCCGGCGAAGCTGGCGTAGGCCGTGCCGGACATCGACGCGAGGGTTTCCTTGACCGTGCCGATATAGTCCTCGGGCAGGTGGCGGCTGTCGGTCCGCGGGTAGGTCAGCGCCTTGTGTCTTTCATACAGTGCCTGGGCGATGCCGAGGGTGTTCTTGGCCGAAAAACCGAAGCGACCATTGGCCTCGCGCTGCAGCGAGGTGAGGTCGTAGAGCATCGGGCAGGCTTCGGTCTTGGGCTTGCTTTCCTCTTCCACCGTGCCGTGCTGGCCGAGGCATTTCTTGCGCAAGGCATCGGCCTTGGCCTTGTCCCACAAGCGTTCGGCGCGGGCGTGCTCATCGTCGGCCTTCTTGAATTTCTCGTCGAACCAGCGGCCGCGGTAGGTTCCGGCGAGGCACTGGAACTCGCCTTCGACCTCCCAGTAATCGCGCGAGACGAAGGCCCGGATGCGGCTTTCGCGCTCGACCATGATCGCCAGCGTCGGCGTCTGCACGCGACCGATCGGTGTCTTGTAGAAGCCGCCCTCCTTGGAATTGAAGGCGGTCATGGCGCGCGTGCCGTTGATGCCGATCAGCCAATCGGCCTCGGAACGGCAACGCGCGGCGTCGGCCAGCGGCAGCATTTCATGGTCGGTGCGCAGATGCGCAAAGCCTTCGCGAATCGCGGTGGCCGTCATCGACTGCAGCCACAGGCGGCGGATCGGCTTCTGCTTGCTGCCCAGCGCGTGCTGCGCGACGTAACGGAAGATCAGTTCGCCCTCGCGTCCGGCGTCGCAGGCATTGACCAGGCCGGTGACATCCTTGCGCTTGATCAGGCGGGTCAGCAGCCGCAGCCGTTCCTGGGTCTTCTCGATGGGATTCAGCGCGAAATGCGGCGGGATCATGGGCAAGTGGGTGAAACTCCATTTGCCGCGCTTGACGTCGTATTCCTCTGGCACCGCAAGTTCCAGCAAGTGGCCGATGGCCGAGGACAACACATAGTCGTCGCTCTCGAAGTACTCGCCTGTTTTGGTAAAGCCTCCCAGCGCCTTGGCAATATCCTGGGCGACGGAAGGTTTCTCGGCGATGATGAGCTGCTTCATGGTGTGGGCTTTCCCCCCGACCCCCTTTCCACGAAAGGAGGTGACGGAGGCTCGCTATGCTCGAAATGGAACGTGGGACAAAGTGGGTCTACGGCAGCGGCGCATCATAAGCGCGCCTCTCACAATAAGGCAAGCCGCGATTTAGTTGAGCAGGATGCGGGTGATGTCTTCGCCGACGCCAAAATCCTCGTCGTCGCTTTCCTCGGCCAGGAGTTCTTCAAGGATCAGGGCATCGACTTCGTGGCGGTAGCGCCAGATTACCGCCAGCACGATTACCTTGAGTCGGTCCAGGCTGACTTCCTCGTCCGGCAGGGCCAAGGCGCGCTCGATGATGGCTTCGCGCAGCGGGGCATCGACGGCGCCGTGCTGTTCCAGAAAGGCGATGAAGCCGCGACAGGCAGCGGGCAGCCTCTCCTGCTCTTCCTCGCCGTAAATCCGTATCGCACCAGACATCAGCGGACTGCGGCAACGCTGGCTTTGTTCACCGGCGAGACCGTCCAGCCAGGACAGCGCGGCCGTGATGTCGTCGCTGCCGAAACCCGCGGCCGAAAGTTTTTTGGCCAGCACGGCGGGTTCCGGGCAGGCATCGGGCAGGTAGTTCTCGAACAGGTAAACCAGGATATCGATCATGAATGGAGCCTTTGGTAGAGGCCGCCGGGTAATTGGGCAACACGGCCGGCGAGTTCCATGGGCAGCAGCATGGCAAGAAGGTCGGCGGGCGTCAAGCCGCTGCGCGCAGAAAGAGTGTCCAGTGCGCAGGGCGCGTCGCCAAGAAAGGCGAGCACTTGCTCTTCACCGCTATCCCTCGTGACAGGGATGCGACTCGTTGCGACTGCTGCAGCACGGGTCGATTCCCAGCGCAATTCTTCCAGGATGTCCTGCGCCGATTCGACCAGTTTTGCGCCCTGCCGGATCAGTTGATGACAGCCGCGCGACAAGGGCGAGTGGATCGAGCCGGGAATCGCGAACACTTCGCGCCCTGATTCCGCGGCCAGTCGCGCCGTGATCAGCGAGCCGCTCTTCGGCGCCGCCTCGACCACCAGGCAGCCCAGGCCGAGTCCGGCGATGATGCGGTTGCGGCGCGGGAAATTGGAAGCCAGGGCAGGCGTGCCCAAAGGGAATTCGCTGAGGACGACGCCCTTGCCGGCGATGCGGCGGGCCAGCGCCTCGTTGCGCGCGGGATAGAGGCGGTCGGCACCGGTGCCGATCACCGCCACGGTGCCGGCAGGCGTCTCCAGCGCGCCGCGATGGGCGGCGGCGTCGATGCCCAGTGCCAGGCCGCTGACAATCGTCAGACCGGCATCGCCGAGCGCTTTGGCGAACGCTTCGGCGTCCCGTTCGCCCTGCGCGGTCGCATTGCGGCTGCCGACCACGGCCAGCATCGGACGATTCAGCGTTGAAGTGTTGCCTTTGGCGTAGAGCAGGATGGGCGGGTCATCCGAGCTCAGCAGGTTTTGTGGGTAGTCCTGGTCGACCAGGGTCAGCAGGTGATTGCCAGGCTGTCCCGCCCAGTCCAGCGCCGCCTCGACATCGGCACTGCACTCATGGCGCAGCAGCCGCTCGGCCAGGGCCAGGTCGACGGCGGCGGACAGCGCCCGCTGACTTGCGTCGAAAATTGCCTGCGGCAGTCCGAAGGTCTTGAGCAGGGCGCGCCGGGCTTCGCCGCCGACGCCGGGTACCAGCGTGAGACGGAGCCAGGAGGCTAGTTCTCGGCGATCCGTCATACCTTCGTCAGGGCGTACGTACCGTGTCGCCGACCACCACCGGATGCGTCGCATTCATGATCAGGGCGTAGGAGACCCGGTCGAACACGCGAAACACGAAGAGCAGGCCGTTGCGGGCGTCGGGAAGCTGGTAGTTGGTCTTCTCGCCCTTGTAGCGGTTGCTTACCTTGGCGCCGGCCAGGTCGGCGGCAAGCACGTGACCCGGCTCCAGCCCGTCAGCCTTGCCGCGGTTGAGCGTGACCACCGATTGCGGACCGCCGAAATTCACTCCGGCATAGATGGCGAGAACCTTGGCCTTGATCATTTTTTCCGGGGCGCGCGGAATGTAGTTCACCACATCCTGGCGCGGCGCCGACAGCAGGCGGTCGTCACGAGCGATTTCCTGCTTCGAGGTCAATACCAGGAAGCTCGACGGCACGCCTTCCTTGGTCAGGCGCGCGGTGCCGATGAACAATGCTTCGTGGCCAAGCGTCTCTTTCGTGTCGGGATCGAGCAGCGCCTTGCCGGTACGGAACAACTGCCAGACCTTGTGCTGGGCGGTGACCTCGGTGGTGTAGACGGTGTCGCCGGCGCCGGCGATGACGCGGTCGTTCTGCAGGGCGACCACGCGCGGGGCGGCGTCGAGACCGGTTTCGTCGAGTACGCGCGGCTCGCTGAGGAAGGGTTCGATCTCCTGCGGCGGGATCGACGGGATACCCTTCTTCAGCGGTTCGATGTATTCGCGGCGCGGTTCGGTGATGGTCACCAGCTTCAGCCGCGGCTGGCTGCTGCTCTTGTCGAGCACAATGACCTGGCCGGGATAGATGCGTTGCGGGTTCTTGATCTCTTCCGCATTCAGCTTCCACAGTTCGCCCCAGCGGTAGGGATCCTTGAGGAATTTTGCGGCAATGCTCCACAAGGTGTCGCCGGCCGTCACGACGTGCCGGTCGGGCGCGCCGGCGGCCAGTTCGAGTGGCTGTGTTCCCTGTGCCAGCGCAAGAGTGCTTGAAATGCTGATGAGCAGCGCAGATATAATGCGACGCATGGCGTGATCTCCTTGCCGAGTGTCCATGATGGATGGCGAAGCACCCAAGTATCCGCCCGATTCTGCCCGACAATTCCCCCAGCATCAATTCTTTCAAGAGCGGTTTCATGGCCCTATTGCCGATTTTGCGTTACCCCGATCCGCGGCTGCACAAGAAGGCCGTTCCCGTCGCGCAAGTGGATGCGCGCATCCGTCAGCTTGCCGCCGACATGGCCGAGACCATGTACGCCGCGCCTGGCATCGGCCTTGCCGCTTCGCAGGTGGATCAGCACATACGTTTGATCGTGATCGATATTTCCGAGGACAAATCGCAGTTGCAGGTCTTCATCAACCCTGAACTGCTGGAAAAGTCGGGCGAATGCGAAGGCGAAGAGGGCTGTCTGTCGGTGCCCGGCATCTACGAGACCGTGAAGCGCGCCAGCCACGTCCGGGTGCGCGCGCTGGGACTGGACGGTCAAGCCTTCGAACTGGCAGCCGACGATCTGCTGGCGGTCTGCATCCAGCATGAAATGGATCATCTGGAAGGCAAGGTCTTTGTCGAATATTTGTCGCGCCTCAAGCAGACGCGCATCAAGAGCAAGCTGATCAAGCAGGCGCGCGAGACGCTGTAGGGCCAGCCATGAAAATCATTTTTGCCGGCACGCCGGAATTCGCTGCGCGGGCGCTGGAAGCGCTGCTGGCGGCCGGGCACGAGGTGGTGCTGGTGCTGACCCAGCCCGATCGTGCCGCCGGACGCGGCATGGTTCTGCAGGCCTCCGCCGTCAAGAAAGTGGCGCTGGCCCATGGCATCCCGGTATTCCAGCCGGAGCGCCTGAAGGATCGGGCGACGCATGAACCGCTCCGCTCCGCATGCCTTGAGCATGGCGTCGAATTGATGGTGGTGGCCGCCTATGGCTTGATCCTGCCCCAGGCCGTGCTCGACCTGCCGCGCCGGGGTTGCATCAACATCCATGCCTCGCTCTTGCCGCGCTGGCGCGGTGCGGCGCCGATCCACCGCGCCATCGAAGCGGGCGACGCGCAATCCGGCATCACCATCATGCAAATGGAAGCCGGGCTCGATACCGGCCCGATGCTGCTGGCCGCGGCCGTCGATATCGATGCCCAGGACACCACCGGAACCTTGCATGACCGGCTCGCCGAACTCGGCGGCAGGCTCGTGGTCGATGCGCTGGCGCGCTTCGGCCAGCTGGTGCCGGTGCCGCAGCCGGACGCCGGCGTGAGCTACGCCAACAAGATCGACAAGACCGAGGCCAAACTGGACTGGAACCAGCCCGCCGCGGTTCTGGCGCGCAAAGTGCGCGCCTTCAACCCGTTTCCCGGCGCCGTCGTGACGCTGGACGGACAGACGGTCAAGGCCTGGCGCGGCGATGTGGCGGCCGGCAACGGGCGGCCCGGCCAGGTGTTGGCTGCCGATGCGGCCGGCATCGTGGTGGCCTGTGGCGAAGCCGCCTTGCGTCTTACCGAATTGCAGAAACCCGGCGGTCGCCGTGTCACCAGCGCCGACTTTCTGCACGGCAACCCTTTGCGGCCGGATTGACCCGCCGCATACCCGTGCCGCCACGTCGCCATGCTGACTGAAACGCGAGGCAGATTGCGCTGGCTGGGCTTGCTGCTGTTGCTGGGTCTGGGCGCGGCATCTGCCGCCGAAATCAAGAACGTGGTCGCCTATCAGCAGGCGGATCGCGTGGTCGTCAGCTACGACCTGGAGGACGCTAACCCGGTCGATGCGCACGCGTGCGCCAGCGCCCCGCGTCCCGATCTGTGCCAGGAATCGATCGGTACTTCCGTCGCCGCGCTGTTTGCCATCAACGGCCACCTGTATTCGCACGAATCATTGCGGCTCGAAGGCGATGTCGGCCGCAAGGTCACGCCGGGCAAGGGCCGGCGCTTTTCGTGGAATGTCCTCCAGGATTTTCCGCAGGGCATTGCGAGCGATATTTTGCTCAGCGTCACGTCCAGCCAAAAACGGCTGCGCGAGAGCGATGTGGTGTCGATGAGCGACCAGCAAACCGAGGTGTTCAGGTGGATCGATGCCGAGCAAATCAAGCTTGCGGAAGCCAATCGCAGCCTGGTTTTCAGCGACGGGACGCAGCGGCTGGCGGCGAAGATCGACGAGGTCGTCAATGCCGCCTACGCGCTGGAGCCGGATCAAGCGCATCTGGCGAAATCGCGTTACTACTGCGCGCGGTTTTCCGGCGCCAATGTCGCCAAGGACCAGCTGGCGGCGCAGTGGCAGAAAAGCAAAAGCAGCCCGCCACCGGCGATCGACGACGCCACGCATGAGAAATACTTCAACTGTCTGCTCGGTTCGCTCGACCCGCACAGTGCCTACCTGACGCCCGAAGCTTTTCGCGAACTGCAAGTGGGAACCAAGGGCAGTTTCGCCGGCTTGGGCATGGAAGTCGCGCTGAAGAACGGCATACCGGTGGTCGTCAGCCCGATCGAAGACACTCCGGCGTTTCGAGCCGGAATCCTGGCCGGCGACCGGATTCTCGAAATCGACGCCAGGTCCACCAAGGACATGCCGCTCAACGATGCGGTGAAACTGATGCGCGGGCCGAAGGGGACCCGCGTGAGCTTGACCCTCCAGCGCGAAGGCCAGGCGGCGCCATTGCGCCTGACGCTGGTGCGCGACGTCATCCTGGTGCGCAGCGTACGCTTTCGTTCGCTCGCCGACGGCTACGGCTATGTCCGCATCGCGCAGTTCCAGGAACGCACCGCGGACGACGTCGGTGCGGCCCTCGATTCGCTGCGGGCGGCCAGCGGCGGAAGCTTGAAAGGCTTGGTGCTCGACTTGCGCAACGACCCCGGCGGCCTTCTCAACTCGGCCGTCAGCGTCGCCAGCCGCTTCATCGATGCCGGTCTGATCGTTTCCATGCAAGGCCGCGAAAAGAGCAGCAACCAGCACTACCAGGCGCAGCGTGTCGCCAAGGAACCCGCCTACCCGATCGCGGTGCTGATCAACGGCGGCAGCGCCAGCGCCTCGGAGATTCTCGCGGGTGCCTTGCAGGACCACCGGCGGGCGACGGTGGTCGGTGCCCGAAGTTTCGGCAAGGGGTCGGTGCAGACCATCGTGCCCATTGACCAGGGTGCGCTCAAGCTGACCACCGCCATCTACTACACGCCTAACGGGAAGTCCCTGCAGCAGGTCGGCATCGAGCCGGACATAGCGCTTGACCAGGACGGATCCATCGATGAAGGAAGCATAAGTTTTGCCCAGCGCCTGCTGCGCGAACCGTCCGCCACCAGGAATCTCGCGGTGCGCACGGACAGGGTGGAACAACTGAAAATCGAGGAGTTCTTTGCGCTCTACAAGAACGCCGTGCGCGCCAGGGTGGCGGTGGCGGCGCCCGCCGCCGGCAGACTCGCCGGTAACCAGGTGCCGCCGCGAGTCGATCCCGTGCCGAGCGTGGCGACGCTGGCTGCGCAGCCCGACGAGCAGCGCGTCGCCCTGGTCATCGGCAATAGCGCATATCCGACCGCCGCGCTGAAGAACCCGGTCAACGACGCACGGGCCATCTCGGCAAAATTCAGAACCCTGGGCTTCGACGTCATTACCCGCGAGAACGTCAAGCAGAAGGACATGACGCGGGCCATCACCCGGTTCGGCGAAAAGCTGGCCAAGAGCGGCACCGTGGGCATCTTCTACTATGCCGGCCACGGCATGCAGGTCAGGGGCAAGAACTACCTGATTCCGGTCGATGCGCAGATATCGTCCGAAGCCTCGGTGCGCAGCGAGGCGGTCGACGTCGATTCCCTGCTGGAGCAACTGGCCACCAGCGCACTGGGCATCGTGATCCTCGATGCCTGCCGCAACAATCCCTTCGAGCGGCGCTTCCGCGGCTCGGCGGGCGGGCTGGCGCAGATGGACGCGCCGAAAGGCACGCTGATCGCCTACGCCACGGCGCCGGGCAAGGTGGCGTCGGACGGTGACGGACGCAACGGCCTCTACACCCAGGAATTTCTCCGGATGCTGGATGAACCCGGCCTGAAAGTCGAGGATGTCTTCAAGCGGGTGCGGCGGCGCGTTGCCGATGCCACCGCGGACCAGCAGGTGCCATGGGAATCCTCTTCGCTGACCGGCGATTTCTATTTTGTCAGGACCGCCCAGACCGCGCCCGCTGGCCGTGCGCAGGATGCCGAACTGCTGTTCTGGCAGAGCGTCCGCGAGAGCAAGGACGCCGACGATTTCAGCGCCTACCTGAAGAAATATCCGAATGGTCAGTTTGCCGACATCGCGCGCAATCGCCTGAAGGGCCTGTCCGTCACCAAGCGTCGCTGACCGCCGGCGGTGTCAGCGCGCGGTCGTCGATGGCGGCAAGGCGTCGCTTTGCTCCTGCCGGATCAGCCATGTCTGCTCGGAATTCACCAGCGTCAGGGTTTTGATGCTGCTTTCGCGGCCCTTGTCGGAGCGGTACTCCTGTACGAAGCGGGCCCTGGCCTGATCGCCTTCGATCACGATGGTCAGATTACGAACCCCGACGTAGATCCACGCCTTTTCTGCGATGCGCTCACGGCGTCGTGCTTCCCACTGTTGCCGGGATTCACCTGCCCCGGTTTGAAAGTCCGGGGCATAGGCAGCGAGATAGCGATCAACATCCCGCAGCGTCCAGGCATCGGCCCAACGCGCGATGGCGAGCAAGATCCGGTCATCGACGCCGGCGACTGCGGGGGCAGCGGGGGCAGCGGGGGCAGCCGCTGCCCGGGTCCCTGCATCAGTGGCTCCGGTTCGTTTCGGCGCGGTTTCCTCTTGCCTTGCCTGCGCAAGCTGCGCGCTGTCGACGTCGGCGGCCGGCGGGGGTGGCACCACGATGCAGAGCGGCAGGTGGGCATCGCCGGATCGCGCGGTCTCCAGCATTCGCGCCGCCAATTCGTGGCCCTGGGCCGCTGCGCGCTGAAACAGCGCAGCGGCATGGCCGTCGTCGCGCTCGATGCCGCCGCCGTTGGCGTACATCCAGCCGAGCCGATAGGCCGCATCGGCATTGCCCTGGCGGGCAGCGGCGCAATACATTTCCGCTGCCCGTCCGGCATTGCTGGGGACGCCTTCGCCGCGCTCATATCGAAGCGCCGCGGCAATCAAGGGGTCGGCACTTTGCGGCGCGGGGGCGGGTTCGCTGGCAAACACCGGCAGCGCCAGCAGCGTCCCGAGGAAACCCACCGCACGTCCCCGGCCGGGCTTCGCCTGGCCGCGCCGTCTTGCCTCATACCCCCACATAGCGTCCTGCCTTGTGATTGACCGCGATGACGAGGTTCAGCGCCAGGGCGCCGATGATCGACAGGCCGACGCTGAGCGGGTCGCGCACCAGCAGCGCGGCGCCGACGATGACGCAGTCGACCGCCATCTGGAACTTGCCGGCAGGCCAGCCGCGCGTGTTTTGCAGATACAGGGCGAGCACGCCCAAGCCGCCCAGGCTGGCCTTGTGCCGGATCAGGATCAGCAGCCCGACGCCGGTCAGGAAGCCCGCCATCACGCTGGCAAACAAGCTGTCGAGGCTCTGGATCGAAATCAGCAGCGGCAACGCTTCGGTATAGATGGCCAGCAGGCTCACCGCAGCAAAGGTCTTGACCGTAAATTCCCAACCCATTGCGCGGATGGCGAAAACGTAGAAAGGCAGGTTGATGGCGAACACCACCAGACCCATCGGCCAGCCGCTGGCGTAGTGGACCAGGAAGGCGAGTCCGACCGAGCCGCCGGTCAGCAGACCGGCCTGGCGAAACAGCAGCACGGCGAAGGCGACGAAGAGCGGTGCCACCAGCAGCGCCTGGAGGTCTTCGGCCAGGGAGTGGGGAACAACGACAGCGTTTGCCATGAACTTGGAGCAGGTTGGGAAGTTGCCAGTGTAGACCAGCCGTCCCGCCCGGATGTCCGCCTGACGTCGGCCAGCGGCGCCGGGCATGCGGCATTGACACCGTGCGGCGAGAGAGTACAGTCGCGCCCGTCATGCACATCGCCTATCCACTGCTGCCGCCCCCGCGTAGTGCCGAGACCGTCTGCGGTCCCGTGCGCTTCGGTGTCAGCGCGGTCGCCAAGCACGCCCCGCCCCTGCTCCGCCGCTGAATCCTGCCGTCCTGCCGGAGGCACGGTCTTCCGGCCTCGATTCATCGTTGTGGAGTCATCATGCCATTTCAAACCATTCGCCCTGCCGCACCCGCACACCCGGTGTCCGTCGGCGCGGTGCCGGGTGTTTTGCCGATCGTCGGCGGTCGCGTCGAATTGCAGTTGCTGACCACGCTGAAGTGCAATCTCAAATGCACCTACTGCTCCCTGGGCGTCGGCGAGGTGCTCGGCTCGCAGACCGAGCTCAAGTACGACATCGACCAGCTGGCCGCCTTCGTCGATCGGCATTTGGCCGGCAAGGAGGTCTATGTCACCTTCTACGGCGGCGAGCCGACGCTCAACAAGAGCCTGATGCTGGACGTCATGCAGCGCTTTCCCGGGTTCCGCTTCCAGTTGCAGACCAATGGCACCCTGCTCGACAGCCTGCCGTCGTGGGCGCTGGCGCGCCTGTCGAATGTTCTCGTATCGATCGACGGCGGCGAAGAAATCACCGATGCCTATCGTGGGCGCGGCATCTGGGCCAGCGTCATGCGCAATGTGCGAGGCATCCGCGAAAAAGTCGGCGGCACCCTGACGGCGCGCGTCACCTGGGGCAATCCGGCGACCCGCTTCGAGGAACTCGACGGCCTCGCCGAGACTTTCGATTATCTCTACTGGCAGTTCGTCGCCGACGAAATGTACGCGGGGGATTCGGTCGAGCGGCGCAAGGCGGTGCTGGTGCAACTGATCGACAAGTTCTTCTCGCGCAGTGACGTACTGTATCCACTGGTGCCGCTGATGGGCATCGTGCGCAACAAGCTGCTGCCGAACCGTGGCGTCGAGCTCTACGCTGGGCAGACCCAATGCCGCGTCTCGACCCATCTGCTCAATGTCATGCCCAACGGCCAGATCTTCCCCTGTCCCGACATGATGTACGTGCCGGCAATGCAGATGGGCGAGATCCAGGGCAACTGGCTGCGGGCCAGCCCCCTGCAGCCGCATGCGGACATGCCCTGCGAGGAGTGCGAGGCATTCTCATGGTGCCGCCGCAACTGCATGAAGAACCTGTACCTGGGCTATGTGAAAAACGACGAGCGCTATCGGCACAACGTGGTCGAGCCGATCTGCGATCTGCTGCGCTTCATGGGTCGCGAAATCGACCGGCACGATCCGCAGGCGTGGTTCGCCCGCCTGCCGCTGCCCCAGCGCCAGCGCCTGCTGGATGCCGAGGTCTATGAGTACGTGGAAATAATGCCCTGAGCGCCGGCGCCCGGCTGCGGGCGAGCAGGCCGATTATGCATGACAATGAAATACAACCCTTTCTCGCTGCGAAAGGCGTATTCTCTCGCCGAGGAGGAGGGAAGCCGGCGCGGCTGCTGGGTGGGTGCCGCGGCACGCGATGTAGGTGCCGCCATACCGTGCCCGCGCCGCGGTAGGCCGCTGGTTTCCGGATCGTCTTGCGATGGAAAAACAAGAAACCGCTGGATTGACCAGATGGATCCGCCACGCGGTGACGGCCGAAGGCGATGCGCTGGCGCCGTACCGGGATCGCATCATGCTCTCGATGGGAGGCATGGCAGTGGTATTGCTGACGCCTTTCATGCTCAACAATTTCGTGCAGGGTCGTTGGCTGCTCGCGGTCATCATCCTCGTCATCCAGTCGATCACCTTCACCAATGTCTATGCCGTGTGGCGCGGCTGGCGTGCGCCGATACCCTCGGCGCTGCTGATGCTGCCCTTCGTTGCCGGCATTACGGCGGCGGTGGTGGTGCAAGGGGTGCCGGGCGTGCTCTGGAGCTATCCCGTCATCGTCTACTGCTATTTCATCGTCAGCCGCCGCGTCGCGATCGTTTGCAGCCTGGTGATGCTCGTCTATTTTTCCGGGCTGGCGGCCCATTACATCGAACCGGCGCTGGCGCTGAGGCTGTTCGCGACGCTGTTGTTGACCATCGTCATGATCAACATCGTGCTGAGCGTGATCGCCGATTTGCACAAGATCCTCGCCAACCAGGCACTGACCGACCCGCTGACCGGCATCTTCAACCGCCGTTTCATGGACCAATGCCTGGTCGCGCTGGTGGCCCGCGCGCAGCGGCGACCGATTGTGGCTGCCATGCTGATGATCGATGCGGACCATTTCAAGCAGATCAACGACGACTGGGGACACGATCAGGGCGATCGGGTGCTGCAGCGGATCGTGCAGATCGTTGGCGCGCGCATGCGCCAGGGCGAAAAGCTGTTCCGCTGGGGCGGCGAGGAATTCGTCCTGCTGCTGGAGGAGGCCGACGCCGAAGGGGCGATGGTGGTGGCTGAGGACATTCGTCGCGCTGTCGAGGCGGCCGATATCCTGCCTGGCCGTCGGGTGACGGTGAGCATCGGCGTCAGTCAATATCAGGACGGGCAGACGGTCGAGGCGTGGACCAAGGCGGCCGACGCCGCGCTGTATCAGGCCAAGGCCGCGGGCCGCAATCGGGTGGTCAGGGAGTCTGCGGCGGCGTCAGCC
>MHZX01000102.1:0-688 GCA_001828935.1 Rhodocyclales bacterium RIFCSPLOWO2_02_FULL_63_24
TGGCGCAGGCTCGCGGCGCCCTTGTCGTCCAGCACATAGACCGCAGTCACCTCACCCCGGCGCAGTACCGCCGCGGCCGGCACGGTGAGCTTCTTGGCCTGGCCGATGGTGAAATGCGCCCGTGCGTACATACCAGGTACCACGCCTTCCAGGTTTTCCGGCAGGTAGAGTCGCGCCGTCGCGGTGCGACTGCGCGCGTCCACCGTCGGCAGGATTTCGACCCGCTGCACGTCGATCCACTTTCCGGTTTCGGGGAACTCGACACGGGCACGACCGGCCTTTCTGAGTTCCGCAAGCTTGTATTGGGGCAGGCTGGCAATCACGCGCATGCCCTTGGGGTCGAACAGCGTGATCAGCGGCAGTCCCGGCGTCGCCATCTCGCCAGGCTCGACATGGCGTTGCGCCACCACGCCGGCGATGGGCGCCGTCACCACGCCATGCGATGCGCCGGCCCCCGTGGCGGCGGCCGCACCCTGGGCAGCCTTGAAGGCGGCCGCGGCCTGATCGAGCGCTGCCTGGCTGATGAATTTCTGGGCATGCAGGTTTCTGCTCCGCTCATAGGCAGCACCGGCCTGTGCCAGCGTGGCCCGGGCGCTGGCGTCGGAACCCGCGGCTTCGCGCGCATCGAGACGCATCAGGAGTTCGCCCTGCTTCACGCGCTGTCCGGCATCGACGCGAACCTCGAGCA
>MHZX01000102.1:804-31016 GCA_001828935.1 Rhodocyclales bacterium RIFCSPLOWO2_02_FULL_63_24
TCGGCAGCGAAAGACCTGCTCGCCGGCACCAGGCCGGCGAGCGAGGAAACAAGGGCCGTCAGGAGGAGGAGAAGACCCTTGTGGAGGAAACGCGTATTTGGCTGTGTCATCAGAAATATCAGTATATGCTTATATTCAAAAAAATCAAGCGCCGCACCCGGAAGTTTGTGGCAAATGCGCCGTCTTTGGCTCTGCGCCTCGCTTCGCCGGCAACGCTTCGAACCAAACCGATTTCAACCTAAATTGTTGCGAAATCCGATTAATATCATGAAGTTGGCGCCTGCCGGAGTGAATTGACACGCATCAAGGACTTTCGATTGGATGTCGGGCATGTTCCGCGCTCACAATAAATCTTATCGATGGATCAATAGCTGAAAGTGGAGGAATGTATGGAGAAAGGCCGTTACATAAGCTTGCGCAAGCTCGGACTGATCGTGGCGCTGACGCTGCCGCTGGGCGTGGCCAGCGCCCAGGATCAAGCCAAACCCGGCGTGACCGACACCGAGATGAAATACCAGGCCGGTGATTCGCCGCTGGGCAAGGTGGAAATGCACCAGAACATCAATCCCAAGGCGCCACCGATGACCAAGGCCGAGTTCGAACAGGCCAAGGAAATCTACTTCCAGCGCTGCGCTGGCTGTCATGGCGTGCTGCGCAAGGGCGCTACCGGCAAGCCGCTGACCACGGACAAGACCCTGGCCTCCGGCACCGAATACCTCAAGGTGTTCATCAAGTACGGCTCGCCCGCGGGCATGCCGAACTGGGGCACCTCGGGCGAACTGACCGACCCCCAGGTCGACTTGATGGCGCGCTACGTGCAGCAGGAGCCGCCGACGCCGCCGGAGTGGGGCATGAAGGAAATGCTCGCCTCGCAGAAGGTCAGCGTGCCGCCGAGCCAGCGCCCGACCAAGAAGATGAACAACCTGGATCTGGCCAACCTGTTCTCGGTCACCTTGCGCGACGCGGGAGAGATCGCGCTGATCGACGGCGCCAGCAAGAAGATCGTCAAGATCCTCAAGACCGGCTACGCGGTACACATTTCGCGCATGTCCAAGTCGGGTCGCTACCTCTATGTGATCGGCCGCGATGCCCGCATCAACCTGATCGACCTATGGATGCCGGAACCGACCAACGTCGCCGAAATCAAGGTCGGCCTCGAAGCGCGCTCGGTCGAGACTTCCAAGTACAAGGGTTACGAGGACAAGTACGCGATCGCCGGCACCTACTGGCCGCCGCAGTTCGTGATCATGGAAGGCGATACGCTGAAGCCGCTGAAGATCGAATCGACCCGCGGCATGACGGTGGATACCCAGGAATACCATCCGGAACCGCGCGTCGCCGCCATCGTCGGCTCGCACTACAACCCGGAGTTCATCGTCAACGCCAAGGAAACCGGCAAGATCCTGGTGGTCAATTACAAGGATCTCAACAACCTCAAGGTCACCAGCATCAACGCGGCGCGTTTCCTGCACGACGGCGGCTTCGATTCCACCGGCCGCTACTTCATGGTCGCGGCCAACGCCTCGAACAAGATCGCCGTGGTCGATACCAAGGAAGACAAACTGGCCGCGCTGGTCGACGTCGGCAAGATTCCGCACCCGGGTCGCGGCGCCAATTTCGTCCATCCGAAGTTCGGTCCGGTCTGGGCCACCAGCCATCTCGGCGACGAAACAGTGAGCCTGATCGGCACCGATCCGAAGAAGCACAAGGACCAGGCCTGGCGCGTGGTGCAGACGCTCAAGGCGCAGGGCGGCGGTTCGCTGTTCATCAAGACCCATCCGAAGTCGAAGAACCTGTGGATCGATACCCCGCTGAATCCGGAGGCCAAGGTCAGCCAGTCGATTGCCGTGTTCGACATCAACGATCTGGAAAAGGGTTTCGAAGTGCTGCCGATCGGCGACTGGGCCGGCATCAAGGACGACGGCGCGCGTCGCATCGTCCAGCCCGAGTACAACAAGGCCGGCGACGAAGTCTGGTTCTCGGTGTGGAGCGCCAAGGACAAGACCTCCGCATTGGTCGTGATCGACGACAAGACGCGCAAGCTGAAGGCCGTGATCAAGGATCCGAAACTGATCACGCCGACCGGCAAGTTCAACGTGCACAACACGCAGCACGACGTGTATTGAGTCGTTCCGCCTGCTGAAAATGCAACGGGGGCTGCGGCCCCCGTTTTTTCATTCAGGCTGCGAAAAGCATTTGATCCGCAGATTTCGCAGATTAACGCAGATGGATCAGGTGCGTTGCTTGGTCGGGTCGAACCACCAACGGGTGAGCAGTGGGCACCTGCCACGTCTCTGTTCTATCTGCGTAATCTGCGAAATCTGCGGATAGAACGGAAGTTTCCAGGTTAAGACTTTGCGGTGCTCGCTATTCGTCGGGCTGCGCGGTCAGCGCATAGTCGGCCATTGCCGCCAGGACCGATGCCGCTTCGCCCACCGGCGCGGCGAGTTCGATGACCAGGCCTGGGTGGCGGTCCATGGCATTCGCTGCCAGTTGCGGCAGATCCTTCTTCACATGGCTGCCGGCGGCCATGAAGATCGGCACCACGACGATCTCAGTCGCGCCCTGCGCGACGAGAGTGGCGACGCCTTCGTCGAAGCTCGGCCGCAGCAGTTCGAGAAAGCCCGGTTCGACCAGGGCTTTGGGGTCGCGCGCCTTGATCGCCGCGCGGATGCGATGAAAAGGCTGCGCCCACTCCGGATTGCGCGCGCCATGGCCATAGAGCAGGATTGCCTTCACTTTGCCTCCGCCGGGCCGCCCCAAGCAGGCAAGCACCAATAAACCGGAAGTCGCCCTGGCGACTGAACCGTGATCGCCCCCTTTCCAGGAAAGGGGGTTGGGGGGAATGTTGTCATTGTTTCCAGATATTGCGGCAACCGGTTTCGCGCACGAACAGCGTGGCGATCCAACCGGCCAGCGCCGACGCGGCCAACAGCAGCACCCCGTTGCGCCAGTCGCTGGCCGAGTATATGCGCACGCCGGCCTCCATTCGGGCGTCCCAAGTGCGTTCCATGAGCCAGCCGACCGTGGGCTGCAGGATCGCCGGACCGAGAAAGATGCCGACATTGACCACGCTGGTGGCCATGCCGGAAAGTTGCGGCGGATTGACCTCCTTCGCGCTGGCCCAGGACAGTGTGAAGCCGGCCGTGGCCAGTCCCATCACGACGCACAGGGCATAGGTCGCCGCCAGCGGCAAGGCACCGCCGTCGCGCCAGGTCGCCCAGAGCCAGACGCCCCAGCCGAGCACATGCAGGCCGGAGACCGCCAGCGCCACAGGCTTGCGCTTGCCCATGGCATCCGACACCCGCCCCCACAAAGCCGAACCGACAGCAAAACCGAGGAAGTAAATGCTCACATGATTGGACGCGGTGGCTCGGCTCATGGCGTGCATCTGTGTCAGATAAGGCACCGCCCAGAGTCCGGCGAAGGCGAAGAAAGCGCCCGAGAGGCCAGCGTTGGCGAAGAATCCCGGCCAGGTGGCGCGGTTCTTCAACACCGATACCAGGCCGGAGAGCCAGGCCGTGCGATCGACCTTGCCCGCCGGGGTTTCGATGACCCAGGCGCGGCTGGCGAAGGCCAGGGCGAAGGACAGCAGGCCGACCGCCACGAAGACCTGGCGCCAGCCGGTGGCCTGCGTCGCCCACGCCAGCGGCGCGCCGGCCAGGATAGAGCCGAAGTTGCCGATCAGCATGCACAGACCGGTCAGGGTGGCGAAGCGGCGTTCGTCGAAGCCGATCGCCAGCAGCTTGAGCATCGCGATGAAAGTCACCGAGACGCCGAGGCCGACCAGGGTGCGGCCGACGAAGGCCAGCTCGAAGCTCGGCGCGAGCCCAAAGAGGATGGCGCCGACGCCGGCCACCAGCCCGCCCCACCAGAGGATGCGGCGTGGCCCCAGGGTGTCGGCCAGCACCCCGGTCGGAATCTGCATCAGCGTGTAGACGTAGAAGTAGGTCGCGGCCAGGGAGCCGAGCTGGGCGCCGCCGATGGCGAAGCTGACTTGCAGGTCGCCGGAGATCGCCGCCGGCGCCACGCGGTGAAAAAAGGACAGCAGGTAGGCGGCAATCGCCACGCCGAGGCCGAGCAGCACGGCCGGCCGGGTGGCGGAAGCTGTCATCGCAGCACTTCGGGGTTGAGCAAGTTGGGCGGCCGCTGCCCGCCGAGGGCGACGATCAGGTTGTCGGCCGCAGTCATCGCCATTGCCATGCGCGTCGCCCGCGAACTGGAACCGATATGCGGCGTCAGCGCGACATTGTCGAGTTCAAGGAAGCCGGGATTGAACTTCGGCTCGCCTTCGAACACGTCGAGGCCTGCGCCCGCGAGTCGGCGCTGGCGCAACGCCGAAATCAGCGCTTCGTCGTCTACGATGCCGCCGCGCGCGACATTGATCAGGTGCGCCGTGGGCTTCATCAGCGCCAGCTCGGCGGCGCCGATGGTGTGATGGCTTTCCGGCGAGTAAGGCAGCAGCAGCACCAGGAAATCCGATTCGCGCAGCAGGGTCTGCTTATCCACCCAAGTCGCGCGGCACTCGACCTCGCGCTCTGCCGGCAAGCGGTTGCGCTTGTGGTAGATCACCCTCATGTCGAAGCCCAGCGCACGCCGTGCCACGGTCTGGCCGATGCGCCCCATACCGAGGATGCCGAGCGTGGCGTGATGCACGTCGCTGCCCAGCCACTGGATGAACTGCCAACCCTTCCACTCGCCGTTGCGCAGCCAGCGTTCGGCGGCGGGCAGGCGCCGTGCGCTGGCCATCAGCAGCGCCCAGGCCAGGTCGGCGGTGGTGTCGTCGAGCACGCCGGGGGTGTTGGTCGCCATCACCCCGGCTTGCGAGCAGGCGGCCAGATCGATGTTGTTGTAGCCGACGGCGAAATTGCACACCGCCTTCAGGCCAGGCGCAGCCGCAATCACCTCGGCCGTTACCGGATCGGTGGCGGCGGTCAGGGCGCCGGCCTTGTTGGCCAGGCGCGCCTTGAGACCATCGACACCGAGCACGGCATCGGCCTGGTTGTCTTCCACCTCGAAGTGTCGGCGCAGGCGTTCCAGCACCTCGGGAAAGACTTCGCGGGCCACAAGAATTTTCGGTTTCATCGTGATCAGTTTCCGTAAAGCACGCGCGGCAACCACAGGCCGATGTCGGGAAAAATGTACAGGATCGCCAGCGCGAAGACCTGGATGCCCATGAAGGGCATCATGCCGGCGAAAATCTGGTTCAGGGTCACATGCGGCGGCGACACGCCTTTCAGGTAGAAGGCAGACATCGCCACCGGCGGCGAAAGGAAGGCGGTCTGCAGGTTCATAGCCACCAGCAGGCCGAAGAACAGCGGGTCGATCTGGAAATGCGCCAGCAGGGGAATGAAGATCGGCATAAAGATGACGATGATCTCGGTCCATTCCAGCGGCCAGCCGAGGATGAAGATGATGAACTGAGACAGCAGCATGAACTGCAGCGGCGTCATGTCGAGCGAGAGCACCCATTGCTCGACCAGAGCCTGCCCGCCCAGCAGGGCAAAGGCTGCCGAGAAGATCGAGGAACCGACAAACAGCCAGCAGACCATGGCCGAGGTCTTGGCGGTAAGGAAAACCGACTCCTTGACCATGGTGAAGTTGAGCTGCCGATAGGCCGCGGCGAGGACGAAACCGCCGGCGGAACCGATGGCCGCCGCCTCGGTCGGCGTCGCCAGGCCAAAGACGATGCTGCCCAACACGGCGAGAATCATCATCGCGAGCGGGAAGAAGGATCCCAGCAGCATCTTGAAGACTTCCAGGCGGACGAAGGTAAAGATCGCATAGAAGCCGATTGCGCCGGCGACGCTGACGCCGAGCACTATCCAGTACCAGAGCGGCACCGGCAAGCGCTCCGGCTCCTCGACCGCCACGCCTCCGGCGGAACCGGCAGTATCCGCGACAGTCGGCGCTGGAGCTACGGCGCCTGCGGCGGACGCCGCAGCTTCCGCCTTTGCCGCTGGCGCTTCATCGGCTGCCGGCGGCTCCTGCACGCCGCTCGCGGGCGGTTCCTTGACGCCTTCTTCCTCCTCGGCTGGGGGTTCCTTGATCCCTTCCGCTTCTTCCTCGGGTTCGGCCACGCCTTCTGCCTTCGGCTCCTGCACGTCTCCGGCTGCTTCGGCGCCCGGCTCCACGGCATCACCGCCGCCCATTTCCACCAGGCCTGCGGTTTCCACCTTGACCTCGGGCTTGGTGGCCAGGTTCCAGGTGAAGCCCAGGAACAGTACCAGCGCCAACGCCGGCAGCAGCGCGATGAACCCCTGCTTGACGATGACACCGCTGCCAATTCCCAGATTGCGCGAGCCTTTCAGTGCGCCAAACAGGCCCGGCAGCACGCGGTGGCTGATGGCATCGCGAATTTTTTCGTTGGCCGGCGGCAGGTCGATGTGCCGCTCCTCCATCGGCAGCGGCGGCGCCCATGCCGGCTTCAGCTTGGCCATCACGATCACATAGGCGATATAGAGGCCGGCCAGCATGATGCCGGGAAAGAAAGCCCCGGCATAGAGCTGCACCACCGAGACTCCGGCGGTGGCGCCATAGACGATCAACAGCACCGAGGGCGGAATCAGGATGCCGAGGCAACCGCCGGCTGTGATGACACCGGCAGAGAGGCGAATGTCATAGCCCGACTTGAGCATCGCCGGCAGGGCCAGCAGCCCCATCAGCGTCACCACCGCGCCGACGATGCCGGTGGCCGTGGCAAAGATCGCGCAGGTCACCAGCGTCGCCACCGCGAGCGCGCCGGGCAGACGCGCCAGCGCCAGCTCCAGGGCACGAAACAGCTTGGCCACCAGATTGGCGCGCTCCACCAGGTAACCCATGAAGACGAACAGCGGGATCGAGATCAGCACGTCGTTGCTCATCACCGAGAAGGTACGCTGCACCATCAGGTCCAGGGTCTGGCGCACGGCAAGTTCGGGATTGCCGCTGCGATAGGCCAGCCACGCGAAAAACACGCCCATGCCCATCAGGGTGAAGGCGGTGGGGAAGCCAAGCATGATCGCCACCACCACCAGCGACAGCATCAGCATACCCAGATGGCCGTTGCTCAGGTTGCTCCAGGGCATGAAGATCGCCGTGACCAGCAAAATCGCCGCCATCAGCGAAAAACCGAAGTGAAACTCCTTCCTGATCTTCATTGCGCCGCTCCGTTCGCGGGCGACGTCTGCGCCCCATCCTTGCCGACCACGTACTGGTCGAGCGCGGCGATGTCCTCGTCCTTGACGTGGACCATTTCCTTGAGCTTTTCGACGTCGACTTCCTCGACGTCCTGCTCGCGCGACGGCCAGGCGCCGTCGCGGATGCAGATCACGCAGCGGATGATTTCGACGATGCCCTGCAACATCAGGCCGAAGCCGGCCGCGGGAATCACGAACTTGTAGGGCCAGAGCGGCAGGGGTTCGGGCGAAAAGGTTTGCTCGTTGATGACCATCGACTCATTGGCATAGATCCAGCCGGCATAGGACAGGGCGAAGATGCCGGGCAGAAAAAAGATCAGGTAGAGCACCAGATCCCAGGTGGCCTGGGTACGGGGTGCGAAGAAACCGTAGAGCACGTCGCCGCGGACGTGTCCCTGTTTGGACAGGGTATAGGCGCCGGCCATCATGAACAGCAGGCCGTAGAGCATGATCTGGGCGTCCAGCACCCAGGCGTGCGGAATATTCAGTACATACCGCGAAAACACCTCCCAGGTGATCAGCGCCGTAAGCGCCACGATTGCCCAGGCACAGACCTGGCCGGCCAGCGTGGATGCCCTGTCCACCCACAGCAACGCCTTTTGCATGCGTGCTCTCCCTCGTCATGTCCCGGATTCCGCAGTATGCAGCGGCGTGCCGAATCGGGACCGAAAAAAAAGCGGCCGCCCGGCTGTTACCGGCCGGCCGCGCGCAACACGATCAACCCTTCTTCTTGGCAGGCGCCTTGCCGGCGGCCTTCTTGGCGAAGAAGTGGTTATAGGCCATCTTGTAATCGACGTTGGTGTCGTTCTGCCAACGGCAGGCACGCTGGGCAAAGCCGCGCATCGAGTCGAGAACCTTCTTGAAAGCGGGATTCTCGGCGCTCTTGGCGGCGATGATCTTGTCCCAGGCGGCCAGTTGGGTACGCAGGATGGCATCCGGCGTCTTCCAGAACTTGATGCCCTGCTTTTCCTGCATCTCGATGTAGTCCTTGGAATAACGGTCGATCGCCTTCCAGCTCATGTCGGCCGAAGCGGCCTGCACGGCATAGTCGATGATCGACTTCATGTCGGCCGGCAAGGCGTCGTAGCGCTTCTTGTTGAACAGGATCTCGAACTGTTCCGAGCACTGGTGGAAGCTTTGCAGCATGCAGTGCTTGGTGACGTCGGGGAAACCCAGCAGGCGGTCGGACGAGGCGTTGTTGAACTCGGCCGCGTCGATCAGGCCGCGATCCAGTGCCGGCACGATTTCGCCGCCGGGCAGCGGGTTCACGGCGAGGCCCATGGCCTTGTACATGTCGACGGCGAGGCCGACGGTGCGGAACTTCATGCCCTTGACGTCGGCCGCCTTGGTGATCGGCTTCTTGAACCAGCCGAAAGGCTGGGTCGGCATCGGGCCGTAGAGGAAGGATTGCACGTCGAGGTTAAGGCTCTTGTAGATCTCGGCCAGCATTTCCTTGCCGCCGCCATAGTTGTGCCAGGCCAGCACCATGTTCGGGTCCATGCCGAACGCCGGGCCGGATCCCCACAGGGCCACGGCAGAGTTCTTGCCGTACCAGTAGGCGACCACGCCATGGCCGCCGTCCAGCGTGCCTTTCGACACCGCTTCCAGCAAACCGAACGCCGGCACCACGGCGCCCGCCGGCAATACTTCGATCTTGAGCCGGCCGCCGGACATGGAATTCACCTTGCCGGCAAAGTCCAGGGCGTATTCGTGAAAGATGTCCTTGGCCGGCCAGGTCGATTGCCAGCGCATGGATATTGGCGACTGCGCCACCGAAATCATCGGGAATCCCGTGGCAACGGCGCCCACCGTGCCGGTGGCGGCGGCGGCGAGGAACTTGCGACGGGACGGTTGCTGCTCTTTCTGCTTGCTATCGGACATGGTCTCCTCCTGAGAACACTGTGGTGGATGCGGTCGCTTGGGCAAAGCCGCTGCGACCTGCGATGCTGTTATCGAACCGGGGTACCGCAACTGACCGGGCCACTTTACCAGAAACAGAATTTGTCTGACAATAGGACAACAATTATTTGAGGCATAAATGTCTTCACCTCCGCCGCAAACCGACGAACCCGGCATTCCGCCCGCTCCCGAACTCAACCGGATCGCCCGCCCCCTGCGGCTTTCCGAAGAAGTCTCGGGCGAGCTGCAACGCCGCATCGCCCGCGGCGAACTGAAGCCGGGGGATCGCCTGCCGACCGAAAAGGCCCTCGGCGACGCCTTCGGGGTCAGCCGCGCGGTGGTGCGCGAAGCCATCGCCCGGCTCAAGGCCGACGGCCTGATCGAGACCCGGCAAGGCTCCGGCGCCTTCATCGTCGAAGTGCCGAAAACCATCAACCTGCGCTTCTGGCAAGGGGCGGGGCCCGAGCTCGACGAATTGCGCGACATCTTTGAACTGCGGGCCATGGTCGAAGGCGCGGTGGCCGAACTCGCCGCCCAACGCCGCGACGAAAACGACCTCAAAACCATGGCGGAACACCTGCAGGCGATGGACGACGCGATGACCAGCGGCCGCGACGGCACGGAAGCGGACGACAATTTCCACATCGCGATGGCCAATGCCACGCACAATGCCTATGTCGGCCGCCTGGTCGAGTTCCTCGGCAGGCACTTTTCCGATTCGCGCAAACTGTCCTGGCACGGCACGCGCCGCGAACTCGCCCACCCGCAGGAGGCCCAGCGCGAGCACCGCGCCCTGTTCGAAGCCATCGCCCGCGGCGATGTGGAAGGCGCCCGCGGCTGCGCGCTCGAACATCTGCGCGGCACCGCCGGCCGCTTTGGCATCAAGCTGGCGCTCGATCTCGACAGAAATGCACCTACCGCTGGCAAAGCCCGCGGCAAACGCTAAACTACCGACCGCATTTACCCACGACAGGTTCCTACTTCATTTCATGCTCGACATCTCGACCGCCGCGTTCTGGATCGCGGTATTGCAAATCATACTGATCGACATCCTGCTCGGCGGCGACAATGCCGTAGTCATTGCACTGGCCTGCCGCAAGCTGCCGCCGGAGCAACGCAGCAAGGGAATCTTCTGGGGCGTGGTCGGCGCCATCGGCCTGCGCATCGTGCTGATTTTCTTCGCCCTGCAATTGCTGTCCATGCCCTGGCTCAAGATCATCGGCGCGCTGCTGCTGTTCTGGATCGGCGTCAAGCTGCTGCTGCCCGAAGACGATGCCCACGGCGACGTCGCCGCCTCGACAACGCTGGCCGGCGCGATCAAGACCATCATCGTCGCCGATGCGGTGATGAGCCTGGACAACGTCATCGCCGTGGCCGGGGCAGCGAACGGCAGCATGTTGCTGGTCGTGTTCGGCATCCTGGTTTCGATCCCGATCGTGGTCTGGGGCAGCCAGCTGGTGCTGAAGCTGATGGATCGCTACCCGGTGGTGATCACCGCCGGCGGCGCGCTGCTGGGCTGGATCGGCGGCGGCATGATCGTCACCGACCCGGCCCTGCCGCCCGCCCTGCTGTCGTCAATCCCCTACGCCAAGACGCTGGCGGCGCTGGTCGGCGCTGCGTTGGTGGTCGTCATTGGCAAATGGCTGGCGGCACGCGCCGCACCTCGCACCGCGGTCGAACTGACTGTCGACGACTCCTCGAAAGGTTCATCATGACCCAAACATGGCTGGTGCCGATCGACGGCTCCGAAATCGCGCTGCACTCGATCGCATGGATCATCAAGCACGCCGCCGATTTGCGTGAACTGCCGAAAATTCATTTGATCAATGTGCAGGCAGCGCTGCCCAGCGACATCGGCCGCTTTATCGACGCGGATACATTGCGTGATTTTCATCGCGAAGCGGGCATGACCGCGCTCGCGGCCGCGCGCGAGCAACTGGCGACTGCCGGCCTGACACCCGAACTGCATGTCCTGGTGGGCGAAGCGGCGCCCACCATCACCGCCTTTGCCACCAGCCACGGCTGCACCGAGATTCTGATTGCTACCCACGGCCATAGCGGGCTGGCCGGCACTCTGCTCGGCTCGGTGGCGATGAAGCTGGTGCACCTGTCGAGCGTCCCGGTACTGCTGATCCGCTGAACACTCCATCCGCTGCGGCGGCGCGACTGTGCGCCACGCACCGCACCGCACCGCCGTGGCGCCAGCGCCGACTTTCAGCGCTTGATGCGGCAATTGCTGAAGTGCTGCGAGCCTTCCATATCGACGCTTGCCAAGTCCCCCTGGCGCCGCAGGGTCAGCATGCTGCAGCTGAATTGCTCGCCGGGAGCTGCCGCGGGATCGGCAACGAGACTGAAGCGCATGCGCGCGATCTCGATGCTCGCCTCGCCACCGGACGGTGCAACGCTCACCGCGAACTCGCGGCCGTCGTCGCAGCGGTAGCTGAGCGCCTGCGGCGACTGCGGCTGAACCGCGCAGCCGGCAACAACCAGGGCGACTCCCGCAAACATCGCTAAGGCCGTGACGCGCATGGTCCGCTTCCTCCGTAAGACGTTCAGTTCGCCGGGGCTACCTGTTGCAAGGATAGTGCTGCGCATAGGCGCGTGCAACCAGCCCCAGCGCAGTGCCCGCCGTTGCATCGGGATTGGCGGTCAGCCAATCGACAACGATCTTGTGCTGCTGTTGCAAAGTGATGTCGCGCGGCAAACAGGCGCGCACGCCTTCGATGCTGTCGGCGGCCAGCGCATCCTCGGCCGCCAGCAGGTAGCCGATGCAACGCCCGGCGGCGACCGACGAGTCGCGGGTACACCACTTGAACAAATGCTCGCGGTCGGTCAGGGCCTGCGCCGCAGGCGCAGCAAGCAGGGTGGCCGCCGACAGGATCAACATCAGTTTTTTCGACATGGAATCGAGCGCTTCTTGGCGACTGGAGTGACTGCAAGCAGCGGCGGACGCACCATGACGCGCGTGCCCGCCCGCTGCCCGCGACGGCGGATCAACGATTGACGACGTCGCCCTTGAGGCTGGCCAGCAGGCCGATGACTTCGCTTTGTTCCTTCGCCGGCACCTTGAACTTGTTCAAGGCCTTGGTCGTATCCTCCGCCAACGCAGTGAACTCCGCGTCGGTGAGCATCATGCCGGTGTGCGCCGTCTTCATGTCCTTGCCCTTGTACTGGCAGGGGCCGCCGGCGCCCTGGCAAAGAAACTCGACCAACTGTCCGCCGAAGGCTTCCGGCTTGGTGTGCTTGAAGCGGCCGTTGATGCGCGCGTCGGCGGCGACGACCGTCCACAGTTCGCCCACCACGGCCTGCAGCGCCGGTTTGCCGCCGAGACGCTCGTAGAGGGTCTTGTCCGCTGCGGCAGCAGTGGCGGACAGGGACAGTGCGATCAGGCCGGTAGCGATGATCTGGATCGATTTCTGGGCAAACATGGACATGCGAATCTCCTGGAATTGAGTGGATGGTCGGGTGGTTGAAGTGGTGCTGGGGACATCCTAGGCGCGACGCCCGGCCGGGTCGGTGACCTAGATCACACAGCGGAAGTGCCGCGACGCATCGAAGGTGGGAAGTCCGCCGATAAGCCGGGTTCTGTCGTGGGCAACCATTCCTCTGGGACCGCCGTTGCCGACGGCCTCTAGCAGCCTACCCGGGAGCGACGCGAGCCACGCCAATGCTCCCCTATTTGGCCTTGCCCCGGATGGGGTTTGCCATGCCGTTTTCATTACTGAAAACGCGGTGGGCTCTTACCCCACCATTTCACCCTTGCCGGTTCTTGCGAACTTAGGCGGTATCTTTCTGTTGCACTTTCCGTCGCCTTTGTCGCCGGACTTGCGTCCAGCGACTTATAACGCCCGGCCGTTAGCCGGCATCCTGCTCTACGGGGCCCGGACTTTCCTCCAACCACTTGCGTGATCAGCGGTTGCCTGGCGAACTTCCCGCGCGCATTCTACGCGCCGCGCGGAACTGGCGCGTGTCGTCGTAATAGTCGGGCCTTTCGTTTTCCGCCGTGGCGCCGGGAATGCCGAGCAAGGGCAACGGCTGCCAGTCGCGCGGCGAGAAGTCCCGGCTGTCGAACAACCCAGCCAGGCGCACGTCGAGGGTGGCCAGCGCCGTCGCCTCGGGCAGCTTGAGCCAAGCCGCGTCGACCTCCACGAACAAAGCCTTGCCGCACAGCCCGACAAAGGGCGCGGCCAGGGCATCGTGGCTGGCATGACCGAAGACCACGAAACGCGTGGTACGCCGCAATTCGTCGCGCCGTTCGACGAACACCTCGCGCCAGCGGTGCGCACACAAGGCCTGCCAGAGATCGGGACGGCAACCGGCGACGATCACGCCGCATTCGTCGAACTGGGTCAGCGCGTCGCGCAAGGGACCACGCGCCACAGAGCCACGTTGCCGCGCCTCCCTCAGTGCCGCCACATGGCACCGGTTGAGCGCTGCCTTGGTGCGGGGGAAGACCAGCCAGATCAGCGCATTGAACAAGTCGTGCCGGTTGTCCGGGCGCGTCGCCACGGCGCCGGTCGCAAAGGCCTGCTCCTCGTATCCCGGACCGGTGTCCGACGGCGGCACAAAATGCAACGGCGCGCCGTCGCCGGTGCCCAAGCCGCGTTCGCGCGCCGCTTCGTTCAGCCGGAGAACATCCGGCATTCCGGCGCCGAACCAGGGCGCCAGAAAGGCCGACAGCGGGCTGAGCATCACGCCGCCCGGCGTGTCGCGCTATTGGGCGGAAGTCGGCGCCGGCGGGACGGCGGCAGCCGGCTTCTTCTCTTCCAGATCCTTGTATTCGAGATCGCCGTTCTTGACCTGAAAGCTGCCGATCAGGTCGCCCGGCGCTGGCGGCGCCTCCTTGAACTGTTCGAAGCGGCAGGTCTTCGTCTCGGTCACATACCAGCGCTTGCCCGCATTCAGGATGAATACCAGGGGTTCGCTGCGATACACATCGAGCTTGATCTTGTCGCCGCTCACCCCGGTCAAGGGATAGCGTCGCTGGCACTCCGGGAAGCGCGCCACGACAAGCTCCGTATCCCAGTCGCTGCCGATGAAGGTCTGCTGCCGCGTCAGCGTCAGCGAATGCTGGCCGCCGGCAATCAGGTAGGCGGCATGCTGGGTATCGCCGCAACCGGCCAAAAGAGAAATCGCAAACAGCAGTGCAAGCTTCTTCATGACATCACTCCAGGCGCCAGGCGACCGACTCGCCGGCACGCAACGGCACCAGCCGGTCGCCATCGAGGTAGTCGAGGCTCGAGGGCACGGCCACGGTCTCGCGCCGCAGCGTGATTTCCCCGATGTTGCGCGGCAGGCCGTAGTAGTGGGGGCCGTGAAAACTGGCGAAGGCCTCCAGCCGGTCCAGCGCACCGGCCGCCTCGAAGGCTTCGGCATACAGTTCGATGCCGGCATGTGCGGTATAGCAGCCGGCGCAGCCGCAGGCGGCCTCCTTGGCGCTTTGCGCGTGGGGCGCCGAATCGGTGCCGAGAAAGAATTTCGGATTGCCCGAGATCGCCGCGGCCAGCAGCGCCTGGCGATGGGTCTCGCGCTTGAGGACCGGCAGGCAGTAGTGGTGCGGACGGATACCGCCGGCGAACAGCGCGTTGCGGTTGAGCAGCAGGTGGTGGGCGGTCAGGGTCGCCGCCACGTTGGCGCCGCTGCCTTGGACAAACTCGATGCCGTCCCGCGTGGTGACATGTTCGAGCACCACTTTCAATGCCGGAAAATCGCGCAGCAGAGGCAGCAGCACGGTATCGATGAAGACGGCCTCGCGGTCGAAAATATCCACCGCCGGATCGGTGACTTCACCATGCACCAGCAGCGGCACGCCGAGTTTTTCCATGCGCGCCAGCGTTGCCGTGCATTTCCCCAGATTGCTGACGCCGGCGTCGGAATTGGTGGTCGCCCCGGCCGGATAGAGCTTGATGGCATGCACGAAGCCGCTCGCCTTGACGGCGTCGACTTCGGTCGGCGGCGTGTTGTCGGTCAGATACAGGGTCATCAGCGGCGTGAAGCGCGAACCGGCCGGCAATGCCGCAAGGATGCGCTCGCGATAGGCGCCGGCCAGTGCCACCGTGGTCACCGGCGGCTTCAGATTCGGCATCACGATGGCGCGGGCGAAGCGTCGCGCGGTGTCGGGCAGCACGGCGGCGAGCGCGGCGCCGTCTCGTAGATGCAAATGCCAGTCGTCGGGGCGCGTGAGTGTGAGGGTCTGCATGGAACGAATTATACGGGGGCCTTGTTCAGGCGTCCTTGAGCTGCAGCGCCCGCGCATACAAGGCGTTCTTCGGCTGCCCGGTGATTTCCGCAGCCAGCTTGGCCGCCTGCTTGACCGGCAGTTCGGCCAGTAACGCAGTCAGCACGCGGTCGGTCGCGGCATCCAGGCCGGTGCGCGGTGGCGGCGCGGAGACCAGCAGGACGAACTCGCCGCGCTGATGATTGGCATCGGCGGAGAGCCAGGCTGTGGCCTCGCCCAGCGGCATCCGCTCAATCTGCTCGAACATCTTGGTCAGTTCGCGGGCGATGACGATCTCGCGTTGCGGCTCCAGCAGTGCGGCCAGGTCCGCCACCGTTTCCAACACGCGATGCGGCGCTTCGTAGAACACCAGGGTCGCCTCGGCGACGGCCAGCTCCGCAATCGCCGTGCGCCGGGCGCCGACTTTTGCCGGAAGGAAACCGACGAACAGGAAGCGTCCATCGGCCAAACCGGCAGCCGAGAGGGCGGTGACCGCGGCATTCGCGCCCGGCAGCGGAATCACCCGGAAGCCGGCGGCGCGCACGGCGGCGACGGTGCGCGCACCCGGATCGGAGACGCCCGGCGTACCGGCATCCGACACCAGCGCCAGGCGCCTGCCTTCGCCCAGCAGGCGAATCAGTTTCTGCGCGGCTTCGTTCTCATTGTGCTGGTGCAGCGCCAGCGTCGGCACCCGGATGCCGTGATGATCGAGCAACTGTCGCGCGTGGCGCGTATCCTCGCAGGCGACCAGATCCACGCCGCGCAGGGTTTCCAGCGCGCGCAGGGTGATGTCGCCCAGATTGCCGATCGGCGTGGCGACGACATACAATGCATTTTCCATGTCCCGGATTGTTGCAGCCCCATGACTACGAGGCAAGCCAAAGGTGCGGCGGCCGAGCAATTGGCGGCGGATTATCTGCTGGACAAGGGCCTTTCCGTGGTTGCGCGCAATTTTCGGGTGCGCGGCGGCGAAATCGATCTGGTCTGCCGCGACGGCAAAGCCACGGTATTTGTCGAAGTCCGCCTGCGCAGCCGCAGTGATTTCGGCGGCGCGGCGGCCAGCATCACCGCCACCAAGCAGGGCCGCCTGATTCTCGCCGCGCGGCACTGGCTGCTGCGCCACGGCGAAACGCCATGCCGCTTCGACTGCATGCTGCTCGACAGTCTCGACCCCGACAAGATTGAATGGCTGCGCAATGCGTTCTCCGCTGACTAGATTCCTTCTGTGGCTGAGCCTCGGCCTGGCCGTCAACCTCGCTGCGCAAGCCGGTGAGGTCCGCATCCTGGTGCAAATCTCGCCGCTGGCCGGCTTTCAATACCATGCGGGGGAAGCCCTATGGCAGGAAATGCGCGAGGGCGACCGCCTGGCGCTGGTGCTCGAAGCCGACAACCCGCATGACGCCAACGCCGTTCGCATCGAGTGGCGCGGCCAGAAGCTGGGCTATCTGCCGCGCGCCGAAAACCGCAGCGTGGCTGCCGCCATGGACGGCGGCGAGGCGGTGGAGGCTCGTATCGCCCGCCTGCGCCAGCACCGGAATCCCTGGCAGCGGGTGCTGATCGAGGTATTTGTCGTGCTCTAGGCCCCCTATTCCGGCTTCGGCCAGGAACCGAGGACAGCTATTCTCGGTCGACCCCATTCATTCACGACGCAAAGACCCGATCCATGTCACTCGCCGACCGCATTCAGCAACAATTCCAGGACAGCGCCGCAAGCAAGCTCGCGGCGCTTGCCGCCATGGCGGCGCCGATCGAAGCCGCCACGCGCCGCATGGTCGACAGCCTCAAGGCTGGCGGCAAGGTGATGGCCTGCGGCAACGGCGGCTCGGCGGCCGATTCGCAGCATTTCGCCGCCGAACTGCTCAACCGCTTCGAGAAGGAGCGTCCGCCGCTGGCAGCCATTGCGCTGACCACCGACACCTCGACGCTGACCTCGATCGCCAACGATTACCGCTACGAGGACGTCTTCGCCAAGCAGGTGCAGGCGCTGGGCCGGGCCGGCGACGTGCTGCTGGCGATCTCGACCTCGGGCAATTCGCCCAACGTGATCGAGGCCATCAAGGTCGCCCATGCCCGTGGCGTGACGGTGGTGGCGCTCACCGGCAAGCAGGGCGGCAAGATCGCCGCGCTGCTCAAGCCCGACGACGTTCATCTGTGTGTGCCGGCCGAGCGCACCGCGCGAATTCAGGAAGTACATCTGCTCACCATCCACTGCCTGTGTGACGGCATCGATGCCTTGATACTGGGAGAAACGCAATGAACATCCGCACCAGGATTGGCGCAAATCTGCGCAACCTCGCCGCGCTCGCGCTCAGCGTGCCCATTCTCGCCGGCTGTTTCGGCGCCACCGCCGTGGGCGTCGGCACCGGTGCCCTGGTGCTGACCGATCGCCGCCACTCGGAAACCTTCATTTCCGACGAGGGCATGGAAATTCGCGCCGCCAACCGCATCACGGAAAAGCACGGCGACAAGGTGCATGTCAATGTCACCACCTACAACCGCATGATTCTGCTGACCGGCGAAGTGCCGAACGAAGCGGTCAAGGCCGATGTGGAAAAGGTTGCCTCCAGCGTGCCCAACGTCAAGTCGATCAGCAACGAACTGGCCATCGCCGGGCCGTCGAGCTTTGGCGGGCGCGGCAACGATTCCTATATCACGTCGAAGGTCAAGGCGCGTTTTGTCGACGCCGACAAATTCGCCGCCAACCACGTCAAGGTGGTGACCGAGGCCGGCGTGGTCTTCCTGCTCGGACTGGTGACCCAGGCCGAAGCCAATGCCGCGGTGGAGATCGCCCGCACCACGGGCGGCGTGCAGAAGGTGGTGCGCGTGTTCGAGATCATCAGCCCGGAACAGGCGCGGGCGATGGACTACACGCCGGCTCCGGCGCAGGACGCCAAGCCGTCGGCGCAAAAGTGAGCATGCCCGGCACGGCGTATTCGCCTCCCGCCTTCGAATCCAAGATCAGCGAACCCGCCGACCTGGCCGGGCGCATCGCCCTGCTGCCGCGTCCGCTGGTATTCACCAACGGCTGTTTCGACATCCTGCACCGCGGTCATGTCACCTATCTGGCGCAGGCCCGCGCCCTCGGCGCGGCGCTGATCGTCGCCGCCAACTCGGACGATTCGGTCAAGCGCCTGGGCAAGGGCGCGGACCGTCCGGTCAATCCGCTGGCCGACCGCATGGCGCTGCTCGCCGCGCTCGAATGCGTCTCGCTGGTAACCTGGTTCGACGAGGACACGCCGCTCAAACGCATCCTCGATTGCCGCCCCGACGTACTGGTCAAGGGCGGCGACTGGCCCGTCGAAAAAATCGTCGGCTACCGGGAGGTGATCGCCTGGGGTGGCAGCGTGCACTCGCTGCCCTTCATTCACGAGCGCTCGACCACGGCGCTGATGGAGAAGATTCGCCGACTCTGAGCTCAAGAGTCGGCGCTGATGAGACGCCGATTCAGCTGCTTGGCGTGCGCCGCAGAATCATGTCGCGCACCAGATCGATATGCCCGCGCAGGGTGTAGAGCATGTCGGTAAAGGTCAGCGGCGTCCGGATGCGGCTGGCATCGGCCTCGATGCGGTCGAGCTTTTCCAGCCATTCGGCGCGGCTGTGCCGACCGGTATCCTCGTTGATTTCGTTTTCCAGGAACTTGAGTTCGCCGTAGCGCCGGTAGATGCGCGAACGCACCCGCCAGCCGTAGATCTGCGGCGCAAACTTGAACAAGGGAATCAGCACCACGAGCAGCGGCAGCACCATCACCACCATGCGGTCGATCAGCGTCGCCGCCCAGAACGGCAGGTAGCGCTGCAGGAAGGGCCTGCCGGTCTTGTAGTAGCGCTCGGCCTCCTTCGACAGCGGGAAATCGTTGTGTCCGGCGCGCGGAAACTCGCCGGGTTTCTGGAACACCCCCGGTGCGCCATGAACCTCGCTCGCCGCCTGCATCAGCAGGTCGATCAGGGCCGGATGGGTGTCCTCGCGCAGCAGCAGGGTCGCCATCGGCGACACCAGTTGCGTATCGTGCGGCGGAATGTCCTGGGTCAGATCGATGGCGCCGCGCGGCAGCACCAGCCGCGCCAGATATGGAAAACGCCGCGTGTAGGCTTCGGCATGCGTCAGGCTCATCAGGCGCACGCCCGGCGTGTAGAGCAGCGACCATACCAGCGCCGACTGCGTCGGCCCGACGACGAACACGGCGTCGATTTCGTTCGCGTGCAGACGCTCGACCAGCCCCAAGCCGCCGGCCTCGATCAACCGCGTATTGGTCTTGTCGATGCCGTTGGCGGTCAGCAGTTCCATCGCCAGATGCTGAGTACCGCTGCCTGCGCCGCCGACGGCAATGCGCTTGCCTTTGAGATCAAGCAGCCGGTCGCCGCCGCGCAAGGCCGCCTCGCGATAGAAAATCCACAGCGGCTCGTAATAGAAATCGCCCAGCGAAGCCAGCGCGTCCTCTTCGCCCGGCCGCGCCGTGCCGCCCTGGATGAAGGCGGCATCGACCGCGAACGCCGCGTCGCGCAGACGCTGCAGGTTCTCGGTCGAGCCGGCGGACGGCTTTTCCACCAGCGCAATGCCGTAGCGCGCGAGGACATCCTTGTAGCGGGCGGCAAAGCGCTGGTAGGCACCGCCCTCGCCACTGGTGCTGATGACCAGTTGCGCCGGCGGCGCCGGCTTGATGAACTGCGCCGCCAGCCAGAATGCACCGACAACCAGCAGCAGGGAAGGCAGCGCGACGAGAACGATGTCGCGCCAGGAAAGCAGTTTGAGTTTTTCGGGCATGTTCGCTCGGTCGTGACCAGTCGCCGAGCATTATAGACAGACGGTCCGGTCCGCCCGCCCGCGCGCGCATTGCGGGCGCGGGTGGATCAGCTCCGGCGCCGTGCAGATGCCTGCTCCCCGCGAGGCTGTGCAGCCGGCGTCCAGTAGCCGAAATTGTCGCCGAAGCGGCGGGCGAAGGCCCGCATGCCGCTCTCCAGCGTATCCTCGGCAAGGCGGCTGGCCCAATGCATTGGACCGCCCTTGGCCTGCGGGAAGCCGTAACCGTAGGTCCAGATCAAGTCGATGTCGCTGGCCCGCTGTACCCGGCCTTCGGCGAGCAGGCGCAGCCCTTCATTGACCAGCGGATAGAGGCAGCGCCGCACGATCTCATCGTCATTGACGCTGCGCCGGCGCACGACGCCGTGGCGTTCCGCGAGTGCGGCGGCCAGTTGGCCGACCGCTGCATCGGGCAGCGCCTGGCGCCCCTGATAGCGGTAGTAGCCGCAGCCGCTCTTCTGCCCCAGGCGCCCCAGCGCGTGAAGCCGCCGCGTCAGCCGCCGATAGGCCGGATGATCGACTGGACGCAGTGCGCGCGTGCGTTCGGTCAGTACCTGATGACAGACATCGAGGCCGATCAGATCCATCATCCGGCAGGGGCCGGTGGCAAAGCCGAACTCCTCCAGCGCACGGTCTACCCGTTGCGGACTGACGCCTTCCATCAACAGGAAGTCGGCTTCGCGCAACATACCATCGAGCATGCGATTGCCGGTAAAGCCGAAACCGACGCTGCTTTGCACCGGAATGCGGCGCAGCAGGCGCGCCACCTCGCGCGCCACGAACAGGCTGCGTGCGCTGCTGGCCGCGCCGCGCACCACCTCGACCAGCGGGCGCACATGGGCCGGGGCCAGGAAGTGCATGCCGACCACGTCCTGCGGCCGCCCGCTGGCATGCGCCAGGATGTCCAGATCGAGGGTCGAGGTATTGCTGGCGATCACCGCTCCGGGCTTGCATACCCGACCCAGGCGGGTCATTACCTCCCGCTTCAGCGCGAGGTTCTCGTACACCGTTTCGATCACCCAGTCGCAGGTGGCCAGATCCTTCCAGGCCAGGGTCGGCTGCAACAAAGCCAGTCTCTCGGCCATTTCGGGCGCAATCAGGCGACCCTTGCGCCGCGCCGTTTCGAAGGCCTCGCGCAGACGTGCCTGCCCCTGCTCCAGCGCCTGCGCCGAGCAATCCAGCAGCACCACGGCAATCCCCGCATCGAGAAAACTGCGGCTTATCCCAATGCCCATGGCGCCGGCGCCGACGATGCCGACGCGCTGGATGGCGACCGGAAAGGCCTGCGCCGGCCACTCCGCGCCGCGCCCGGCACCGAGCACCGCCTGATGCAGGTAGTCCGTCGGATCGTCGGTCGCGGCCAGATGCAGGCCCGGTGCCAGCGCAAGCGGGAGCAGATTGGCCGTTCCCATCAATTGCTCCGCACCGTCGCGTGGCGGGCAATTTCCAGCTTGGCGATCGAATTGCGATGCACCTCGTCGGGACCGTCGGCGAAGCGCAGGGTACGCTGCTGGGCGTACATCAAGGCCAGCGGGAAGTCGTCGGAAACACCCGCGCCGCCATGCATCTGGATCGCCCAGTCGATCACCTTGGTCGATACGTTGGGTGCCACCACCTTGATCATCGCGATCTCGCCCTGGGCCACCTTGTTGCCGACCGTGTCCATCATGTGCGCGGCCTTCAGCGTCAGCAGGCGCGCCTGCTCGATCATGATGCGCGACTCGGCGATGCGCTCGCGCCAGACCCCCTGCTCGGACAGGGTACGGCCAAAGGCGACGCGGTTCAGCGAGCGCTTGACCATGTACTCCAAGGCCCGTTCCGCCGCGCCGATGCTGCGCATGCAGTGGTGGATGCGGCCCGGTCCGAGGCGCCCCTGGGCGATCTCGAAGCCGCGCCCCTCGCCGAGCAGGATATTGCCGGCCGGCACCCGCACGTTCTTCAATTCGATTTCCATGTGGCCATGCGGCGCGTCGTCGTAGCCGAACACTGGCAGGAAGCGCTTGACCGTGACGCCGGGGGCGTCGGCCGGAACCAGGATCATCGACTGCTGGCGATGGCGCGGCGCATCGAGGTCGGTCTTGCCCATCACGATATACAGCTTGCAGCGCGGGTCGCCGGCGCCGGAGGACCACCACTTGGTGCCGTTGATCACGCAGTCGTCGCCGTCCCGCTCGATGCGGCACTGGATGTTGGTCGCATCCGACGACGCCACGGCCGGCTCGGTCATCAGGAAGGCCGAGCGCATCTCGCCGCGCAGCAGCGGCTCCAGCCATGCATCCTTCTGCGCCTCGCTGCCGTAGCGCTCCAGCGTCTCCATGTTGCCGGTGTCGGGCGCCGAGCAGTTGAACACCTCGGGCGCCCACCAGACTCGCCCCATGATTTCGCACAGCGGCGCGTATTCGAGATTCGACAGGCCTTCCGGCGCTCGCTTCGAGCGCGGCAGGAACAGGTTCCAGAGGCCTGCGGCGCGGGCCTTGGGCTTGAGTTCCTCGATCACCTGGGTCGGGATCCAGGCACTGCCGGCGCGGCGGTTGGCCTCGACTTCCTGGTCAAAACGCTGCTCGTTGGGATAGATGTTGGCGTCGAAAAATGCCAGCAGGCGTTGCTGGAATTCCTTGACCTTGGGCGTGTAATCGAAGTCCATGGCGTCCTCGTTGGCAGGTTTTCGAGAAGCATAAAGCCTGACCTATAATCTGCCCACTGCACATTTCTAATGATCATCGATTCATCTCATGCATATATCGCGCATCGACCTGAACCTCTTCGTGATTTTCGATACCGTCTACACGGAGGGTGGCGTCACCGCCGCCAGTCATACGCTGAACCTCTCGCAGCCCGCGGTCAGTCATGCTCTGACGCGCTTGCGTGCCCTGTTCGACGATCCGCTGTTCGAACGCCGCGGTCGCGCCATGGTCCCGACACCGCTGGCCCGCTCGATCATTGGCCCGGTGCGCGCCGCCTTGCGCAACATGGAAGGCACGCTAAATGAAGCCGCGCGTTTCGATCCGGCCAGCAGCGAACGCAGATTCGCGCTCGCCTTCCGCGACGTGCTGGAACTGATCCTGGTGCCGCCGCTGATGGAAGCCCTCTGCGCCAGCGCGCCCGGCATCGAGATCGTCGCCACCCGGATGGACCGGCGCAATCTCGAATCCGACCTGCTGACCGGAACAGTGGACATCGCGATCGACGTACTGCTGCCGGTCTCGCCCGAAATTCGACACCAGCGGATACTGGCTGAGCCCATGGTGGTGGTGGCGCGCAAGGGGCACCCCGCAATCGGCGGCAAGCCAAGTCTCAAGACCTATCTCGAACAGGAACACATCCAGGTCTCGTCGCGACGGCGCGGGCCAGGGCTGGAAGACATGGAACTGTCGCGTATCGGTGTCTCGCGCCGCATCCGCCTGCGCTGCCAGCACTACGGCACGGCCTGCCGCGTGGTGAGCCGGACCAACCTGCTGGCGACCATGCCCGAGCGCTATGCCCGCGTGATCAACAAGCCCTATGGCAATCAGATATTGGCGCTGCCGTTGCAGGCGACACGACTCGAACTCTATCTGTACTGGCATGCCAACGCCGACCGGGATCCGGCCAGCCAGTGGCTGCGTACCCTGCTGGAAAAAATGATCCGCGAATCGGGTCCCGCCTGAGGCAAGGCACCAAAAAAAGACCCGGACAGGTCACGAGCCTGTCCGGGCCGATTACTGCCAGGTGGACCTCTAGAACGGTATATCGTCCTCGAAGTCGTTGAAGTTGCCGCCGGCCGGTTGCGGTGCCGCCGCCGCTGCGGCAGGACGATTGCCGCCGCCGCTACTGTCGCGCGGCGGCGCGTCGCTCATGCCCTCGCGGGAGCCGAGCATTTTCATTTCGTTGGCGACAATCTCGGTCGTATAACGCTCCTGGCCTTCCTTGTCCTGCCACTTGCGGGTGCGCAAAGCGCCTTCGACATAGACTTGCCGGCCCTTCTTCAGGTACTGGCCGGCGATCTCCGCCAGCTTGCCGAAAAACACCACGCGATGCCATTCGGTGGCTTCCTTCTTCTCACCCGTCGCCTTGTCCTTCCAGGTGTCGGTGGTGGCGATGGTGACGTTGGTGATCGAATCGCCGTTGGGCGTGTAGCGCACTTCCGGATCGCGGCCCAGATTGCCGACGATGATGACCTTGTTGACTGAAGCCATGCGGTTCCTCCTCAGGATTTTGTTTCAAGTATGCCATGCGCCGACGGCGCCGTTGTCGCCGCCCGCCGCACAGGCACCGGCGTCATGGTAGCGGCCGCCACCAGCCAAAGCGCGGCCATCACGGCGCCGCCAATGAACACGGCGCCGGCGTCGAAATGCTTTGACAACCAGCCGCCCATGGCCCCGCCGAGGAACAGGCCAAGCGCCTGCGTGGTGTTGTAGACGCCCAGCGCCGCCCCTTTGGCGCGCGCCGGCGCGATCCGCGAAATCAGCGAAGGCAGCATGGCTTCGAGAATATTGAAGGCGACGAAGAAACTCAGCAAACCGCCCGCCACCACCACGAAACTCTTGCCGCCAAACGACATCGCCAGCAAGGTGAGCAGCAGCAAGCCGATCGCCGCAACAAACACGGCGTGTACCTTGTTGCGTTTTTCGGCGACGACGATCGCCGGCACCATAAGGACAAAGGAAACCAGCACCGCCGGCAGGTAGACCTTCCAGTGCGAGGCCAGCGGCAGATCGCCATAACGCAGCAAGAGGCCGGGAACCACGACAAACATTGCCATCTGCACCGTATGCAGGGTAAAGATGCCGAAGTTGAGCCGCAACAACTGCGCATCGAACAGGACATCGCGAAATCGCGGCTTGGGTCCGGGCGGCAACGCCGGCGCCGGCGGCACGACATGGGTCACCAGACCAATCGCGGCCACCGCCAGGAAGGCCGTCAGCCAGAAGATTCCGGCCATGCCGATCGCGGCGTATAGCGCCGGTGCGGCAACCAGAGACAACGCAAAAACCAGGCCGATCGACGAGCCGATCATGGCCATCACCTTGGTACGATGCTGCTCCCGGGTCAGGTCCGCAGCCAGCGCGGTGACTGCGGCCGAGATAGCCCCTGCGCCCTGCAGCACGCGCCCGATGATGGCCCACCAGATATCCGTCGACAGGGCGGCCACCGCCGACCCGAAGGCAAACAGCAGCAGGCCGATAACGATCACCCGCTTACGGCCGAAGGTATCGGCGGCCATGCCGAAGGGAATCTGGAACATCGCCTGGGTCAGGCCGTAGGCCCCGAGCGCGACGCCGACCAGCGTCAGGTCGTCGCCGCCGGGTATGGTCTGGGCATGGATCGCGAACACCGGCAGGATCAGGAACAGCCCGAGCATGCGCAGCGCGAAGATGGAAGCCAGTGCGGCGCCGGCACGCTTTTCGTCGCGGCTCATGGCGTCAGGTGTGGGTGAAAGCACGTCAGGAATGAAGCAGTTGGGGGAGTCGCGTATGTTAGCAGGTTGCCTCTTCTCCTGCCCCGTAACCAATTGGCGACACGGCCCCATGTTCCGGCAGCCCGGAGAACCCGCAGCAGATGGCGGGGACATGGAAATCGGCGGCAGCGGTCTTGCAGAGCACTACATCCATCCGAGATCTCGCTCCACCCGAAGCCGATAGGCCTCGATCAGACCTTCGGCCTTCATCTGCGTTAATACCGCCGCCAGGCGCGGCGCCAGGTCCGCATGTTTCTTGTTCAGGTAGGGGTAGGTCGGCATGCTCTTGCCTACGCTGATGATCTTGCGCACATTGGCGACGCCTTTGAACTCAGGAGAGCGGAGTTCCTGCTGGACAAAGACGTCGATCTCGCAGTAGAGGTCGGTGCGCCCTGCCAGAAGCTTCTTCAGCCCCTGCTCCCGGGTTGTCACATCGGAAAGACGCGCAGCAGGGACCAGGGATTTCAGCGTGGTCTCGCAAAGCAGCAGCCCGCGACGGTATTCGACCGCATAGTTGCTGGATCGCAGGTCCTCAAGCCGTTCCAGGCGCAGAGCCGGGTTCGCGGTATATAGCGAAAAACCCAGGTCCACGATGGACTCCTCGACCCGAACCAGATAGGGCTTGTCCGCTCCATACTCATACACGCGGGAAAATTCGGCATCGGCGAGCCCCTGCTCCACCATGGCCGCGCAACGCGCCAAGGTGAAGTGCTCCATCACGAAGGGAATCCCCAGGCGCTTGAATGCCTCGGTATATATCAGCAAACCCAGCCTGCTGCCCCAGGTGTGGGCTTCACCGCCTGCGGCAACGATGAACGGCCTTGCCGCCGCGAGCGAGGCCTGGCTGAAGGCGGGGGCCGCCTGCAGGAGTGCGCAGGCCAACGCCAGCCAGCGCAACATGCGGCGCCAAATCACGGAATCCACCGCCTGGTCCGCGTCAAATATCATGGAAGCCTCGTGGTCTGTTCGGAATTGGACGAATGGCAGGCAAGGCACCCTATCATGTCCGCCCTGCCGCCGTCCATGATACCGCCACGATCGAAGTCACCATGATCCGGCGCCTCGGCGCACCGGCACGGCGCTGCCTGCGGCGCCCAATCGACGTGACCCAAGGCTGCGAGCCCGCTCCTACGAGCGGTTTGGGAGCGAACGGTCAGGTTCGATTGACATTTTGACGTGGTGGGCCGATCGCCAACAGTCGGCGCTGGCGGAACGGCGCCCCCTGCCGAAACAGGGGTTTGCATGAGGTGGCTACCTGCGCCTGCTCTACGCCCGCGCCGGTACGCCGAACTGCCCCGACCACGACCTGCCGTTGGAGGCCAACAGCGTTTCGCAAATAGTCGACCACATGCTGGCCCTGCCCGACACGGAGCAAATCAAAGTCCAATTGACCGGAGTCACACGGGAACATTGAGCTTCCTCGTTTTACCCAAGTTCGAAAAGTCAGATATGAGTCGGCGCTGGCAATACGGCATGCCCCGCACAAGCTCCAGCCGTGGCAACAAGCCTGTTCTGTGCGATGATTGGCGCGCGAAAAGCCCTTCATGTCGGGGAAGCTGGCGCGCAGATCGTGGGCCAGGCGCTCGATCACCTTGGCGCCCCAGCCCTGCTGCGCCTGCCGCGCCAGGATGTCGCGGCCGATCTGCCAGTACAGCGACACCAGCTCGCGATTGACCGCCAGCGCCGCTCGCTGCTGGGCGCTGTGGATACGCGACTTGAGTTCCGCCAGCCAGTCGGCGTAACCGGCCAGCGGCGTGGCGAAGCTCACCGGCGTATCGGGTGCTGCGGGCGCCGTGGAAAAGTCGGCGCTGGTGGGACGGCGAGTCATGCCGCCACCTCCCGCACATAGGCCGGCTCCGGCTGCATGATCCAGCCCCGCGCCATCTCGGTCTTCAGTTGCCGGTAAAAATCGTCGATCTCCAGGCCCGACATCTGCCAGAGCGCCTTGGCCGCCAGTTCGCCGTTGCTGCGGATCAACAGCGCGGCCAGCGGCGCCTGGTCCTTGTCGGCGGGGCTCACGCCCAGACGCAGGCGGGAAACGAGTTCGGTCTTCGGGGCTTTCATGTCTTCCTTGTCCTCGATGCGGATGCCGGTAATGGCTTCGATACTGGCTTTGGCGAAGTTCGATGCAATGGCTTGCTTGCTCGCAAGTTGGGCCATCGGTCTGTCGCAATGAGCAAACAGCGCTTCGACGATGGCCACAATACGGTCCTGCTCGTGCTTTGGGGGAACAGGAACCATCAAGGCCTCAACGCCGCCGACGCGAAGATGCTTTACGGTCATGCCGATAGCTGCCTTTCTCATCCTGGCCTGAAAGCTGGGGCTGTAGATGACAAAAAGCAGGAAGCGGCTATTGAACAGCTCGGGAAACAAGCGAATCAGCATGCTCCGCTGCCCCAGGCAAACCGTTTCGTTCTCCGGAACAATCGCCGCCTCGCCCATCGGCGCTTCACGAGTGAAGAACACATCGCCGGCGCGCGGCGCCAACCTGATGTACATACGTGCATTCGCCGAGGCATGGCCCGATGCCGAGATTGTCCAACAGGCTGTTGGACAATTGCCCTGGGGCCACAATCTGGTGCTGTTGAGCAAACTAAAGGAGCCACAGGCGCGGCTGGCCTATGCGCAGCGCGCCATCCAGCATGGCTGGTCGCGCAATGTGTTGAACATCCACATCGAAACCCGACTGCTGGAACGCGAGGGGCTGGCGGTGACCAACTTCGGGGCGCAACTGCCGGCACCCAATTCCGATCTGGCTCACGCGACGCTGAAAGACCCCTATCTGTTCGATTTCCTCGGCGTGGGCAAGGAGGCCGACGAGCGCGAGATCGAAACGGCCATCGTCCAGCACATCTCGCGCTTCCTGCTCGAACTGGGGGCGGGCTTCGCCTTCGTCGGCCGCCAGGTGCATATCGAGGTGGGCGGCGACGATTTCTTCATCGATCTGCTGTTCTACCATCTGACGCTGCATTGCTACGTGGTGGTGGAACTCAAGGCCGGCGCCTTCAAGCCGGAGCACACGGGGCAATTGAGCTTCTACCTCACTGCCGTGGATGCGCAGGTAAAGGCACCAGAGGATGACCCAACCATCGGGCTCCTGCTGTGCAAGACGCAGAACCGCGTGGTGGCGGAATACGCCCTGCGCGATTCCAACAAACCCATCGGCGTGGCCGAGTACCAGCTCTTGGCCGCACTCCCCGCCGAGCTGCAAACCAGCCTGCCGAGCATTGAGCAGATCGAGCGCGAACTGGCTGGCGATGCCGACGCCACAGCCCACGCGCCGGAACCGGATTGAGGAGCGGCCTGCGTCATGCACTTGCACCGACTGAAAATCAGCGCCTTCCGCAATTTGCGGGATTTCGAGGTCGCCTTCGATGCCACCGATGCCACGACGGGAAAACGCTTCGACAGCCATGCCGTGATCGGCCAAAACGGTTCGGGCAAGTCGAACCTGCTGGAGGCCATCGCCACCCTCTTCCGCGACCTGGACTTGAACGAACCGGCCAGCCTGGATTACGAGCTGGACTACGCGGTACGCGGCCATCGAATCAAGGTGCGCGCCCAGCGCGGCAAGACGCCCAAGGTGCTCATCGATGGCGTGCCGTCTTCGGCGCGCAAGTTGGCCGAGCATGGCCGGGAGTATCTATCGATCAGAATCGATCATTACTTGGATGCGATCAAGAAAGCGGCCAGTGGCGCAAATCCCGGTGCAAAGCGTGATGCTCGCCGCTACGCCGACGAGATTCGGGAAATGACCCGCGAACAGGCCGAGCTTTCGTCGGTGGCGAAATGGTGCGTCTTGTTCAGGAACGATCCTCGCGTGGCAAAGCTGGCGATCTGACTCCTTGGCTCGAACCGCGAAGCGAATGCCGCCAAAAGTCGGCGCTGGCGACACGGCGCCCCCTGCCGGAACAGGGGTTTGCATGAGGTGGCTATCGAATCCGCAGCGGGGTATAGTCTTCGGTTGCCCCAACCTCCATATCGCATCATGGACTTCATCAAGATTCGCGGCGCACGCACGCACAATCTCAAGAACATCAACCTCGACCTGCCGCGCAACCGGCTGACAGTGATCACCGGTCTGTCGGGTTCCGGCAAGTCCTCGCTGGCCTTCGACACGCTCTACGCCGAGGGCCAGCGCCGTTACGTCGAATCGCTTTCGGCCTATGCCCGGCAGTTCCTGCAACTCATGGAAAAACCCGACGTGGACCTGATTGAAGGCCTTTCGCCCGCGATCTCCATCGAGCAGAAGGCCACCAGCCACAACCCGCGCTCGACGGTCGGCACCGTCACCGAAATCAACGACTACCTGCGCCTGCTCTACGCCCGCGCCGGCACGCCGCATTGCCCGGACCACGACCTGCCGCTGGAAGCCAACAGCGTGTCGCAAATGGTCGATCACGTGCTGGCGCTGCCTGAGGACACCAAGCTGATGATCCTCGCCCCGGTGGTGGCCAACCGCAAGGGCGAGCAACTCGACCTGTTCGCCGAATTGCGCGCGCAGGGTTTTGTGCGCCTGCGGGTGGATGGCGCGGTACATGACATCGACACGCTGCCGAAACTGGCCAAGACGCAGAAGCACACCATCGACATCGTGGTCGACCGGCTCAAGGTCAGGGCCGACGTGCGCCAGCGCCTGGCGGAAAGCTTCGAAACCGCGCTGATGCACGCCGAGGGCCGCGCC
>MHZX01000103.1:0-11379 GCA_001828935.1 Rhodocyclales bacterium RIFCSPLOWO2_02_FULL_63_24
GAAGAAGGATGCCGCCTATGACGTGCTGGCGATGTTCGAGCGCATGCACCAGGGCAAGATGAACGGCTTCTTCTGCCAGGGCTTCAACCCGCTGGCCTCGGTGGCGAACAAGAAGAAGGTGGGCGATGCGCTGGCCAAGCTCAAGTTCTTGGTCATCATCGATCCGCTGGCGACCGACACGTCGGAGTTCTGGAAGCCGCATGGCGAATTCAATGAAATCGATCCGACCAAGGTCCAGACCGAGGTGTTCCGCCTGCCGGCCAACCTTTTCGCCGAAGAGACGGCCAGCTTCACCAATTCCGGTCGCGTCATCCAGTGGCACTGGAAGGCGGCCGACGGTCCTGGCGAATCGAAGGGCGACATCGAGATCCTGGCGGCGCTGTTCCTCAAGCTGAAGGCGATGTATGCCAAGGATGGCGGCAAGTTGCCAGAGCCGATCATGAACCTGACCTGGCCCTACCGCATTCCCGCCAAGCCGTCTCCGGCAGAGCTTCTCATGGAGATTTCCGGCAAGGCCTTGGGCGATGTCTTCGATCCGAAAGACAAGACCAAGGTCATCGTCAAGGCGGGCGACCAAGTGGCCGGCTTCGCGCAGTTGCGCGACGACGGTTCGACCCAGTGCGGCAACTGGATTTACAGCGGCTGCTGGTCGCAGGCGGGCAACCTCACGGCGCGGCGCGACAACTCCGATCCCTCGGGACTGGGGCAGACGCTGAACTGGGGCTTTTCCTGGCCGGCCAACCGGCGCATCATTTACAACCGCGCCAGTTGCGACCTTGCCGGCAAGCCCTGGGATCCGAAGCGCACCGTGATCAAGTGGACGGGTACCGCCTGGGGCGGCAACGACGTGCCCGACATGCGGCCCGACGCGGCGCCCGACGAGAACGTGATGCCTTTCATCATGACGCCGGAAGGCGTGGCGCGGCTGTTTGCGCCGGCGATGGCCGACGGTCCTTTCCCCGAGCACTACGAGCCCTTCGAAACGCCGCTGGACAAAAACCCCTTCCACCCCAACAACCCCAAGGCCGTCAGCAACCCGGCGGCGCGGGTGTTCAAGGGCGACATGGAAACCTTCGGCAAGGCCAAGGACTTCCCGTATGTAGCCACCACCTACCGGCTGGTCGAGCACTTCCACTACTGGACCAAGCATTCGAAGATCAATGCCGTGCTGCAACCCGACCAGTTCGTCGAGATCAGCGAGGAATTGGCCAAGGAGAAAGGCATTGCCACCGGCGACAAGATCAAGGTGCGCAGCAACCGCGGTTTCATCAAGGCGGTGGCGGTGGTCACCAAGCGCATCAAGACCCTCGACGTCGACGGCAAGAAGGTGCATACCGTGGGCATTCCGATTCACTGGGGCTTCAAGGGGGTCGCCAAACCGGGCTTCATCACCAACACGCTGACGCCTTTTGTCGGCGACGCCAATTGCCAGACGCCGGAATACAAGGCGTTCCTGGTCAACATCGAGAAGATCTAAGGGAGATATGACATGGCATTGCAATCGCTAGATATCGCCCGCCGCTCGGCGACGACCACTGCGGCACCCGGCGTACGGCAGACCACGGCAGTGGCCAAGCTGATCGACGTTTCCACCTGCATCGGCTGCAAAGCCTGCCAGGCGGCGTGCATGGAATGGAACGACATCCGTGACGAGGTCGGCGTCAACCACGGCGTCTACGACAACCCGGTCGACCTGACGGCCAAGTCGTGGACCGTGATGCGTTTCGCCGAAGTCGAAGAGAAGGGCAAGCTGGAGTGGCTGATCCGCAAGGACGGCTGCATGCACTGCGCCGATCCGGGCTGCCTCAAGGCCTGTCCGGCCCCCGGCGCCATCATCCAGTACGCCAACGGCATCGTCGATTTCCACCAGGAAAACTGCATCGGCTGCGGCTACTGCATCACCGGCTGTCCTTTCAACATCCCGCGCATTTCCGAAGCCGACAACAAGGCCTACAAGTGCACGCTGTGCTCGGATCGGGTGGCTGTCGGCCAGGCTCCGGCTTGTGCCAAGGTCTGCCCGACCGGCGCGATCCAGTTCGGCTCGAAGGAGCAGATGACGGATTACGCGGCCAAGCGCGTGGTTGACCTCAAGTCGCGCGGCTACGACAAGGCGGGGCTCTACGATCCTGCCGGCGTGGGCGGCACGCACGTCATGTACGTGCTGCACCACGCCGACCGGCCGGAGCTCTACAAGGGCCTGCCTAACGATCCCAGCATCAGTCCGCTGGTGTCGCTGTGGAAGGGCTTCGCCAAACCGCTGGCCACCGTGGCCATGGCTGCCGTGGCACTGGGCAGCCTGTTCCACTACGTGATGAAGGGTCCGAACGAGGTGTCGAAGGAGCTGGAAGACGAGATGGAAAAGGAGGATGCAAAATGATCCGCAATCCGAAAGACCTCACGCGCTACGACGCGCACGAGCGGGCCAATCACTGGCTGGTGGGCATCTGCTTCATCCTGCTCGCGCTGTCCGGCCTGGCCTTCTTCCATCCGGCCTTCTATCCGCTGACGCAGATCTTCGGCGGCGGTGTCTGGGCGCGCATCCTGCACCCCTTCATCGGCGTCGTCATGGCGCTGGGCTTCCTGGCGATGTTTTTTCGCTTCAGGTCGCTCAACGTCATGACGCCGGCGGACAAGGAATGGCTGTCCCGCGCCGGGGAAATGATGAATGGCGACGACCACAACATGCCGGAACAAGGCAAATACAACGGCGGCCAAAAGGCGATGTTCTGGGCCATGTCGCTGAGCATTCTGCTGCTGTTCGTTTCCGGCATCTTCCTGTGGCGCGCCTACTTCAGCCTGCCGGTGGATGTGGTGCGGCTCGGTGCCGTGGTGCATGCCGCGATCGCCGCGATCATGATCGCGATGATCTTCGTCCATGTCTATGCCGCGCTGTGGGTCAGGGGCACGGTGCGCGCCATGGTCTACGGCACGGTCACCCGCGCCTGGGCCAAGCAGCATCACCGAGCGTGGTATCGTCAGGTCACCGGCAAGTCCTGAGTCGGCATTCAGTCGCGAGGACAAACCCGCGGGCTGCGGCCCGCGGGTTTTTATGTCTCCGCCAAAGGCGGAGACGGTATCCCCTTGTGGGATATGTCACACTAACCGAACCATGAGTACAACTACCCAAACCTCCATCATCCCGATCAAGTCGAGCAGCGAGCCGCCGCATGTCATCGCGCCCGATACCGCAACGATCTTCGCCACCCGTGCGCAGCGCTTCGACCAGCTTGCCGCAGGCCACAGCCTGGGCGACTGGCTGCGCTTTCTGGCGGCCATCACGCGTGCCCAGCACGAGGCGCTGCAAGTGCTGCCGCAATTGTCGCTGCCCGCCGCGGCAACGCTGGCGCTGGCTCGCGAACACCGCATGCCGCCGCTGCCGGCGCAGTCCTGGCCGCGCGATCCGGCCTGGCGCAACAGCCTGGCGCAGATCATCGCCGCCGTCACCCCCGCGGCGCCGGAAGCCGCCCGCAATGATCTGGCCCGGCTCGCCGCTTACGACGCCGAGCGCATCGAGGCGCTGGCCGAGCGCGTGCTGCACACCGAACTCTACGGCGATGATGCCGCCCTGCTGCCCTATGTCGCCGCCGCGCTGCAGGTGTTATGGACCGCCGCCGCGGCGCGCCTCGGCGTCACCGAGATCGCTGCCCTCGACGTCCCCGGCGTCTGCCCCTGCTGCGGCTTTCTGCCGGTCGCCAGCGTGGTGCGCGGCATCGGCGAGGTAGGCGGCCTGCGCTACCTGCATTGCGCCCTGTGCAACACCGAATGGAACCTGGTGCGCGTCAAGTGCTCCGCCTGCGACGCCACCGAAGGCGTCAGCTACCGCCATCTCGAAGCCGAAGGCCTGCAAGGCGCCGCTGCCGTGCGCGCCGAAACCTGCGATTCCTGCAAGAGCTACCTCAAGATCGTCTATACGGAAAAGGGTCCGGTCGATCCGGTGGCCGACGACCTCGCCACACTGGCGCTGGATATCCTGGTGGACGAGGCGGGCTACGCCCGCAGCGGGCCGAACCTGCTGTTTGTGCCGGGCGGCTGAAAGTCGGCGCTTGCCGGCCCGCGTCCGGGTGGATACCGTCCCTCCGGGACATAAAGCGGAATCCCCGGCTGACAGGGTCCGGGACGGCGATTTGACACCTACAGCGCGCCCACCTCGTCCAGCAGTTCCGGGTGTTGATCCACCAGGCGCAGCAGCTTGACCAAGGGTGCGGGCGCCTGCGTCTCGCCACGCTCGTAGCGGGAAAAGGCGATCTTGCCGATGCCGACCAACTGGCTGGCCTCGACCTGGGTCAGCTTCAGCTTCTTGCGGATGCGGCGGATTTCGGCCTGGCGCCGTTCCCGCGAATGCGCGAGCAGCGTATCCCCGGCCTCGCCGTAGCGGCGGGCGCTGTCATCATCGAGTATGGCTTCGCCGCAGGACGGGCAGAACCAGCCGGACAGGCCCTCGACCATCGCAAATTCCCCGTCGTACTCGACCCGTTCGGTCCGGGATTCGTCCCGCTTCATGGCCTTGCCGCATTCCGGGCATTTCATCTTCATGCTCACAACTCCTTGAACTGGATCACCGGCGGCATGCCTTCGCCCTGGCCGGTGACCTTGATATACGCCATCTTCCAGGCCGGCGTGGTCGCGCGATACACGTCCTGCCAAATCCGATGATCGGCGTGCGCGGTCATGGACTTGCAGAAGTCGCCCCGCGTGAGACCGCGAACCACGTCAACCATCTCAACCACCGTGAGCCCCATCGCCAGGCCGTTCCGTAGCGCGGTCATGGTGAAGGCCGAGGCACCGCGTCGGACAACTTCATCCTGAACCGCCGATAGCCGGTAATGAGGCTTGATTTTCTCCACGGGAATCGATGTTATCAGGATGATAAAAACTACTCAAGTTGATAAATATTGCTTGGCAGCCGTTGCTGCGGTTCGCCGCTTTCTTGCGGAGCCGCTAACTGCTGGAAATGGCGCGACGGGTCCGGCGTCGAACGTCGGTGCTGGCGGTACGGCGAAAATGAATCCGTCGCCCCGGTGAAGGTCGGGGTCCACCGAGTCCCGGCAGGCCCTTGCGAGCGGCATGGAAGGAGTCTAAGCTGGCGTCATTTCCTCGTGTGCCGTGTTTCGTGCGGCGCGCGAGATCACCAACCGAAATGCCTACCTTGGAAAGTTACGAGCGTGCCTGAATATGGACACTCCGCGATTGCCATGCGTGGATATGAATTTCCAGATCTGGATCCAAGAGCTTATATCCGGATATTCGCAACGACTTCCATTCCAAGTTGGGCATTCTCATCTGGAGACATTCATGTCCCTTCAAGGTAAGTCAGAAGAAGAAATTCGTGCTCTCGAAACTGCGCTGCTGGCAAAGGTTCAGGAGTTGGGTGGAAGCGCCGGAAATACCGCGCTTCAACGCTCGCTGATTTGGGAAGAGGAAGACTATTGGCCTATCCGAGACCGCCTTGTCGATCTTGGAAGCCTTCGCCGCTATCGCGCTCGCGGAGGGGCTGTTGCATTGGTGCCTCCACCACAACCGGTTCAAGTTGAGCCCGAAGCGCAAGCGCAACCTGACGAAAAACAACCCGCACCAGTCAATGCTCCCGCCGAAAGAGACCTCTACGATCCGGTCGCAACGGTGCTCAAAGGCCAGTGGGCACGAGACAGTCGCTTCAGGCACCAAATTGTAGAAATCACCGCAAGTCAGGGGCGTAGAAACACAGGTGGGACATGGACCCGCCCCGATATCATTGTGGCTGCACTCCGAGTGTTTCCGTTTCTTCCCGGAAAGTTTTTCGATCTCATCACTTTTGAGATCAAGCCAAGGTGGGCTGTTGATGTAACAGCAGTCTATGAGGCCCTTGCACACAGGCGAGCAGCCACCCAATCCTACGTTTGGTTGCATTGCCAAGGCGGCGATCAAGAGGTGGAGGTTCTCCGTCGAATAAAAGAAGAAGCCGAGCGTCACGGTATCGGCGTCATTACCGCTACCGATCCAGCCGACTACGACACATGGGAAACAATAGCTGAACCGGCTCGTGTTGAGCCCGACCCAGAATCACTCAACGAGTTCATCGCCCTACAGGTGACTGACGGTGCGAAAGAAGAACTTGCTGCATGGGTGCGGTAAGTGCCCAATCGGGTAACGACCGGCTTCGGAATCAAATGACCCAGGCTCAAATTAGATCGAGCCCGACATTCTCGTCCCGCAGAAGGACATCATGGCCACCCATTGCGATTGCCACAACACGCGCGGGGCAAAAGTGGACGCCTTCCGCCTGATTGGAAAGCGCGGCGATTTGTGGTCCGCTTCGGGGTAAATGCTTTGACGGTGCAAATCACCGTCCCGCCGGCGCCGACTCTTTGCTGAAGAGGCATGACGTTCCCCGGAACCAAATCCCCGACTACACTGTCTGTCGATATTTTCGATTCCCGCAGACAACCCGAGGAGACCCGATGAGACGCCTGCTTTCCCTGCTCGCCTTTGTTATTGCCGCCGCATTCAGCCTGCCGGCCGCCGCCGACCACCTGGACGGGGTGGTGCCGCTGGTGGCGGACGACATCGCTGCGGTGGCGAAACTGAAGTCAGCGCAGGGGCGCCATGTCCTGCTCTACTTCGGCGACCACCTGAACTGAGGGGCCTGCCGCTACACCGTGAGTGTGCTGCGCAAGCCCGAAGTCAGCGCGAAATTCATCAAGAACTACGTCGGCGCCCACGCCGATTTCGGCGAACTGGAGCTGGAAGACAACGACCAACTTAATGCCATGGTCAAGCGCCACAACCCGCGCAAGCTGCGGCCGGTGCTGGTGTTCCTCGACGGCCAGGGCAAGGAGGTGGCGCGCATGACTGGGGGTCTGAAGTCGGCCGCAGACGCGCTGCTGCTGGACCGCTTCGTTTCGGAAAAGCATTACCTGAAAACAGGATTTTCGGAGTTCAAGGCGGCGCAACGGGGTTAGCACTCGCGGCGTTTGCGGCCGTTCGCGCCGCCAACTCGCGGTGGCGCCCAGTGGCCAGGCTGTAGATGCGCAACAGGTCTTCTTCGGAAACGTCGATGAAGGAATCCATCTGCGCCAGGGCGAAGACGAAGTCCTCATGCGAGATGGCCGCGTAGCCGGCGGCGGCCGGTTCCGGCCTGGCGGCGCGGCGCGCCAGGAACAAAGGGTAGCGACGCCAGGGAAACAGCGCGTTGAAGGCCACCGCGACGGCGAGGACGATGAGGACGTTCACCAGCACCGGCGCCAGGATGAAGCCGTAGCCCAAGGCGCGCAACTGCTCGCTGCCGAGCACCGCGGTCACCGCCGTTGCCGCGGCCGGCGGATGGATGCAGCGCAAGTAGTGCATGGCGCCGATCGACAGTCCCGTAGCAAGGCTCGCGGCGAGCAATCCCGGTTTCGATTTTGATGTCCGCCGCGCGCCGGATGGCTTAGAATATTTTCCATCTCGTTTCTGCCCGGTTCGGGTGAAATCATGAATCCACTTTCCCAGCTTCCTTCCGTCGACCGCCTGCTTTCCGCAGCTGCGCTCGCCGCACTAGTTGACGTCCACGGCCGGGCGATCGTCACCGGCACCGTGCGCGAGGTTCTCGCCGAGGCGCGCAGCACCGCCAGGGAGGGTGCGCCGGTGCCCGATGAAGCGGCCTTGCTGGCAAGAGTCGGCGCTGGCGTCACGGCGAAAACGCTGCCGAAGCTGCGCCCGGTATTCAATCTGACCGGCACCGTGCTGCACACCAATCTCGGTCGCGCGCCGCTGCCCGAGGAAGCGGTGCAGGCCCTGGTCGCCGCCGCGCGCAGCCCTTGCGCGCTGGAGTACGACATCGACTCCGGCGGCCGCGGCGACCGCGACGACATCGTCAGCGAACTGCTCTGCGAACTCACCGGCGCCGAGGCCGCAACCGTGGTGAACAACAACGCCGCCGCCGTGTTCCTGCTGCTCAATACCCTGGCGCCGAAGAAGCAGGTCATCGTTTCGCGCGGCGAGCTGATCGAAATCGGCGGCGCCTTTCGCGTACCCGACATCATGAGCCGCGCCGGCGCCAAGCTGGTCGAGGTCGGCACCACCAACCGCACCCATCTCAAGGATTTCGCCGAAGCCATCAACCCGCGCACGGCGATGCTGATGAAGGTGCATGCCAGCAATTACGCGATCCACGGCTTCACCCATGCCGTGCCGGAAGCCGAACTCGCCGCATTGGCGCATCAGCACCAGCTGCCCTTCGTCATCGACCTCGGCAGCGGCACCCTGGCCGACCTGGCTGTCTACGGCCTGCCGCACGAACCGACGCCGCGGGAAGCCATCGCCGCCGGCGCTGACCTCGTCACCTTTTCCGGCGACAAGCTGCTGGGCGGGCCGCAGGCGGGTTTGCTGGTGGGGCGCCGCGACCTGATCGTGAAGCTCAAGAAGAACCCGCTGAAGCGCGCCCTGCGCGTCGGCAAGCTGACGCTGGCCGCGCTCGAAGCGGTGCTGGCGCTCTATCGCGATCCCGACCGCCTGCACCTGCGCGTCACCGCCGTGCGCCAACTGACCCGCCCCGCAGCCGACATCGCGGCGCAGGCGGCGCGCCTGCTGCCGGCGCTGCAGGCGGCCTTGAACGGACTGGCGGTCACGGCCGGGATCGTTGCGCTGAAGTCGCAGATCGGCTCCGGCTCGCTGCCGGTCGATCGCCTGCCCTCGGCCGGCTTTGCAGTCAGACCGCAGGGCAGGAAGGGCGGGGTGCTGAACCGCATCGAGCAGGGCCTGCGCGCCCTGCCGAAACCGGTGATCGGCCGCATCGAGGACGGCGCGCTGCTGCTCGACCTGCGCTGCCTGGCCGCGCACGAGGAACCCGAATTCGCTGCCCAGCTATCCGCTTCGCGCGGACTGGGCACGTAAGGCCGCTCCTGAGGGAGCATCGTAAGCCGCGGTGGCTTCCGCTCCGCGGCGGTTGCAGTAACAGGAGGCATGATGATGGATCGACGTTTTTTCGCTTTGGCGGCAGCTCCGCCGATTATTTTCAGCCTGCTGCTGCCCGCGGCCTTTGCCGCAGCCCCGGCTACGGCAAGCCTGACACCCGTGGTGCCGCGGGCCCTTCCCGTCAGCGCCGACGCGCGTCTGACGCAGGTGCTGGCAAGCTACACGGGCAAGCCGGTGCTGGTGAATTTCTGGGCCACCTGGTGCCCGCCCTGCCGCGAGGAAATGCCGTCGCTGGCGCGCCTCGCGGCGCGCTGGCAGGCGAAGGGCCTGGTGGTGCGGACGGTCGCCGTGGCTGACAACGAGAAGCTCGTCGAGGACTTCCTGTGGGAAGTTTCCGCGGAGCTTCCCGTGCTCCACGACCGCGAGCAAACCATCAGCCGCGCCTGGGGCGCCCGCGTGCTGCCCACCACGGTGATCCTCGACCGCCGGCATCGCATCGTCGGCCGCGGCACCGGCGCCATCGACTGGGATGCACCCGCCATCGACAAGCAATTGCAAGCCCTGCTCAAATAATCCAGGAGAACATCATGCATCGCCGGCACTTCCTCAAGACCGCCGCCGCGCTGGCCGCGCCGCGCTATGCCCTGGCCGTGGAGGGCGGCTTCACCCCCGCTGCCGCCAACGGCTGGCGCGTATTCGAGGTCACCACCCGCGCCACCCAACTGCTGCCCACCGGCGGCATCGTCAGGAAGACCGCCCGCGAAATCACCCGGGGCGCGAAGACCGACCTCGACCAGGCACGGGCGATCTACGAATGGGTGGTGGACAACACCCAGCGCAGCCCGAAAACGAAGGGCTGCGGCACCGGCGACATTCGCGGCATGCTCGAATCGGGCAATCTCAGCGGCAAGTGCGCCGACCTCAATGCGCTGTATGTGGGGCTGGCGCGCGCGATCGGCCTGCCGGCGCGCGACGTGTATGGCGTGCGCGTGGCCGACTCGAAATTCGGCTACCGGAGCCTGGGCAAGAGCGGCGACATCAGCCGCGCGCAGCACTGCCGCGCCGAGGTCTGGCTGGCGAACTTCGGCTGGGTGCCGGTGGACCCGGCGGACGTGCGCAAGGTGGTGCTGGAGGAAAAGCCCGGCCTCACGCTGAAGGATGACATTGTCGTCGCCGCGCGCCGGAAACTGTTCGGCGCCTGGGAGATGAACTGGCTGGCCTACAACACCGCCCACGATCTCAGGCTGCCCGGTTCCAGCGGCGCGAAGCTGCCCTTCCTGATGTATCCGCAGGCGGAGAACGCGGCCGGCCGGCTCGACAGTCTCGATGCCGCAACCTTCGTGTACAAACTGAGCGCCAAGGAAATCACCACAGCATGAGCGTCGGCAGATGATCATCGGCACCGCAGGTCACATCGACCACGGCAAGACCACGCTGGTGAAGGCGCTCACCGGCGTGGACGCCGATCGCCTGCCGGAGGAGAAGGCGCGCGGCATCACGCTCGACCTCGGCTATGCCTACGCGCCGCAGACCGACGGTTCGGTGCTCGGTTTCATCGACGTGCCGGGGCATGAAAAGCTGATCCACAACATGCTGGCCGGCGCCACCGGCATCGACTACGTGCTGCTGGTGGTGGCGGCAGACGACGGGCCGATGCCGCAGACGCGCGAACACCTGGAACTGCTGGAACTGCTCGGCCTCGACCGCGGCGCCGTGGCGCTGACCAAGTGCGATGCGGTGGATGCGGCGCGCATCGCCGCGGCGCGCGGCGAGATCGAAGCCCTGCTGGCCGGCTCGCGGCTCGCCGGCAGCCCGGTGTTCGCGCTGTCGGCGACCACGGGTGCCGGTGTCGCCGCGCTGCGCACCCATCTCGATGCGGTTGCCGCCGCGCACCAGGCGCACGACGCGGAAGGACGCTTCCGTCTCGCCATCGACCGCTGCTTCACGCTCTCGGGCATCGGTACGGTAGTGACCGGCACGACCTTCTCGGGCAGAGTCGGCGCTGGCGACACGGTGACCATCGCCCCCACCGAACGCGGCGGCCATGGCGGGCTGCGGGCACGGGTCAAAAGCCTGCACGTGCAGGACCGGCCGGCCCAGCACGGCCAGGCCGGCGATCGCTGCGCCTTGGCGCTCACCGGCGACTTCGAAAAGAAGGACATCGAGCGCGGCATGTGGCTGGTCGATCCCGCCGCGGCCCGCCCCTTGACCCGCTTCCAGGCCGAACTGCAGGTGCCCGCGACACAGCCGGCACTCAAGCACTGGACGCCGGTACACCTGCATCTGGGCGCCGCCGACATCACCGGCCGCGTCGCCGTGCTGGAGGGCGACCAGATCGCCCCTGGCGCCACGGCGCTGGCGGAAATCCTGCTCGATCGCGAAACCCTCGCGGTGCGCGGCGACCGCTTCGTGTTGCGCGATGCCTCGGCCCGGCGCAGCATCGCCGGCGGGCGCGTGCTCGACTGCTTCCCGCCCTCGCGCCACAAGCGCAGCGCGGCGCGCCTGGCC
>MHZX01000103.1:11392-58749 GCA_001828935.1 Rhodocyclales bacterium RIFCSPLOWO2_02_FULL_63_24
TGGCCGCGCAATCCGCAGCCGGCGTCGATCTCGACCGCTTCGCCGCCAACTGGAATCTGGCCGACGACGCGGCGGCGGCACTGTGGCAGGCTGCCGGCCTGCGCGTGGTGCGCAGCGGCGAACAACAGATCGGCTTCTCCGCGGCGGGATGGCAGGCACTGGCCGACAAGCTGCTCGCGGCACTCGCCAGCGAGCACCAGCGCGCACCCGACATGGTCGGCGTCGAGCGCGAGCGCCTGCGCCGGCTGACGCTGCCGACCCTGGAGCGCGCCGCCTTCGACGCCCTGGTGGCCGAGTTGCTCGGCGCCGGACGCCTGGCCGCTGCGCGCGCCTGGCTGCACCTGCCGGAGCACCAGGCCAGCCTCGGCGCCGGCGACCGCGACCTGTTCGCCGTACTGAAGCCGCTGCTCGACGCCCAGCTGTTCGGTCCGCCGCGCGTGCGCGATGTGGCCAGGGCCTCCGGCACCGCCGAGGACGTGGTGCGCCAATTGTTTCGCCGCGTGGCGCGGGCCGGCGAACTCTACCCGGTGGCGCACGACCATTACTTCACGGCGGAGGCGGTGGCGCAACTGGCTGCCATCGTCGCCGAACTCAACGCGGAAAAAGCCGCGGCGCGTGCCGCCGACCTGCGCGACCGGATCGGCGGCGGACGCAAGGTGGCGATCCACATCCTCGAATTCTTCGATCGCATCGGCTACACTCGCCGCGTGCGTGACGAGCACGTATTGCGCGGTAACAGTTCGACCCACGCATGGCTGACTACATAAAAACCAACAACGGAAGAGAACGTTCCCCGGTGGGGCGGCCGGTCTTCAAAACCGGCAGGGGTCGCCATGCGGTCCCTGGTGGGTTCGACTCCCGCTCTCTTCCGCCAATCCTTTCGTCATGAAGACACCTTTCCGCGGCGCGGTGCCCGACGGCCTGTTTTACGATCCGGAGTACGACATGTGGGTGCGCACCGAGGGCGCCGACGTGCTGATCGGCGCCAGCAGCTTCGGCATCTTCCGCGCCAGCGAGATCATCGGCTTCACGGCCAAGCCGACGGGAGCCGAAGTGGCGCTGGGCCGCGGCCTGGGCACGATCGAGTGCGCCAAGACCGTGCTCGCCGTGCATGCGCCGCTGTCCTTCGTGCTGCTGGCAGCCAACGAGGCCGCCGAAGAGCGCCCGGCCATACTCAACCGGGATCCCTACGCGGCCGGCTGGATGGTGCGCGGCCGGCCTACCGCCTGGGCTGCGGAATGCGGCCGCCTGGTCGATGCGGCGAGCTACCGCGCCCACATCCTGCGCAGCGAACCGGGGGCGGAATTCCTGTGAACGACAGCGGCAGCCCGCATCTGAAAAAGCTCGCCATCCTGGTCTGGTCGGCCACGCCGGAACGGCCCCAATTGTGCGCCACGCCCTTCGTGCACGCGGCGGCGGCGGCGGCCTTCGACTGCGAAGTCGAGATCCACTTCGCCGGACCCGCCGTGCGTCTGCTGGTGGCTGGCGTCGCCGAATCCCTGCGGCCCTGGCCAGGTGTCGACACCTCGATTTATCACATGATGCGGCAGGCGGCGAATCTCGATGTCAGCTTTCGCGCCTGCGCCATGGCCATGGGCGCGCTGGTCGGCAAGGAAGAGGCGCTGATTCCCGAGTACGGCGGCCCGATTGCCGCCAGCGTCTTCGTCCAGCGCACGCTCGACCCGGAGTGGGCGACGCTGGTGTATTGACCGATCCCGCGCAACGCAAAGTCCGCAAGAATCGGGTTGCCGGCAGCCGGGCCGATGGATGAAACTGGCGCTGTTGCCACCCGCTGAACCATGAGATGAACAATGCCAGCCTGATCCGCCTTGTTGCGCTTGCCGCGATCTGGGGCGCCTCCTTCCTGTTCCTGCGCATCGGCGCACCGGTGCTGGGGCCGGCGCTGCTGATCGAGAGCCGGCTGATCCTCGCCGCGCTGTTCCTGCTGGCCGTCGGCATGGCGCTCGGCAAGCGGCTGGAGCTCAGGCAGCACTGGCGGCACTACCTGCTGCTGGGCCTGCTGAATTCCGCCCTGCCGTTTCTGCTCTTCGCCTACGCCGCCCGCAGCCTGTCGGCATCGCTGCTTTCGATCCTCAATGCCACCTCGCCGATCTGGGGCGCCGTGATCGCCGCAGCCTGGACCGGCAGCGCTCTGACGCTGCGTGAAGTCTCCGGGCTGGCGCTCGGCGTCGCAGGAGTTGCGTTGCTGGTCGGCTTCGACGCCGCGATGCTGCAGCCCGGAGCCGGGCCGGCCATCGTCGCCACGCTGGGCGCCGCGGCCAGCTACGGCATCGCCAGCGTCTATGCCAAATCGGCCAAAACCGTCGAGCCCTTTGCCAACGCCCACGGCAGCATGTGGGCGGCAGCCCTGCTGGCGGCGGGTGCGCTGCCTTTCTTTCCGGTCGTTGCCCGTCCCGACGCCGGGGTCATCGCCGCGGTAATCGCGCTCGGCGTGCTGTGCAGCGGCATCGCCTACCTGCTCTACTTTCGCCTCGTCGCCGACCTCGGTCCGGCGTCGGCGCTGACGGTGACTTTCCTGATCCCGGTATTCGGCGTGCTCTGGGGCCATCTGTTTCTCGGCGAAGCCGTCGGCTGGCATACCGTGGCCGGTGCCGCCATCGTCATCGCCGGCACGGCATTGATCACCGGCTTCTCGGTCGGCGGTTTGCTTTCGGGCAAGGCGGCCGCCAATGGCTGACCGGGTTCCGGACGATTACGGACGGCAATACGCCGTTGTCGCCCACGCCATCGAATTTCTCCGCACCCATGCGCGGCGCCAGCCCTCACTGGCCGAACTGGCCGCCGCAGTGCATCTGAGCGAATTCCATTTGCAGCGCGTGTTTGCCGCCTGGGCCGGCATTTCGCCCAAGCGCTTTCTCCAATACCTCACCAAGGAGTATGCCAAGCAAGCCTTGCGCGACTCGCGCGATGTGCTTGCCGTCGCGGCGGCGGCGGGACTTTCCGGCGGCGGCCGGCTGCACGACCTGATGATCAGTTGCGAAGCCATGACGCCCGGCGAAATCAAGTCCGGCGGCCGCGACGTGGCGCTCGGCTACGGGCGCGCGCCGACGCCCTTTGGTCCGGCCCTGATCGGCTGGACGCCGCGCGGCATATGCCACCTGGCGTTTTGCAGCGCTGACCCGGCGGCCGACGAGGCCAAGCTCGCCGCCTGCTGGCCCGCCGCCGACCGAGTCGGCGATGACGCGACGGCGGCCAAGCTCGCCGCACGCATCTTTCCGACCGATGCCGAACCCGGTCGCCTGCATCTGCTCCTGCGCGGCACCAATTTCCAGCTCAAGGTGTGGGAAGCGCTGATCGGCGTCGAACCGTCGCGAATGGTTTCCTACGGCCAACTGGCGGCCATGGCCGGCGCGCCCCGGACCCAGCGCGCGGTGGGCAGCGCCCTGGCCGCCAATACCATCGGCTACCTGATCCCCTGCCACAGGGTGATCCGGGAATCCGGCGATCCCGGCATTTACCGCTGGGGCAGCGGCCGCAAGGCGGCGATGCTGGCCTGGGAAGCGGGGCGCAACGCAAGCCGCTGAGGAGAACCCGGTCGACGCGGCCCGGTTAGCGACTGGCGGCGGCCCGCTTCGACTATTTCGGCCAGCGATTGTGGCCGACGAACTCTTCCCAACTGAGGAAGCCATCCTTGTCGGCGTCGAGCTTGTCGAAGTTGTCGGCCACGTAGGAAGAAGCTTTGGCGGCTTCCTCGCGCGACAATTTGCCGTCCTTGTCCTTGTCGGCCGCATCGAACTGCGCAGCGGCCTTGTTTTTCGCAGTGCGCGCAACTTCGCCGCGGCGCCCCGCTTCGTCCAGCTTGGGGACAATGGTCTGGGCATTGCCGACACCCGGTCCGAGGCACGAGATCAACACAACAACGGCAAGATAGCGCATCACGAATCCATTCAGTTTGGCCGAAACGACAACCCTTGGACATTGTAGTCGATGCTCCTCCCGGTGCGGGCAAGGCTGGTATTCTCCGCTCCATGAGCCCGGTCTCCGCCTGTCCGTCCTGCCGCGCGCCGATGAGCGCGCAGCGCTTCGATCGCAAGATCAAAGGCGCGGTGGAACTCGATTTGTGCTTCGCCTGCCAGGGCATCTGGTTCGACGAATACGAAAGCCTGCAACTCACGCCGGAGAGCGTGATCGAACTGTTCAAGCTGATTCACGAACACCGCGACGACCAGCGTCTGCCGCTGGCCAGTGCCCTGCGTTGTCCGCGCTGCAATGAGCGACTGATTCACTCGCAGGACCGCGTCAAAAGCGGACTGTTCAACTATATGCGCTGCGGCCAGCATGGCCGTTTCATCAGCTTTGCCCAGTTCATGATCGAGAAGGGCTTTGTGCGCCAGCTGACCGGCCCCGAAATCGACCGGCTCAAGGCCAACATCGGCGTCGTGCGCTGCACGGGATGCGGCGGCGCCGTGGATATCCGCAAGGAAAGCGTCTGCGGCCATTGCCGGGCGCCGATCGCGATTCTCGATCCGCACGCGGTGGAGAAGGCCCTCGCCGGTTATCAGCAGGCGGCCGTGAAACCGGCCGCCGCGATGAGTCCCGACCTGCTGGCCGAGGTGGTCCTGTTCAGCGAGCGGGAACGTAGCCAACGCCAGCGCGAGCGCGGCCTCAATGCCGACGTCGGCGATTTGCTGCAGGACGGAGTGGCCATGTTCTGGAACATGGTGAAACGATGAGCCAAGCCATTACCGGCGTGATCCTGGCGGGCGGACTGGGGCGGCGCATGGGCGGCGTCGACAAGGGCCTGCAACTTCTGCGCGGCCGGCCCATGGTGCAATGGGTGCTCGAACGGCTGGCGCCGCAGGTTGATACGGTGCTGATCAGTGCCAACCGCAATCTGGAGCAATACGGCGAGTTCGGCTGCACGGTGCTGCCCGACACGATTGCGGATTTCGCCGGGCCGCTGGCCGGACTGCATGCGGCACTCGGCGTGGCGACCACGCCGCTGGTCGCCACCGTACCCTGCGACTCGCCCTACCTGCCGACGGACCTCGTGGCGCGACTGGCGGCAGGATTGCACGCCGCCGATGCCGAACTGGCGGTGGCGCGCGACGCCGAGCGCGCACATCCGGTGTTCTGCCTTGCCAGCCGCGAACTGCTGCCGCGGCTGACGGCCTATCTCGCCGCCGGCGAGCGCCGCCTGGCACGCTGGCACGAGACCCTGAGAACAGTGGAAGTGAGCTTCGACGAACCCGGAGCCTTCGCCAATTTCAATACGCCGGAAGATCTGGCTGCCCGCCATAACGACGATGTGCCAGAATCGCAATGACATCGGTTCATTGCTTCGATCGATAAGACTGGGGGCGCGGTAGTGGTTATCAAAGACCCTGCGGAAGTGGCGAAATCCCTGCGCAAGGCGGCGGAACTGGGCAACGCCAAAGCGCAATACGGCCTGGCCCTGCTGTATGCCAGCGGCCAGGGCGTCAGACACAGCGTGAGGCAAGCCTTGGCCTGGTACCTCAAGGCCGCCGAGCAGGGCTTTGCCCCGGCCCAGTGCATCCTTGGCAACAAATATGCCGCAGGCCAGGGAGTGCCGCAGGACTATCGCAAGGCGGTGTTCTGGTACCTCAAAGCCGCTGAGCAGGGCGATCCCGGAGCGCAGCGCCATCTCGGCATGCTGTATGACGCCGGCGAAGGCGTCGTCAGGGATGCCGAGGAGGCGGAGTATTGGTACCTCAAGGCCGCCGAGCAGGGCGACGCCGAAGCGCAAATCCGGCTCGGGCACATGTACGACGGCGACCAGGAGTACATGGCCGCCACCTGGTATCGCAAGGCCGCGGAACAGGGGATGGCCGAGGCCCAACGCCTCCTGGGAATCAAGTTCGCCGGCGGCCAGGGGGTCACGCAGGACTATCTGATGGCCTCGTTCTGGTTGCTCAAGGCGGCCGAACAGGGAGACGCCAGCGGGCAATGGAACCTGGGGGTGCTGTACGACAAGGGCAGGGGCGTCGAGCAGGATTTCCAGAAAGCCGGCTATTGGTACAGCAAGGCGGCCAAGCAGGAATTTGCGCCGGCACAGGCCTCGCTCGCCTTGCTGTATGCCAATGGGCAGGGCGTCAAGCAAAGCTATCGCAAGGCCTTGTCGCTGTGGCAAAAGGCCGCCGCCCAAGGTGACGCGGAGGCGCAGCACAACCTGGCGCTGCTGTACCGGGACGGCCTCGGCGTGGCGCGCGACATCGCCGTGGCGGCGCATTGGTATCGCCTGGCCGCGGAGCAGGGCGTGGCCGAGGCGCAGTGCAACCTGGGGCTGGTCTACGCGCGTGGCGACCTGGGCGCAGTCGACTACGTCGAGGCGCACAAATGGTTCGAAATCGCCGGCATGAACGGCAATGAGGCCGGCAAGGCAAATTGCAAGCATGCCGAATCGCTGATGACGCCGGTGCAAATAGAACAGGCGCGTTGCCGTGCCACGGATTGGATAGACGAATACCAGGAGTCGCAGCAGTTCGCCCGCATCTGAGCGTCCGGATTCCCGGTCCACGAACAAAGGACATCGGACTAGCCCATTGCCGGTGAGTGTGCTTCAATAGTGGCGAACATGATTGTCAAATTTTTTCAGAAAGTGCGGGGACGCAGAATGAATTGGCCGTTGAATCGCGCAAGCTCGGGAGCCATCGCAATTGCCCTGGGTGTTTTCGGCCTCCTCATCGGCGCCTCCCTGAATAGCCTTGCGGCGTCGGCGGGCGAGCCGGCGGCGGCAAACCCGCCGTCCGGCCAGCGCTTTGCGACGGTCTGGCGCATTCGCGGCGAGGTCGCCGCATCCGGCGCAGGCAACGAAAGGAAATTGCGCGAGGGCGACCCGGTCTACGTCGGCGAACGCGTACGTGCAGCGGCCCTGGCCGAGGCCGTGCTCAAGACCGAGGATGCAGGGGTTGTCGCCATCCGGCCGAGTACCGAGTTTGTCGCCGAGCGCTTCGCCGCCGAAGACAAACCGACCGACAGCCTTACTGTCCGCCTGGTCACCGGATCGCTGCGGGTGATCAGCGGCTGGATTGCCCGTACCAATCGTTCCGGCCACAACATCGTCACGCCTTCCGCCACCATCGGCATTCGCGGCACCGACCACGAGCCCTACGTGCTCTCGGCGGAACTGGCCAAGGCCACGTCGAATCGGGAGGGAACCTATGACAAGGTCAATCGCGGCGGCACCACCATGGTGGTCGGCGACAACAAGCTCGATATCGACCCGGGGCGGGTAGGTTTCGTGCGAGCGCCGGCCAAGGTCGGCAAGGAAGGCAAGGGCGGCTTCAAGGAGCGGGCCTTGCTGACCATCCTGCTGCCGGTATTGCTCGACAAGGTGCCGAACTTCTATGTGCCCGGCGAGTTCGACACCGAACTCGACCGCTACGCGCAGACCGCCGACGAAGACAGCCTGCGACAGCTGGAACAGCGACGCAAGGCGCCCCGCGCGCCGACCCCGCTCCAACCGCTCCCGCCAAAACCCGCTCCGACGCCTACTCCAACGCCCACTTCGGCGCCCGCTCCCGCACCGGGTCCGACATCCGGTGCGGCCTCTGGCGCGATGCCCGGCATGCCTTCCGCTGCAACGCCCGGTACCGCAAGCACGGCGGAATGCCAACCGACCACGATAGCCAAGACCTGGCTGGGGCAACTGGATGCCGCCATCGCCCGCAACGATGCGCCGGCGATTGTCGCCATGTTCGCGCCCGAAGCGGCAGTGCGGGCCACGATACGCGGCAAGGACAACAAGATGACCAGCGTCGATCTTGGCCGCGAGGAACTGGCGCAGAGCACGCTGGCCGCCATGAAGGGACTCAAGGACTACAAACAGCGTCGGGTGTGGACCGATGGCACGCTGGAAAATGCTGCGGCACCCGCCTGCGATCGCATCAGCCTGAAGTCGGTAGTGATCGAACAAGGACGGCAATCCGGCAAGCCCTACCGATTCGAATCAGTGGAAGCATACGTGCTTGAGCTGCGCGCCGGGAAATGGCTGGCAATCAAGGCGGAAACGACCCAGCAGTAAGGCCAATACGCCTTCCCGCCGCACGGGAAGGCCGTCCGCGTCAGGCGGAGAAGAGTTGTTTCTGCACGGTCGAACTTTCGCCGCCGTGGGCTTGCGCAAATTCGAAAAACTGCTCCGCCGGCAGAGCCGGCGCACAGAGGAAGCCCTGCACCTCCTGGCAGCCGGCAGTCAGCAGGAACTCCCGCTGCAACTCGGTTTCGACCCCCTCGGCAATCACCCGCAGGCGCAGCGAGCGCGCCAGATTGATGATGGCCGTAACGATCGCCGCATCGCTGTCGTTCTCGGGCAGGTCCTTGACGAAGGAACGGTCGATCTTGAGCCGATGCAGGGGAAAGCGCTTGAGGTAGGACAAGCTCGAATAGCCGGTGCCGAAATCGTCGATCGACATCTTCACGCCCAATGCGGCGAGGCCGTCGAGACGCTTCAAGACCTCGTCCGCATCCCGGATCAGGAGCGATTCGGTGAGTTCGAGTTCGAGCGCCGCCGGCGGCAAGGCGAACTCCGATAGCACGTGCGCAACCCGTTCGATGAAATCGCTCTGCCGGAATTGCAGCGCAGACACGTTGACGGCGATGTCCAGTGGCAACCCGCGGCTATGCCACAGTGCAGCCTGGCGTACCGCCTCACGCAGAACCCAGTCGCCGATGGCGACGATGACCCCGGTTTCCTCCGCGACGGGGATGAAGCGGCTGGGCCCCACCTCTCCCATCGCAGCATCGTGCCAACGGATCAGCGCCTCGGCGCCGAAAATACGGCCGCTGCCCAGGTCGACCTGGGGCTGGTAATGCAGGCGGAAGCCGCCCTCCGCCAGGGCGCCGCGCATTGCATGATCGAGCTTCATGCGCGCCAGCAGATTGACGTTCATCTGGCGCTGGTAGAAACGAAAGTCGGAGCGGCCGCGCTCCTTGACGTGGTACATCGCGCTGTCGGCGTTCTTGATCAGGTCATCCATGCTCAAGCCGTCATCGGGATACAGCGCGATGCCGATGCTGCAACTCAGGCTGAAGTTCATTTCCTCGAACTGATAGGGCTTGGCCAGGCTCTCCAGAATGCGCCGGGCCGTCACCTCGGCGCCGAACGCATCCGCCTCGTGCAGCAGCAGGACGAACTCGTCGCCGCCGAGCCGCGCCGCCGTGTCGACGTGCCGCAGGCAGGCGTTGATCCGCTGCGCGACCTCGATCAGCACGCGATCGCCGAACTGATGGCCCAGCGAATCATTGATCTGCTTGAAGCGGTCGAGGTCGACGAACAGGATGGCAAACGACGTCTTGTCGCGCTGGGCGTTGGCCAGCGAAAACTCGGCGCGTTCCGCCAACAACAGGCGATTGGGCAATCCGGTCAGGGCGTCGTTGTAGGCGAGCTCCTCGATCCGCTGCCGGGCCGCCACGGTTTCCGACAGGTCCTTGAAAAAACCGATGTATTGGACCGGCTCGCCGCGCTCGTCGTTGACGCGAACCATGGACACCAGGCAGGGCGCGCTGCGTCCCTCGCTATTGCGATGCCAAAGCTCGCCCTCCCAGGTGCCGTCGGCCTTCAGCCGTTCGGCAAACGCCTCGGGGGAATTCTCGTTGGCAAGCTCGAAAATCAGTTCGTGCGTCTGGCGGCCCTCAAGCTCGCCGTGGCTCAGCCCGGTAAGCCGCTCGCAACTGGGATTGACCGAAATGATGTTGAAGCCGGGATCAGCAACGAAGATGGCGTCGAGACTGGTTTCGAACACCTTGGCCGCAAGCTGCAGGCGGGCCTCGTCGGCCAGGCGCTGGGTAATGTCGCGAAACGAGTAGACGCGCCCGATGGGCCGCCCCCGTGCATACTGCGGCAGGGTCAGCCGCTCCAGCACCCTGCCGGAACGCAGGACGATGATGTCGATGGTTTCCAGCAGGGGCGCCCGCAAGATCGCCGACAGGCGCGTTTCGTAGTGCTCGGCATTCAGCACGCAGCCGATCATCCAGCCGAATATCTCAAGATCGTTGCGCTGCAACTGCAGATTCTCGGGCAGTTCCCACAGCTCGGCGAATCTCTGGTTGATGCTGCGAATGCCGCCATCCAGGTCGGTGACCAGAATGCCGTCGGCGGTGGATTCGAGCGTTGCACGCAGTTCGGCTATCAGTCGCTCCAGCTCGCCTTCGATGCGACGCTGCTCGCTCAGATCGCGCACCGCGACGATGAATACCGAATCGTTGCCCGCCACGCTGACCCGACTGACCCGGCGCTCGACCGACAGTGCCCTGCCGTCGCTGTGACGCAGCAGCGTCTCCGAATGGATGTCCGAGGCAAGCCCGGCGGCGACGTCTTCCCAGAAGAACATGTCCTCCGGGGTGGCCGCAAGGTCGACGATCGGCCTGCCCTCGAAACCGTGCCGTGCCACCCCGAGCAGATCCTCGGCCGCGCGGTTGGCCACCAGAACGCGCAACTGGATGGCATCGACGATCCAGACCGCCTCCAGCGAAGCCTCGATGGCCGCAGCCCAGGTCTGGAGCTTCACGTGGGCTCGCCTTCCCGCACCGTTTCGCGGCCGCGTTCAAAAAAGTAGCAGAGCCGCTTGCGCGGCGACAGATAATCGAATGACGCCTTGGGCAATTGCAGCGGCTTCAGGCTGCGGCGGATGCCTAGCTCCGGCATCTGCTCCAGATCCACCACCAGCGCTTCCTCGGCGCGAATGCTCCTGTCGTGGATGATCACCCGCGGGCGCAAGGGGCGGCTCGAATTCACCGATACCACCATGGCGAAGCGGCCATCGCTCAATTCCACCACCGAACCAGGAGGATAGACCCCCATCAGGCGAATGAAGATGGCCAGCACCTTGGCGTCGAAACTGGCCTTGCGTTGGGCGTAGATCAGCGACAGCGCTTCGTGCGGCGTCACTGCCAGCGCCGGATTGCCGGGATTGCAGAGATTGTCGTAGAGGTTGACCAGGGACACCAGGCGGGCGGGATGGGAGATGTGATCGCCCTTCAGCTTCATCGGATAGCCTGTGCCATCGGCGTTCTCGTGATGCTGGGCGACCGTCAGCAACGCCGTCGGCGAAAGCCCCATGCGGCGCGCCAGCGCAATGCCCTTGGCGACGTGCTCGCGATACAAGGCACGTTCCGCGCCGCTCAGTTCGCCGTCGCTCCAGCGCAAGCGGTCGGGCAAATCCATTTTGCCAAGGTCATGGAGCAGCGCGCCGACACCAAGCTCCTGCAATTGGTCCACGCCGTAACCCAGGGATTTGCCCAGCAACAAGGAAACAATGGAAACGTTGATCGAGTGCAGCGACGTCTTTTCGCCGGCTTTTTCCGAGAGCAGGCGAACGTAGATTTCCTCGTTCGCTCCTCCCATCTGGCTGATCATGCCGTCGATGACCGCGGCGCTGCGGACCATCGCCTCCTCGGGTTGCGCATGCATTGCATCGACGATCTGCTTGTAGCTGCGCGAAGCTTCGGCGAAATGATTTTCGCAACGCTGCAGATCGGCGCGCTGCGCGGCAATCTGTTCCCTGCGCTGCTGCCGCTCAAGCTGCACCGCCTCGGCCATCGCCTTGTCGGCATCAGGAACGGAGGCTTCCACTTGCGGACCGCCATCCGCCAGCGGCGTCTCGTCATCTGCCTCCATCAGGGTGGCGCCCGCGCTGGGCTGCGCGTCCTGCGCAACTGGCGGATTCGCGGCCGGCGCCGGCCGCGAACTTGCACCGGCGACGGAGCGTTGGAACTCTTCCTCGGAAATCGTCTGCTCCGGCGAATAGCGGATGCGCTCGATGCCCAGCTTGCGGATGGTGTCGATCTGGTCCTGCGAATTGATGCGGAAACTGTTCAAGGCAAACGGGTGTCCCATCCACCCCACATCGAGGTAAACGTACACACCCGGGCGCAGATCGGCCACATCAATGAAATCAGCTTGCCTGTCCTTCATGAGAATCGGGTTCGGGTGCGAGAATTAGCCGCAGATTATTCAATCTTAACGCATGTTCCGGCCAAACCTTGTTGCCAGACAAGCAACGCAACGACTTGGCCAGGAACGTCATAACCGGAGGCCAAGTCGAAGACAACTCGCACTGCATAATCCTGGACGACTGCATGACCGGTTGCCAACCCGGATTGGCCCTGAACAGGGCCAAGGGAAACCAAGCGCGCCAAGCTCGGTGGAGCGGGTGAAGGGAGTCGAACCCTCTTCATCAGCTTGGGAAGCTGAGGTAATGCCGTTATACGACACCCGCGTCGAGGCGGAATTTTAACGCTACATAAGAACGATGTCGAACTGCTCCTGCGTGTAGCCGCTCTCCGCATGGAGGGAGATCGGCAGGCCGATGAACTCGGACAGCATGGCCAAGGCCTGCGACTCCTCCTCAAGGAACAGGTCGATCACCGCCGGCGCGGCCAGCACGCGCATTTCGCGCGCGGTGAACTGGCGCGCCTCGCGCAGCAACTCGCGCAGCACCTCGTAACTCACGGTCTGCGCGGTCTTCACTTCGCCGCGCCCGCCACAGGTGGGGCAGGGCTCGCACAAGACATGGGCCAGGCTCTCGCGGGTGCGCTTGCGGGTCATCTCGACCAACCCAAGCTGAGTGAAGCCGGACACGGTGATCCTGGTGTGGTCCCTGGCCAGCGCCTTGTTGAATTCGGCGAGCACGGCCGTCCGGTGTTCTTCATCTTCCATGTCGATGAAGTCGGCGATGATGATGCCGCCGAGATTGCGCAGCCTGAGCTGGCGGGCAATGGTCTGCGCCGCCTCCAGATTGGTCTTGAAAATGGTGTCGTCGAAGTTGCGCGAGCCGACGTAGCCGCCGGTATTCACGTCGACCGTGGTCATTGCCTCGGTCTGGTCGAAGATCAGGTAGCCGCCGGACTTGAGGTCGACCCGGCGCGCCAGTGCCTTCTGGATTTCTTCCTCGACGCCGTGCAGGTCGAACAATGGCCGCTCGCCGGTGTAATGCACCAGGCGCTCGCTCACCTGCGGCACATACTCGTGGGCAAAACTTTGCAGCTTCTGGAAATTCTCGCGCGAGTCGATGATGACGCCGGTGGTTTCGCTGGTCACCAGGTCGCGCAGCACGCGCTGCGCCAGCGTCAGATCGTGATGCAGCAGCATGGGCGGCAGGGCGCCGACGCTGCGGCTCTTGATCTCGCGCCAGATGCGGCGCAGATAGGCGATGTCGGCCGCCAGCTCCTCGTCGCTGGCATCGGCGGCGACCGTGCGCAGGATGTAGCCGCCGGGCTGATCGGCAGGCAGTAGCCCCTGGATGCGGGCGCGCAGCTTTTCGCGTTCGGCCTCTTCACCGATGCGTTGCGAGATGCCGATGTGATTGTCCTGCGGCAGGTGCACCAGCAGGCGCCCGGCGATGGAAATCTGGGTGGTCAGGCGCGCGCCCTTGGTGCCTATCGGATCCTTTTGCACCTGCACCGTGAGCGACTGTCCCTCGCTCAAAATGCGCTCGATCGGCCGCATTTCGTGGGCGCCATGGCCGTTGCCGTTGCCCACCGGACGCTCGCTCCAGATATCGGCCACGTGCAGGAAGGCGGTGCGCTCCAGCCCGATCTCGATGAATGCAGATTGCATTCCCGGCAGCACGCGCACGACCCGGCCCAGATAGACGTTGCCGACGATGCCGCGGCCATCGGTGCGTTCGATGTGCAGCTCCTGCACCACGCCCTGCTGTAATAGCGCAACGCGGGTTTCCTGCGGCGTGAAATTGATCAGGAATTGTTCAGTCATAGTACGGCCTTCCCCCCAGCCCCCTTCCCCTGGAAAGGGGTGATTGTGGTGCGGCCGCTAGAGTACGCGGCCTCCGTGTCATACGCTGACCCCGGCTTGGGGCGGCCCGGCGCCGGGGTCATAGCGGATATCCGAATTCGCGTAGCAACAGCAGCGTTTCGCACAGGGGCAGGCCGACGATGCCGGAATGCGAACCGTGAATCTCTTCGATGAACATCGCGGCGCGGCCCTGGATGCCGTAGGCGCCGGCCTTGTCCATCGGCTCGCCACTGAGGACGTAGCGGCGAATCTCCTCCAGGCTCAACTGGCGGAAACGCACCTCGCTGATCGACAGGCGGTGCTCGACGCGTTCGCCGCGCGCCATGGCGATGGCCGTCAGCACCCGATGGCTGCGGCCCGAAAGCCGCGCCAGAATCGCTGCCGCGTCGGTTTCGTCGCGCGGCTTGCCGACGACCTCGCCATCGAGATCGAGCGTCGTGTCGGCCGCCAGCACCGCGCGTGCGACCAGCGCCCGGCGCGTCAGCAACCCGGCGCCGAACGCCGCCTTGGCCCGCGCCACGCGCTGCACATAGGCTTCGGGCGTCTCGCCCGGCAGCCAGGCCTCGCTCACCTCCTCGTCTTCGCGCGGCCCGCTGCGAAACAGCAGCAGATCGAAGCGCACGCCGATCTGGGTCAACAGCTCGCGCCGGCGCGGGCTTCTGGAAGCAAGGTAGATGCGCGAATCGATGGTTTCAATCACGATGGTAGGGATGCCCCTTGAGCACGCTGACGGCGCGGTACAGCGCTTCGGCGAGAATTACCCGGACCAGGGCATGAGGCAGGGTCAGACTGGAAAGACGCATGGTTTCGTGGGCGCTGCTCTTGATCCTGTCGTCCAGGCCGTCGGGGCCGCCAACGATGAAGGCGACATCGTCGCCGGTCGCCATCCATTTTGCCAGACGCTCGGCCAGTTGCTTCGTCGTCGGCGCATCGCCGCGTTCGTCGAGCGCGATACGGCGGCAGCCGGGAGGAATGTGCGCCTCGATGCGCGTCGCTTCCAGGGCCATCATGGCGGCGGCCGTCTTGCCGGTGGTGCGCGGTTCGGGTTTGATTTCCAGCAATTCCAGCGGCAACTCGCGCGGCATGCGCCTGGCGTACTCCGCCCAGCCGGCGGCGACCCATTCCGGCGGCCTTGCGGCAACCGCCGCAACCAGCAGCTTCATTCTTCGCCGGCGTCGCTGTCGCCCTTCTTCCTGGCGCGCCGCGGCGCGACCTTCCACAACTCTTCGAGATTGTAGTAGGCGCGCACGGCGGGCTGCATGACGTGCACCACGATGTCGCCGAGATCGACCAGCACCCATTCGCCGGATTCCTCGCCCTCGATGCCGATCACCTCGCCGCCGGCCTCCTTGACTTTGTCATGGACGTTGCGCGCCATCGATTTGACATGGCGGTTGGAATCGCCGGTGGCGATCACGACGCGGTCGAACAGGGCCGAGAGCTTGCTGGTGTTGAGCACCTCGATGTCCTTGCCCTTGATGTCTTCGAGGGCGGCCACGGCGATTTTCTGGAGTTTTCTAATGTCCATGCGGGGTCCGGTAGATCTGATGGGATTCAATATAGTCGAGAACGGCGTCGGGAACCAGATAGCGCGCGCTGAGGCCGCGCACCAGTCGCTGGCGGATTGCGGTCGCGGAAATCTCCAGCGCGGTGATGGCGAAGGTGACGATGCGCCCGGCGGGTGCACTGGCCAGGTCGGCGGCGACTCCGCGGCGTGCGGCGAATTCGCCATCAAGCGGCGCTACCTGCCCGCGAAGCGGCGTCCCAGGTACGCAAAGCGAGCCAGCGCCGTTCGCGTGGATGCCGGCCCGCGAAGCGGAATTCCCGGCATGCAAGGCACCGCTTCGCATAACTGTCAACTCGTGCCCAGGCCGCGTCGCCACGGCGATATGCGCCAGCGCGAACAGCTCCCGCCAGCGCTGCCAGGCCTCCAGCCGGGCGAAGGCATCGGCGCCCAGCAGCAGCACCAGCGGGCGTTCCGGGCCATGCTGCCGACGCAGGCGTTCCAGCGTTTCGACGGTGTAGCTCGGTCCGGGCCTGGCGCCTGCCGCAAGCACTTCCGACGCGTCGACGCTGAATCCGGGCAGATCGGCGAGCGCCCGCGCCACCATGGCCAGGCGATGCTCGGCAGTACAGTGCGGCGCAGCGCGCAAGGCCGGGCTGCCCGCGGGAATGAAACACACTTCAGCCAGGTCGAGCGCCTCGCGCGCCTCGATGGCCAGGCGCAGATGCGCAACATGCAGCGGATCGAAGGTGCCGCCGAACAGGCCGAGAATTCCCGCGCCGACATCACTCATCGAGTTTTGCCGGCGCCTCGAAAACGTCGCGATAGGACAGATAGACGCTGGCCACTATGGTCGGCGCCAGAACGAAGATCAGCAGCATGCGCAACGCCACCGAAAGAATGGTGAGCAGGGCTGGCGAGATCAATCCGGCGAGGATGAGGATCAAGCCGGGCAGGATCGCGCCCACCAGAATCAGCACCAGTCCGTACATGGTGAAGGCGCGCCAGTTGCGCCAGCTGGCGACGAAGCTGAAGAACAGCGACTTGCCCGCGCTGATCCCGTCCCAAGCCGTCAGCAGCGGCGCGAACCAGAAGGCCATCAGCAGCGGTGAGGCCAGCAACAGGATCACGGCGAGATCGGAGGCCAGCGCCATGGCCTCTGTCGGGTCCATGCCGTCGCTGATGTTGATCGGCTCGCCCAGCGCAACGCCGCCCAGCACCAACAGGCTGGAGCCGAGCAGATGCAGGCCGCCGAGGCGCGCCAGGCCGGCACGCTGGGCGCTGATGCCGACCACCAGGGTCTCGCTGACAAAGCGCTGGCCGCGCTCGATCGCGCGGCAACCGTTGGCCAGCATGACGGTCAGGGTCGGCAACAGCAACGGCAGAAGAAACGGGCCGATTTTCGGGATCAGGTTCACCATGATCACGGTCAGCAGGTAGCCGAAGGTGATCGCGGTCGCCAGCGGCGGATGACGGCGAAACAGGGCGAATCCGGCCAGCAGCCAGAGCACGCCATGGCGGGCGGGAAGGCGGCGCGCGTCCATCAGTCTTCCCGCACCTGGAAGCTGACCGCTTGCGGCAGGCTGGATGACAACTCCGGCGCATCGAAGGCGATGTCGCCATCCGGATCGGGAGTTCCGCTGGCTTTCAGGCCGGCGAAATCGAACAGCCGGGCATCCAGCAGATGCGACGGCACGACGTTGGAAAGGCTGCGGAACATGGTCTCTATGCGTCCCGGGAAGCGCTTGTCCCAGTCGCGCAGCATCTGCTTCACCTGCTGGCGCTGCAGGTTGGGCTGCGAGCCGCACAGGTTGCAGGGAATGATGGGGAAGGCGCGCGTCTCGGCCCAGGCTTCGAGATCGCTCTCGCGGCAATAGGCGAGCGGACGGATCACGATGTTGCGGCCGTCATCGGACACCAGCTTGGGCGGCATGGACTTCAACTTGCCGCCGAAGAACATGTTGAGGAACAACGTCTGCAGGATGTCGTCGCGATGATGGCCGAGCGCGATCTTGGTCGCGCCCAGCTCCCCGGCCACGCGATACAGCACGCCGCGGCGCAGGCGCGAGCAAAGCGAGCACGTTGTTTTGCCCTCGGGAATCACGCGCTTGACGATGGAATAAGTGTCTTCGTTTTCGATGTGGAAGGGCACGTCGATGCTGCGCAGGTAGTCGGGCAGCACTGCGGCGGGAAAGTCCGGCTGCTTCTGGTCGAGATTGACCGCGACGATGTCGAAGGCAATCGGCGCATGTTCGCGCAGGAACAGCAGGATATCGAGCAGGGCGAAGGAATCCTTGCCGCCCGAGAGGCAGACCATGACCTTGTCGCCGGCCTCGATCATGTTGAAATCGGCGATCGCCTGCCCCACCTCGCGGCGCAGTCGCTTGGCCAGCTTGTTGGCTTCGAAGGCTGCCCTGCGGGCATCCTTTTGGCCCACGATGGACCTTCCCCCCGGCCCCTGCCCCACGGCTGGCTTTGCACAGCCAGCCGGCTCCGGCAGCGCGGAGCAGTGCTCCGCGAATTCCTGCCTCTGCCCCTGGGAAGGGGGTGACTGCAAGCTCGCTGCGCTCGAAATTTCGGGTTGAAGGTTCACAGGTAGGCCGTTCTGCCGCCGTCCACGTTGATCACCTGCCCGGTGACGTAGGGAGCGTCGAAGACGAGAAATTTGACAGTGCGGGCGATGTCGGCGGGCGAACCGACGCGCTTCAACAGGGTGTGCTGAATGATAGCCGCGCGGGCTTCGGGCGGAAAGTCATTCGTGTCTTGGGGCCATTCGATGGCGCCGGGCGCCACGGCATTGACCCGCACCCGCGGCCCGAGTTCCAGCGCCAGGGCGCGGGTCAGCCCGAGCAGGCCGGCCTTCGCCGCGCAGTACAGCGGATAACCCCGGAGCGGGCGCTCGGCATGGATGTCGGTGATGTTGACGATGCTGCCGCCGCTGCGCTCAAGGTGCGGCGCCGCGGCTTGCGCCAGGAACAGCGGCGCCTTGAGGTTGGAGCCGATCAGGTCGTCCCATGCCGCCGTGTCGACGGCGCCGACTCGCGTGGCAAAGAACGACGAGGCGTTGTTCACCAGCGCGTCGAGCTGGCCGAAATGCGCCACGACGGATTCGACCAATTGCGGCAACGCCTCGGTATCGAGCAGGTCGGCAGCGAAAATCGCCGCGGACTCCGCGTCCAGGCCCGGCCGCGCCGCGTTCAGCGTCGCCGCCAGTTCGGCGGCGGCGCCTGCCGAATTGCGGTAATGGATCGCCACGCGGGCGCCGGCCGCGTGCAGGCGGCGCGCGATCTCGGCGCCGACGCGGCGGGCGGCGCCGGTGATGAGGACAACGGGGGCATGCGTCATGCCGTCAGTATACCGGCGAGAACCCGCGCCGCCGCGGCGAAACCGAAGCTCGCGGTGACCGCCACCGACGAACCGTAGCCGGCGCAGTTGAGCCCCGCCGCAAGATCGATGGCGCCATCGGCGGTGCCGCGATCCAGCGCACAGGAGTCGGCGCCGGCGGGACGCCGGATCTGCTCCGGCGAGAACACGCAGTCGACGCCGAACTTCTTCTTCGGATCGCGCGGAAAACCGTAATCCCGGCGCAGTTGCGCCCGCACCTTGGACGCCAGTACATCCTGCGTGGTGCGCGACAAGTCCATGACCTCGATCCGGGTCGGATCGGTGCGCCCGCCGGCGCCGCCGGTGGTCACGATGCGGATCCCGGCGCGTCGGCAATGCGCAATCAGCGCCGCCTTGGCCCGGACGTGGTCGATCGCGTCGATCACCGCATCGCAGGGCGGAATCAGGGTGGCGCTGTTGCGCTCGTCGATGAACTCGTCCACCACATCGACCACGCAGGCTGGGTTGATGGCGGCAATGCGCTCCCGCATCGCCAGCACCTTGGCCGCGCCGAGCGTCGTCGTCAGCGCCTGAACCTGGCGGTTGATGTTGGATTCGGCGACATGATCGAGATCGATCAGCGTCAGGCGCCCCAGCCCCGAACGCGCCAGCGCTTCCGTCGCCCACGAACCGACCCCGCCGATGCCCACCACCACCGCGTGCGCCGCCGCAGCGCGGCGCAGCGCGCCCGCGCCATAGAGGCGTTCGACGCCGCCGAAGCGACGCTGGTAATCAGGGGAGGAAGTCACAGGGCGATTCTATCCGGCGGCCGGCATGGTTCCGCGCAAATCGCAGCCGCTTTCCGGCTCATGCCTCCGGTGCTCTGGCCTCCAGGGCGGCCAAAGCCCCCTCGTAGTCGAAGCTGGCGATACGGCGCAGGATCATCGGCCCGGCGTTGCCAAGGACCGCGCGCAGCAGTTTTTCTTCCTGCCGCGCCAATTCGTTCGCCGCGATATCGCCCTTTTGCAACAAGCCCTTGAGCCTCGCCAGCACGCTATCGGAGGAGGTCGTATCGGCCGCCGCCGGCGCCTCGCTGGCGACGACCAGCACGCCGCGGACGGCCGCGATCAGGGTGGACAATTCTTCCGCCAGGCGCGCCGCATGGGGGCCGATTGCCGCTGCTGCGCCGGCTTCGTGCGTGGCCGCCAGCAGAGCGCCGGCTGCCTCATGAACGGACATCGCCCCAAGATTGCCGGCCGACCCCTTCAAGGTATGCGCCAGCCTCGCGATGGCGGGCAGATCGCCAGCGTCGACCATCTGGCGCAGCCGCTCCGCAGCCGCCTCGTGACTTTCGACAAACAGTGCCAACAAATGCAGATATTTCTCCACGTTGTCGCGGACGATGGACAGGCCCCGCTCCAGATCGAGGCCGGCAACCGCCGCCAGGCGGCTGCGCATTTCGCCGTGCCGATCGCCCGCGACCGCAGGCGGCGGCCTGACGCCCGCCCTCTCGTCGGGCGGCAACCATTTCAGCAGGGTGGCGTAGAGCAATTCGGGATCGACCGGCTTGGCGATGAAGTCGTTCATTCCGGCGTCCACACAGGCGCGCCGGTCCTCCTCGAAAACGTTGGCCGTCATCGCCAGGACGGGAACTTGCGCGTATCCGGGCAAGGCCCGGATCGCACGCGTCGCGCTGGCGCCGTCGAGTTCCGGCATCTGGATGTCCATCAGGATCAGGTCGTAGGCGTGGCGGCCGGCCCGCGCGACCGCTTCGTGACCGTCGGCCGCGGTATCGACGCTGAAGCCCACCGCGTGCAGCAGTTCGAGCGCCACCTCGCGGTTGATCTGGTTATCCTCCGCCAGCAGCAGGCGGGCTCCGCCCGATCGGCGCAGCAACTCTGTTTCCGCGTCCCGGGCAATCTCCTGCTCCGTTGCCGGCATCACGCCATGACCTCGCCGCAGCCGGGCGGTGAACCAGAAGGTACTGCCCTTCCCCGGCTCGCTCGCGGCGCCCGCATCGCCGCCCATCATCCGCGCCAGGCGGCGGGTAATGGCCAGGCCGAGGCCGGTGCCGCCATACTGGCGCGTGGTCGACGCGTCGGCCTGCTGGAATACCTCGAACAGCATGGGCAGCACCGCAGGAGCGATTCCGATGCCGCTGTCCTCGACCTCGAAGCGCACCACCAGTTCGTCGTCGAGGTCTTCCATGACGCGGGCACGCAGCGTGATGCCGCCCTTCTCGGTGAATTTCACGGCGTTGCCGGCATAGTTGAGCAGCGCCTGGCGCAGCCGCGTCGGATCGCCATGCAGCCAGCGCGGCACCGCGCCGCCGTCGATATCGACCGTCAGCTGCTTTGCCGCGGCCTGGGCGCCGATCAGCGAGCGCACATGGTCGAGTATCGGTTCCAGCGCGAAATCCGTCTGCTCCAGGCGCATGCGGCCGGCCTCGATCTTCGACAAGTCGAGGATGTCGTTGATGATCGACAGCAAGTGCAGCGCCGCGGCGTCGATCTTGTCCAGCTTCTCAAGCTGCTGCGCGCTCGGTCCGGCCCGTTTCAGCAGATGGGTCAAGCCGATGATGGCATTCATCGGCGTGCGGATTTCGTGGCTCATGTTGGCGAGGAAGGCGCTCTTGGCCTGGTTGGCAGTATCCGCCTGGCTGCGCGCCGCCTCCAGTTCCGCGGTGCGGCTGTGCACCAGTTCTTCGAGGTGGTGGCGGTGCTGGTCGAGTTCGAGACCGAGGCGCTTCTTCTCGGTGATGTCCTCCTGCACCGCGACGTAATGCGTGATGCGTCCGTCGGCCTGACGGATCGGCGTGACAATGGCGAACTCGATGTATTCGCGCCCGTCCTTGCGCCGGTTATGGAACTCGCCCTTCCACGGCTGGCCCTGTCCCAATGCTTCCCACAACTCGGCATAGGTTTCGGGAGGCGTGTGGCCGGAATGCAGCATGCGCGGGTTCTGGCCGATCAGCTCTGCGCGGCTGTAACCGGAGTTGTGCAGGAAAGCTTCATTGACGTATTCGATGCGGGCGGCGAGATCGGTGATGGCGATGCTTTCCGGGCTCTGCTCGACAGCCAGCGACAGTTTGCGCAGTTGATCCTCGGCTTGCTTGCGCGCGGTGATGTCGCGGTTGGTGCCGCGCCGGCCCAGATACATGCCGTGGTCGTCGTGCAGCGGCTGGCAGTGATGCGCGACCCAGCGCAGCTCGCCGCTTTTGTTCAGCAGGCGGAATTCCATTTCAACCCGGTCGGGGCAGGCGGTGTCCGTCAGATGCTGCCGGTACGCCGCGCGGTCGTCGGGATGAACCAGTCGCGTCATCAGTTTGGGGTCGGCGATGAATTCTTCCGGCGAATGGCCCGAGATCGTCAGGCAGGCCGGCGACACGTACTTGTAGCCGCCGCCCGCGTCAAGCCAGAAGATCCAGTCGACCGAGTTTTCCGCCAGCAGGCGGTACTTCGTCTCCGACTCCAGCAGGGCCGCGCGGGTGGCCAGTGCGTCTTCCATCATGTTCAGCGCCGCCAGTCGCGCCTGACGCTGGGATTCCACGGCGGCGGCCTGGCTCTCGCGCAATGCCGCCTCGGCGGCCTGGCGCGAGCGGCGCTCGGCGGCCTCGTCCAGCGCGCGCCTGATCGCGGCGGGCAGGCGCACCAGATGGTCCTTGAGGACGAAATCGGCGAGACCCAGGCGCAACAGCTCCACTGCCGTCTCTTCGCCCACGCTGCCGGAGACGAGGACCACCGGCAGGCCGGGGCTGCGGGTCCGGATCAGTTGCAGGCTGGCGCGAAAATCCATGCCCGGCACGTTGTAATCGGAGAGCACCGCGTCCCATTCCAACTGCAAGGCGGCATCCAGCGCCGCAGCGCTGTCGATCCGTACGCACTGGGTCTCCCAGCCATCAAGGCGCAGGTGCCGTTCCAGCAGCAGGAAGTCGGCGACGACGTCTTCGATGACGAGCAGTTTCAACGGTCTGTTCATCTCGGCTTCACCTCGCGGGCGGCGGCTCGTTGGTGGCCAGCCAATAAACGCCCAGTCGCGCCACGGTCTCGGCGAACTCGGCAAAGTCGAGCGGCTTCCGGACAAAACTGTTGGCGCCACTCTGGTAGCTTTTCAGGCGATCCTTCTCTTCGTCGGAAGAGGTGAGGATCACCACTGGCAGCACCCGGGTGCGCGGATGGGCGCGCACCCGCGCCAGCACTTCCAGCCCCGACAGGCGCGGCAAACCGATATCGAGCAGCACCGCGGCCGGCAAGTCGGCGCCGGCGCGATGGGCGAACTCACCCTCACCGAACAGGTAGTCGACCGCCTGCTGGCCGTCGCGCGCCACGTCCACCACGTTGGCCAGGTTGATCTTCTTCAGGACGCGCAGAATCAGCATCTCGTCCTGGTGGTTGTCTTCGACAAGCAGAATCGATCGGGCTTTCATGGGGTCTCCTTGGCAACGCTGGCAGGCAGCGTGAAGCAAAATTTCGCGCCGGCGCCGGGCCGGCCTTCGCCGCGGATTTCGCCGCCGTGGCGGTGGATGATGCGTTGCACGGTCGCCAGCCCGATGCCGATGCCCGGAAACTCGTCCTGTCGATGCAGGCGCTGGAAGGGCCGGAACAGCCCCTGGACGTGGGCCATATCGAAACCGGCGCCGTTGTCGGCAACGCAGATGCCTGGCCGGCCATCGAGTTCGCCGGCAAGGACGCGGATTGCGGCATCCTCCCGGTCGCGGGTGAATTTCCAGGCGTTGCGGAGCAACTGGATCAGCACCATGTCCAACATGGCCTGGTCGCCGGTGGCGACCAGGCCGGCGGCCACCTCACGCAGGACCTGCCGCTTCGGCTCGGCGCGTGCCAGTTCATCCAGCCGGCGTGTCGCCAGCGCCGACATATCGACGACGGTGCGGCGCAGCTCGCCGCGCGTGCAGCGCAACAGGGTAAGAATACCGTCGAGCTGGCAACCCATCAGCTCGCAGCCCTGCATGATCTGGTCGAGGCTGCCGCGGGCGGCTGCGTCGAGCCTGGCGGCGTGGTCCTCGACCAGCACCTGCGCAAAACCGCCGATCGCGCGCAGCGGCGCGCGCAGGTTGTGGGTTACGGCATAAGCCAGGTCTTCGAGTTCGCGATTGGCCGCTTGCAGTTCGACGCCGCTCTCGGTCGCGCGCCGTTCGAGTTGCGCGTTGAGGCGACGAATCTCGTCCTCGGCACGCCGGCGGTCGGTGATGTCGCGCGAAACGCCGAACAGCCCCATGACCCGGCCCGCGCCGTCGAGCACCGGCCCCTTGGTGGCGAGGAACACCAGCTGCCGGCCATCGCGCGTGGTCAGATGCTCTTCGTGGGTCTGGGTCCGGCCGGCCCCCATGATTGCGGCGTCCAGGGCCATCAATTCCCTGGCCGTGGCATCGGGAAACAGTGCACGGTCATCGCAGCCGACGATCTCGCCCGGCGCCCTGCCGACAAACCCGGCCGTGGCGTCGTTGGCCAGCAGGTAGCGGCCCAGGGTGTCCTTGACGAACACCGCGTCCGGCGTCCGGGAGATCACGACATCCAGCAGGCGCCGATTCATCTCCGCCCGGCTCAGCGATTGACGCAGCGCTTCGCTCAACAGGCTGACGGCGACGCCATTGACGAGCAGGAAGCTCCATTGCATAAGATCGTGAGCGGCGGCAATGCGGAGGCTATGCAGCGGCGGAATCGCAAAATAGTCCACGCCGAGCGCCGCCACCGCGGTCGCGGCCAGGCCGGGGCCAAGGCCGCCGAGCAAGGCGCTGAGGATGATGGGAAACATGAACAGCATCAACAGCGGCTGGTCGCCGACTTCTGCGGCAAGGCTGTCGCGTACCAGCAGCATCGACAGCGTCACCATCACGGCAAACAGGTAGGTCAGCCAGCGCGGCAAGGCCCCTGGCGCGGCGCCCGCGGCCAGTGTTTCCATCAGGCTGCCGCTACTGGCGGCAGCGGTGGCCGGCACCGCGCGCAGGGCGAAATAGAAAGCGGACGCACTGACGACGACGAAAAACACCCCCTTGGCGGTCGACAGCCAGACCATGGCGTTGAGGTCCGCAAACCCCGCCAGCAACTGATCCGAGAGGAAGATCCAGGCCAGCGCAAGCCCCGTGTAGCTGGCCGTCGCGAGCAGGATGAAGCGCTGGCGCGGATCGGCGCTCACTGGCGTTTCCTCCCCGCGACACCTTGCCCAAGGCAGGGGGTGACTACGCTTCGCCGCTGCGCGGCTCCTGGTGATGGTTGACACCCCTTCGGACGGCCGCGCGGGGTACTCATACGGTCGCGCCCTCGCTGCCGAGGAAGAAGGAGAAGGTGGCACCCCTGCCCGGTTCGGCCTGCGCGTGGATTTCGCCGCCGTGACGGCGGATGATGCGTTGCACGGTGGCCAGGCCGATGCCGATGCCTGGAAACTCGTCCTCCCGGTGCAGGCGTTTGAAGGGCTGGAACAGCATATCGACATGGGCCATGTCGAAACCTGCGCCATTGTCGGCGACGCAGATGCAGCGCTGGCCCTTGACCTCGTCGGCATACACCCGGATGCGGGGCTGCGCGACTTTGCCGGTGTATTTCCAGGCATTGCCCAGCAGGTTTTCCATCACGACTTCGATCATTCGTCCGTCGCCCGTGGCGGCCAACCCGGACTCGATTTGGCTGCTCACCTGCCGCTGCGGTTCGCCGCGAGCCAGGTCGTCGAGCAGTCGCGCCGTCAGCGCCGAAACGTCTACCGCATCGCGCCGCATATCGCCGCGCGTACTGCGCGAGAGCGCGAGCATGCCCTCGATCAGTTCGCCCATTCTGCGGCTGGCGATGTCGATCTGTTCAAGGTAGAGCCTGGCCTCGCCCGCGATCTGGTCGCCATGGTCTTCGATCAACGCATCAGAAAAGCCCCGGAGGGCACGCAACGGCGCGCGCAAGTCGTGCGAGACGGCATAGGCGAAGCTGTCGAGTTCGGCGTTGGCGGCAGTCAGTTCGGCGGTGCGCTCGACCACGCGGCGCTCCAGGTCGGCGTTGAGGCGAATGACCTCCTGCGCCGTCCGTTCTGCGTCCTGCCGTGCCGCCGCCATTTCCCGGTACAGCGCCAGGTTGGCCAGCCCCACCGACATCGCATCGGCCAGCGCCTGCTGCAATTCGAGTTCCTCGTCGCTGGCCCGATGCGGGGTGGCCCAGTAGCAGCCCAGCGCGCCCACCGGATTTTCGCGGCCGATCGGCACCATCGCCAGGCTCTTGACGAAAGTCGGCCGATAGGCGGCATGGGGAATCCGCGGATCGGCGTAAATGTCCTCGATGACCGCCGCTTCGGCATGGAGCATGGTCCAGCCGGAAATGCAGGTTTCGAGCGGGAAGCGCTGTCCTTTCCACAACGGGCCGATGGCATCCTCGTCGACGTAGTGGCAATGTCCGTCCTCGCGCAGGACCACGGTGGCGCCGTCGGCGCCCGTCAGTTCGCGCAAGGCGTGGCGGACGATGGCCGCGAGGCCGGCCATGTCCCTCGCCGCCGCGACCTTCTCGACCACTTCGGCCAGGCGGCGCAGCCGGTTCGCGCTGCGATTCAGTTCATCGACCGTGCGCCGCCGTGCGCTGACCAGGCCGCCTACCTGCGCCAGCAGTTCCGCCACCGCGAACGGCTTGTTGAGGTACTGCTGGATGCCTTCCTTGAGCAGGCGCACGCGCAGCTCATCGTCGGCCTTGGCGGTGAGCATGACGATCGGCACGTTTGCCATGGCCGGCTGGCGGCGCAATTCGATCACCATCTCGTCGCCGCTCATGACCGGCATCATGACGTCGGCCAGGATCAGGTCGGGATGCAGGCTCAGGGCCTTGTCCAAGCCGTCGCGACCGTCGAAAGCGCTGGCGACGCGGAAATGCGGACGCAAGGTGGCGGCAATGAAGCCGTTCATGTCGGCGTTGTCCTCGACCACCAATACCAGCGGCGCGTCGACGCCGGCCGCCGGCATCTCGCTCGCGGTCGCCAGCGACGGCTGCGCTCCCAGTTCCTCGATTGCCTGGCGGTCGATCACCTCGTCGAGCGCGCTCGGGGCGCCGAGCGTCGTGCCGGCCGGCGCCGTCAGCGGCAACCGCACCGAAAACAACGCGCCGCCGCCTGGAGCCTCGTCGGCCGTCACCGTGCCGCCGTGCAGTTCGATGAAATCCTTGACGATGGCCAGACCAAGCCCGGTGCCGCCATGACGCCGCTGGGCGTCCCCTTCGCCCTGGCGGAAGCGCTCGAAGACGTCCTGGCGCAGCGCCGCAGGGACCCCGGAACCATTGTCCTGCACTTCGAGCAGCACCTGCCCATCGGCGGCGGACAAGCGCAGGGCGATGGCGCCGCCAACGGGTGTGAACTTGAAGGCATTGGACAGCAGATTGAGCAGCACGCGCTGCAGCTTTTCTGCATCCAGTTCGGCCGTCAGCGTCTGCGGCACCGACACGGTGTAGTCGATCTGGCGTTCCGCAGCGAGCGACTCGAAGTGACCGGCCATCGCCCGCACCAGGCGGGCGAGGTCGAGCCGCGACCAGACCAGGGTCATGCGGCCGGCTTCGAGCTTGGCGGCGTCGAGCAGATCGGTGACGTGGCGGTAGAGCAGGCGCGCGTTGCGCAGCATGAGTTCGGTCTCGCGCCGCTCGGCGACGGGGAAGTCGGCGCTGGCGGGACGGCGCAGACGCTGTTCCAGCGGCGCCAGGATCAGGGTCAGCGGCGTGCGCAACTCGTGGCTGACGTTGGCGAAGAACTGGCTTTTCAGCTCATCCAGTTCGAGCGTCTTGTCGTAGAGCTGGGTAATTTTCTCCTTCGCCGCTTCGGCCTCCGCCAGCGCCTGGTCGGTACGCTGCATCGCACGCTGCAGGCGTTCGAAGAAAAAGGCGAACAGCCCGCCCATGAAGACGAACACCACGATGGAAAAACCGGCCGCCAGGTCTTTCAGGGCAAAAGAGGAAGCCGGCGGTATGAAGACGTACCAGACCAGCAGCGCGCTGATGGTCGTTGCGGCGAGGCCGCCGCTCAGTCCGCCGATCCATGCGCTGAAAAACGCGGCGGGGAAGAACAGGAACCAGACGTAGGGCTTGAGCACGTCCCACAGCAGCCATTGCGCGGCGCAGGCGACAAAGGGCAGCAGGATGGCCAGGCCCAGACGCGCGTTCACGGCACCCCATCCTCCAGCGCCGGCCGTCCCGGCGGATCGAGGAAGGCCAGCGCGTGCGGCGGATCCAGCCCAAGCCGACGGGACAGATCATTGATCTGCTGCTTGAGGGCGATCATGTCCAGTTCGCGCCCTACCGTGGCGCGGTTGAAACGTTCCAGCTCCTCATTGCGCTGGGCCAGTTCCTCGGTCTGCCGCTGCAGGTCCTGCTCGACGGATTTCCGCTCGGTAATGTCGCGGGACAGCATGATGAAATGACGCGCCCCGCCAGCGCGCGTTGCCGCGTCGCCTTCCTTCGATGCCACCGAGAGTTCGAACCAGCGTGTGCCGCCCTGCAGCGGCAGCGCCACCACGCGGCCATAGTCGGAACCCGCCCTGGCGGCGGCCGCCAGGGCGTCGAGCACGATGCGCGCCGCTTCCGCGGGCAGCATCTCGCTGACGGTATGTCCCACCAGCTGCACCTCGGGCGCCGCCAGCAGGTTTCCGCGTGCGGCATTCACCTTGACGTAGCGGCCCTCCGCATCCAGCTCGAAGAGCAGGTCGGGAATCGCCCGCAGCGTCGCCGCAAGATCGCTGGCCAGGGCGCGCAAGGCCTCCTCGGCGAGCTTGCGCTCGGTGACATCCCGATTCAGTCCGCGGTAGCCGAGCAGCTTGCCCTCGCCGTCGAGTATCGGCATGCCGCTGGTTGCCACATGGCGTGGGCTGCCCGCCTTGTGCCAGTTGATGTTTTCAAAATCGCGGAAGGACGCGCGCCGCGCCACGGTATCGGCCGTCAGCGCCTTCACCCGGGCCGCCTCCTCGGGCTGCATCAGGTCGAAGAAGGTCTTGCCGATGAGTTCATCGGGCCGGTAGCCGAGCATGCCCTGCACGCTGTCCGAAACATAGGTGAAACGCCCGTCTTCGCCGATTTCCCAGATCCAGTCGGCGGATACCTCGACGATGTCGGAGAAGCGCCGCTCGCTCTCGCGCAGGATCCGTTCGGCCCGCTTGCGCTCCGTGATGTCGCGCAGCATGCCCATCAGTCCGAACACGGCGCCGTCCGGCCCGAGAATTTGCGCGCCGCTGGTTTCGGCCCAGAATTCCTCGCCGTTCTTGCGCCGGTAGCGCATTTGGTAGACGCCGCTCTCGCCGCCCACGTCCTTGTGAAAGCGGCGCCGGCCCTGCTCGGCGTAGTCGGCCGGATCGGCATAGCAGAACTCGGTGGTACGCCCGACCGCTTCGTCGCTCGTATAGCCGAGCATGCGCGTGAAGGCGGGGTTGATCAGCCGAATCCTGCGCCCGGGATCGGCGAAGACGACGGCATCGGGCATGGCGTCGAAGATCGCGCGGAAATTCGCCTCGCTCTCGCCCAGCACGCTCTCGACGCGCTTGCGGCGGCGGATATTGACCAGCAGCACGACGATCAGCACCGACTGGACGAGGATCAGCACGCCTATGCCGACAATCGGTCCGCCATGTTGCTGCCACAGCGACGGCGGACGATTGACGAACACCGCATGGGCCGGCAGGCGGCTGGGGTCGCCGCCCCAACGCATGATCTGCGTCCAGTCGAACATCGGGATGCTTTCGCTCACCCGCAATACCCCGGCGGCTGGCGGGCTCGCACCATTCAGGATGTCGACCACCATCTGCCCGGTGCGGACGCCGGACGCCTCGACGCCGATGACCGAGCCGCCGATGCCGCCGTTGCGCAGGTTGTAGTCGTAGAAGCCGAACACCGGCGCGCTGGCCGCCTTGACGATCATCCGCTCGGCCTCGTAGGCCAGTGCCACGCGGCCATTCGCATCGACGTTGTACTGGGTGAAGACGACGATGCTGCGGGGAGGCAGGCGCGCCACCCGCTGCAGGATTTCGTCGAGCGTGCGACCCGTGGTGTATTCGAATTCAAGCCTGCCGCGCCACGGTTCGAACACACGGGCCGCTTCCTCGACCAGCTTGACGTCGGCCGCGCTGCTGCCCGAGGCGACCAGCACGCGCTGCGTCTTGGGAAAGAGTTCCAGCGCCCGCTCCAGCGTGCCCTTGATGTCGAACTGGTTGATCTCGCCGACGATGCGGCGGCCGGTCTTTTCCGTTTCCAGCAGCGGCCGGTGCTGGATCGTGATCACCGGGGCTTGCGGCGCGATTTCCTTGCCGTCGGTGAGCAGGAATTCGAGCGCCGGCTGCTGCAAGGTGACGATCAGGTCGATGCGGCGCGGTGCGTACTTTTTGCGCAGCACGTCGAGCAGCTCCTGGCGGTAGCCCGGAACGTCCTTGTTGCGCTGCAGGTCGAGGTATTCGGCATACACGCTGGTCACGGGAACGCCGGCGTCGGTGATGGCGCGGAAGAAACCCTCGCTGAACAACTCCACACCGCGGCCGCCGTAGCCGTAGGCATACAGCAACAGGATGTGCTGCGCGGAAGCCGCTGGCGCCGCGACTGGCTGCGCTTGCGCCGCGCGGCCGCCGGCGCCGCCGAGCAGCGCCACCAGACAAAGCGCCGCGCACAGCCAGCGGCCGGCACCGCCGCGCCACCATGCGCGCCCTGGTCCATCCGGCGAAAAGCCGTGGGCGTCCTTGGGTCTCATTGCCGCGCCAGTTCCGCCTGCGTACCGCCCTGACGCCCCTGGCGCCGCAATTCGAAATGGCGGAAGGCATCGCGCACGGTTTCGAGCAATTCGGCATCGTCCCACGGCTTGGTCAGGAAGCAGAACAGCTCGCCGCGATTGACGGCGCTGGTGACCGCCTTGAGGTCGGTATAGCCGGAAAGCATCATGCGCACGGTGTCCGGATACATCTCGCGCACCTTGCCGAGAAATTCGCCGCCGCTCATCTCCGGCATGCGCGCATCGGAAATGACGACGCCGATTTCGCCGCTGGCCAGGAGTTGCAGGCCTTCCATGCCGCTGCCGGCGGTCAGGATCGTGTATCCCTCGCGCCGGAACAGGCGCTTGAGGGAAGCAAGAATCGGCGGCTCGTCGTCGACCAGCAGCAGGCTGCGACCCGGCAACTGCGCATCCAATGAAAATTCCAGCTTGCGCCGCGCATGCAGGAATTGCTCGAACTCGGCGGCAGGCACCGGCTTGCTGAAATAGTAGCCCTGCATCTCGTCGCAGTCGCGACGGCGCAGGAAGCTGAGTTGGGCTTCGGTTTCGACGCCTTCGGCGATCGCCGCGAGCTTCAGGCTGTGGGCCAGCGAAATGATCGCCAGGGCGATGGCGGCGCTGTTGGCGTCGTGAGTGACGTCGCGCACGAAGGATTGGTCGATTTTCAGGCGATCGATGGCGAAGCGCTTGAGATAGTTGAGCGAGGAAAACCCGGTACCGAAGTCGTCGATCGACAGCGTGATCGCCAAGCCCTTGAGCTGTTCCGTGGCATGGATGAAGGCTTCGGCATCGGCCATGACCACGCTCTCGGTCAGTTCCAGTTCGAGGTAGTTGGCGCCGAGTCCGGTTTCCGCCAGGATCGCGGCCGCCAGCTTGACCACGTCCTGCGCTGCAAACTGCCGTGCCGACATATTCACGGCCACGGTGATCGGCGGCAGGCCGGCATCCTGCCAGGCCTTGTTCTGCGCGCAAGCGGTACGCAAGACCCATTCGCCGAGCGGCAGGATGAGGCCGCACTCCTCCGCGAGGCCGATGAAGTCGCCGGGCATCACCAGTCCGCGCTCCGGATGCTGCCAGCGCACCAGGGCCTCGGCACCGATGATTTCGCCGGTACGCAAGCTCAACTGCGGCTGGTAATGGACCAACAGCTCGCCGCGGTCGAGTGCCCGGCGCAGGCCATTTTCCATGTCCAGCCGCTCCAGGGAGCGGGCATTCATTGCGGCGGTGTAGAAATGGAATCGGGCGCCGCCCCCGGCTTTGGCCCGGAACATTGCGGCGGCGGCATTCCTCAGCAAGGCGTCGCCATTCTCGCCATCCTTGGGAAACAGGGCGATGCCGATGCTGCCGGTGAGAAAGAATTCGCGCTCGCCGTTTCTGAACGGCTGCGCCAGCATCGCGAGCAAGGGCTGCGCCAGCTGCGTTGCGACGTCGGTTTCGCTGGTTTCGGCCACCAGGACGAAGTCGTCGCCTTCGAGCCGCGCCAGCGTGTCCACGTTGTGCATCGACTCGCCAAACCGCGCCGCCACTTCGCGCAACACCTGGTCCCCGGCGCCATGGCCGAGGCTGTCGTTGATGCTCTTGAAGCGATCCAGATTGATCGTCAATACGGCCAGCTCGGTCCCTGCCTTGCTGCAGCGATCGATCAGGTGGGCCAGGCGATCGTTGAGCAGGTTGCGGTTGGGGAGTCCGGTCAGGTCGTCGAAATTGGATTTGCGTTCAAGTTGTTCGAGGTAGCGCCTGCGCTCGCTGACATCCTGCAGCGTCACCACGACACCCGCCAACTGGCTGTTCTCGACGATGGGAGTGCAGGAAAACTCGAGCGGCACGGCAGTGCCGTCCTTGCGCCGGAACATTGCCTCCTGGGCGTGGATGGCGACGCCCGCCGTGCATGAGGCCAGTATCGGACAATCCTCGTCGGGACGGCTTATCTGGTCCGCAGCCGGGCGGTAAAAAATCTCGCATGTTTCGCGGCCGAGCAATTCCTCCCGTTGGTAGCCCAGCATGCTGGCCGCGGCGGGGTTGGCGAAATTGATGACGCCATGCATATCAACGCCGAAGATGCCTTCCGCCGCCGAGGTCAGAATCAGTTCGCGCTGGTGGTTGAGAACCGCCTGGACCCGTTCGGCTTCGTTCTGGAGCCGCCGGTTGTCAGCCAGCCGGCGGGCGACCTCGGCTTCGAGGAAGGCATTCTGATCCTTGAGCCAGTCGCGGACGCGCCGGGCTTCGAGCTGGGTGCGCACGCGTGCGAGGACCACCTCGGGCTGGATCGGCTTGGCGATATAGTCGGCGGCCCCCATGCGCAGCCCGTGTGCCACGTCGCCGGCATCGCCCAAGGCGGTCAGGAAAATCACCGGAATGTCGCGCGTAACCGCATTCTCCCGCAAGCGATGCAGCACCTCGTAGCCGTCCATCGCCGGCATCATCACGTCGAGCAGGATCAAGTCAGGATGGGGCTCCTGCAGCGCATAACGCAGCGCGGCGGCACCCGAATTCGCCGCCCTGACGGCATAGCCCCCCGCGGCGAGCAGCTCGCCCAGCACGAGCAGGTTCTCCGGCATATCGTCGGCGATCAGCAGTGTCGCCCCCGGCGTAGCGTCGGAGGCGTGTGTCGGCGGAAGGGCTTCGTTACTCATTCGAGCTATACCCATACCAGCATCATTGGACTGCCCGAGGCCGATCGTCGATGCAAGGCGAGGGGTCGCGGAAACCTGAAACGGCTGCTGGCATGAGCCGCAAGACGATCACGCCGGCACCCGGCGCGGCCGACCCATACGTAGGTGTTTCCCTGATCCACCCATTGCCAGCAGTCCGGGAAAGTATAACCCCGGCATTTCGTTTCGAGCAGTTTCGCGATCGCCGATTTGCATATCGCTCGACATCCGCCGCTGCGCCTGCACCCGCATTGCAATCGGGCGATGCGGGGGTCAACACCACACAACCGAAATGCCTCGCGCAGACGTTCCGCCTTTCGGGATCCGGACCCAGCGCGGCAGGGCTGCATGCACAGAAGGAAGCGGCGATCTGGGCCGGTTCGGAATGCACAAGGCCCCGCAAGTCGTGAAACCTGCAGGGCCTTGTTTCGCAGATTCACAAAGCAAGTGCAACAATTCCTCCGAAAGTTTGGGACGCTATTTGGCGAGATCGGTGAGGCGGTCACGCAGGTTTTCAGGAGCGAAGAAGACATAGGCATTTCCTTGCCGTGCTTTTTCAAGCAGCCCAAGTGAATGAAGGGTCAGCAAATCGTTGCGGGCAGTTTGGTAGACGACATTGTGGGAACGCTGATGAGCGTCCACCCGGTATCCCTCGCCTAAGTTCCTCAGAGCGTGTGTCAGCAGGGCGATTTGCCGATGATTGAACCTGGTTCGAAGTGCTGGCGATGCGGCCAACAGCTTTTCCGTCTCCCGTTGCTCGCCGGCTTTTCTAGCCAGGTACTCGTGCAGCGCTACTATTGCTCGCCGGATAGTCAGGAGCTGATGTAGCAGGAAGTAGGTTGTGTCGTTTTGGTCTGTCTCTGTCTTCAGGTAAGCGCGCATATAGCTGACAGAGCTTCTGCGCAGGATGTGACTGATGGAGGTGTACTCCATCAACCAATAGCCACTGCGAGCCAGCGACCAATAGAACAGCGCTCGGGCGGTACGGCCATTGCCGTCTACAAAGGGGTGGTCGTATCCGATCATGAAATGAAGCAAGATCGCCCGTAGCACCGGATGCACGAAAGGTAATGAGGTTTCATCTGCGTTTGCAAATGTACATAGCCTTTCCATGCGTTCAGGAAGTTCTGTGCTCGGTGGCGGCACATGCACAACCTTGTTATCTCGTTGATCGACAACACGCACATCGTCAGACTTGCGAAGTCGCCCGGCATCTGCGGTGTCTTCAAGTGTGTTTTCCGTGAGGATGCGATGCAGTTCCAGGATCAATTCTGGCGTAATTGGTTCCTGCTTCAAGGATCGTAGATGCTCCATTGCCCGGTAGTTGTTGAAAATCATGGTTTCACTAATGTCGCGCGGCTTACGGCCCTCGCGAAGCATTGCCGCTGCAACTTGCCGGGTTGTGGACGCGCCTTCAAGCTGGCTGGAAGTAATGGCCTCCTCAATAAGAGAGTTCAACAAATAGCGCGCAGGGTGTTCTTGAATCGGAGCGCCTACAGCAGTGCGGATTTGCCCAGCGGCATCGCGGTCAATGTGGTGCAGGTCAATCTGCACAGGGCTTGGCGTAGCGAATCTAAATGGATTACCGCGCTTGTCGAGAAGAGGTAGCGGCTGCATTAGCCCGTGACGCCCTAACAAAAGTGAAGCCCACCAACCATCGCGGGTCAGTCCCGGGGGCGGCTCTCTGTAGCGAAGCTCGTCCCAATGGAGATACTTCCCCTTTGCCAGCGGAGCAATATTCTGAGCAGCCAGCTGAATATCCTTAGGCTTCATACGCTTAAGGAGTTTGGTCAGTTCTGGAGAGGTTTCTGGAAGCCTCATAACTCTACTAGTTTGCAAGAAGATTAGTAGGAATTAGTACAAATAACAGATCAACTACACGTCTACTAATTTGCAATAAGATTAGTAATTATTAGTATAGATAGCAGATCAACTGCATGTCTACTAATTTGCAAGAATATTAGTAGCAATTGTCAACGCAATGGATCGCCACCACCGATCTGATCTATTCCCGGCAGCACCTTGCAGATATCTCGGCTGAAAAGCAAAGGCCCCGCAGGTCATAAGACGAGCGGGGCCTTGGTATTACTGGTGGCCAGGGGCAGAATCGAACTGCCGACACACGGATTTTCAGTCCGTTGCTCTACCAACTGAGCTACCTAGCCGGAAAGGGTGCGGATTATAGGCCCTCGGCGTTGCGGCGTCAAAGGTCGCCGCGCCTTTCTCTTACCTGGTCGTCGCTGACGGCTTGCTGACAGGCGGCGTAAGTCATCCGTAAGAGCATGGTAAGAGCCGTGTAAGTGCGCCTGCCTAGGATGCCAGCCTCCAGCAGAGCTGGGCGTTTCGCCATTACAACAATTCCCTTCCACTCCAAGGAGGAAACATGAAAGACGAAGACATTGTCGAACGGATTCAGAAGAATCCGAAGTTCCTGCAGTTTGTCAGCATCCGCAACAACTACTCGATCATCATGACCATCCTGATGATGATCGTGTATTTCGGCTACATCCTGCTGATCGCTTTCGACAAGCAGTTCCTGGCCACCAAGGTCGCCACCGGCGCAGTGACGTCCATCGGCATTCCGATGGGAATCGGCGTGCTGGTGTTCACCATCGTCATTACCGCAATCTATGTCCGCCGCGCCAACACCGAGTTCGACGACATGAAGAACGCAATCGTCAAGGAGGCTTCCAAGTGATCAAGGCCAAACACATTCTCGGCGGCGCGGCCGCCCTGCTGGTCGCCGGAGCGGCCCTGGCGGCCGGCGCCGACCTCGGTCAGGCGCAGAAACAGGACACCAACTGGACCGCGATCACGATGTTCGCGATTTTCGTCGGCATCACATTGTGGATCACCAAGTGGGCGGCGGCCAAGACCAAGACGGCGGCGGACTTCTACACGGCAGGCGGCGGCATCACCGGCTTCCAGAACGGCTTGGCGATCGCCGGCGACTACATGTCGGCGGCTTCCTTCCTGGGCATTTCCGGCCTGGTGTTCGGTTCCGGCTTCGACGGCCTGATCTTCTCGATCGGCTGGCTGGTCGGCTGGCCCGTCATCACCTTCCTGATGGCGGAACGCCTGCGCAACCTCGGCAAGTTCACCTTCGCCGACGTCGCCGGCTACCGCTTCGACGCGGGCCCGATCCGCACCTTCGCGGCCTGCGGTTCGCTGGTCGTGGTGGCCTTCTACCTGATCGCCCAGATGGTCGGCGCCGGCCAGCTGATCAAGCTGCTGTTCGGTCTCGACTACCTTGTCGCGGTGAGCATGGTCGGCGTGATCATGATGACCTATGTGCTGTTCGGCGGCATGACGGCAACGACCTGGGTGCAGATCATCAAGGCCTGCATGCTGTTGATCGGCGCCACCTTCATGGCCCTGGCGGTGTTGTTCCAGTTCGGCTTCAGCCCCGAAGCGATGTTCGCCAAGGCGGTCGAAGTGCATTCCAAGCATGATGCGATCATGAGTCCGGGGGCATTGATCAACGACCCGATCTCGGCGATTTCGGTCGGCATGGCGCTGATGTTCGGCACCGCAGGTCTGCCGCACATCCTGATGCGCTTCTTCACCGTACCGAGCGCCAAGGAAGCCCGCAAATCGGTAGCTTGGGCCACGACCTGGATCGGTTACTTCTACATCCTGACCTTCATCATCGGCTTCGGCGCCATCACCAACCTGATTCCCAACCCGGCGGACTACTTCGTCGGTGGCGAGCTCGCCAATGGTCTCAAAGGCGGCGGCAACATGGCGGCGGTGCATCTGTCCAAGGCCGTGGGCGGGGACATGTTCATGGGCTTCATTTCCGCCGTGGCTTTCGCCACGATTCTGGCGGTGGTGGCGGGCCTGACGCTGTCCGGCGCGTCGGCGGTATCGCACGACCTGTACGCTTCGGTGTGGCGTCACGGCAACGTCGATTCGGCGACCGAACTGCGCGTGTCGAAGATCACCACGGTGTGCCTCGGCATCTTCGCCGTGCTGCTCGGCATCGTGTTCGAGAAGCAGAACGTCGCTTTCATGGTGATGCTGGCCTTCGCCGTCGCCTGCTCGGCCAACTTCCCGGTGTTGTTCATGTCCGTGCTGTGGAAGGATTGCACCACCAAGGGCGCGGTGGCAGGCGGCACGGTCGGCCTGATCTCCTCCGTGGCATTGACGATCATGTCACCGGCGGTGTGGGAAGCCTCGCTCGGCAATCCCAAGGGATCGGCGCTGTTCCCCTACGCGTCGTCGGCGATCTTCTCGATGACCGCAGCCTTCGTGGTGATTTACCTGGTCTCCAAGCTGGACAACAGCGCCCAGGCCAAGAAGGAACGCGCCTTGTTCCCGGCTCAGTTGATCCGCTCGGAAACCGGCGTCGGCAGTTCCAGCGCCTCCGGTCACTGAAGCAAACTTAGCCAACAAGCAAAAAAGCCAGCCCCGCGGGGCTGGCTTTTTTGCTTCCCGGTTCCCTTGGGCGGGAAGGCATTCAGGGATGCGCCGATGCGGGCGGGCGAGTTCCGCTCAGGAGCTGGGAGCGGTGAAACGCCGTCCCGGGTCGCCCTCGTTGACCCAGTGGTTCTTCCACCACGCGTCGATCTGGCTTCGCGTCCAAGGCATGTGCACCAGCAAGCCGTCGAGCGCGCTGGCAACTTCGATGATGCTCTGCGGGCGCGCCGCCGCGTCTTTTTCCAGGCAGCGTCCGATCAGGGCATCCAGTTCCGCCGGCACCGCAAACGGCGAGCATTCGGAGACAAGCTTGGGCACGGTGTGCAGCACATGGTAGGTGAGGTCGTGCTCGGTTTCCGTCTCGAACAGGCGCTTGCCGGTGAGCAGGAAGAACCCGACCGCGCCCAGGGCGTAGATGTCGGCGCGGCCATCGGCGTCGCTGGGATTGCGAATGCGTTCGGGCGACATGTAGAGCGGCGTGCCGAGGATGCGCATGGCCCGGGTGAGATCCCGCGTCTGCTCGCCCCCCACCTGCTTGACCAGGCCGAAGTCGAGCACCTTGACGAAATCGCGCTCGCCGCGAATCTGGCAAAGCATGATGTTCTGCGGCTTGATGTCGCGATGCACCAGACCGCAGCCGTGCGCTTCCCATAGCGAGGCACAGGCCTGGCGCAGGATGTAGGCCGTGCGTGCCGGCGGCAGCGGACCGTAACGTTCGACCAGGTCGGCGAGCGACAAGCCCTCCAGATACTCCATGGCGTAGTAGAACTCGCCGGTCGACCCCGTGCCGTAATCGTAGATGGCAATGGTGTTGGGATGGTGCAGCTGACTGGACAACTGGACCTCGCGCTGAAAGCGGGCGATCCATTCGTCCGAGGCCTTCTGCGTCTTGAGCACTTTCACGGCCGCCGGGCGCTTGAGCATGCGATGCTGTGCCAGGTAGACGTTGCTGATGGCGCCTTCGCCGATTTGTCGCAGCAATCGGTAGGGACCGAGCTCGCGCACTTTTGCGTCCCGCCGTAACAGCGTAGCCAGCGCGCCGGGCGACAAAAAACCCGACAGCCATACGATGAAGATGAGCAGCAGGACTATCGAAAATCCGATCTGCAGATAGGTCAGCGGGGCATAGGCCTCGCTCGCTTCGATCTCGATCGCGACGCCGATATCGTGTTCGCGCAGCCAGCGCCAGGCACCGATGACATCGCGGCCGAGATAATTCGGATAGGGCTGCAGCAGGAGTCCTTCACCTCCCTCGCCGCGCTTGGCCACGGCTTGCATCGCCAGCCGGCTCAGGGTCTCGGCGGCAGGCGCAGCCAGGCGGGCCGCCAATCCGTGCTGACGCAATTCCTCGGCGTGCCGACTCGGCGACAGCAACCAGCCCTCGGCATCGAAAGCGAGAGCTTCCCCGCTGCGGCCGAGACGGGCCGCTTCGAACAGGCCGGCAAATCCCTTGTCGGCCGGTGAGCCCAGGGCCAGCATGGCAACGATCCCACCCTTTGCGTTGCGTATCGGTGCGGCGACCCAGGCGCGCCCGATTTCCATTGCCCCGGCGGTGTCGCCGGGGCCACTATAGGGCCGCACGAAAGCGGATTGCCCCTTGAGCACGGGCGCCAGATGGGCGAAGAAGTCGGGTGTCACGCCATGACCGGTTCGTTGCGCCTCACTGGCGGCGAGAATGCCGCCCCGCGGATCGATGACCAGGGCCGCAGTCACGCCGATGGCCGCCGCCTTGCCCAGAATGCCTTCGATAATGCCGGCACGGTCATGTTGCCGCGCGGCGGAAGCCAGACGAACGATATCGGCGCTCAGCTCCGCATCGGCCGCAAGTTGCTCGGCCTCGTGGCGCCGTTCGGCGATCCATTGCTCGAGCGTTCCGACCTGGGTGTTGAGCAGCGTCCGCAAACCGGTAGCGCGAATCTCGCGCACGGAATCGCCAACGCCGCGATAGGCCCACATGCCGACGCCGAGCAAGGCCACCAGCAGCAACAGGAGGGCGAGGCGGGTCCGGTCGAATTGGCTGTTCACGACCTTGGCGCCTGGATCAGGCCGCACTGCGGAAGGCAGATACCCGCGCCCGTCATCGACGTGCGCGGCCGGGCGTCCCGCTCACCCCGGCTGGTCAAGTTAACGCGCATGCGGTCGTTTTCCCGCCGCCCATGGGATGCTCAGAAGCACTGCAGCAGGTTGGTGTCGCAGTAGAGCTTTTTCAGATACGCCAAGCCAATCCAGCACCAGAACAGCAGGGCGAAAGCGACGAAGGGCAGGTGGCGGTCGATGACCTGCGGCGGGGTGACCTTGCGCACCACCTTCAGCACCGGCGCCGTGACGATCAGGAACAGCTTGTACATGGTGTTGGTGTGGCGACGGCTGCCCGCCAGGAGCGCCAGCAGGCCTTGCCCGAGAAGAAACAACATCGCGACTTCGGCCAGCGCGCGCAATACGCCAAGGATGAGTAGTTCAGGGTGGCTCATGGTATGTTTCGGTCTCCATTATTTTGCTTGGTCAAACGCATGAATTACGAACACTGGCGGCATTATGCCCGCGGCTGGCTGTTTCACTTCTTCGGCCGCGAAGACCGCGCCTTCGAGGCCTACCTTACGGCGTTCCGGGTCAACCCGCAGGACGTGCAGTCGGCACGCCATCTGGCGGCAATTGCGGCCAAGCGGAAGAACTACGCGGTGGCGATAAAGTGGTTCGAGGCGGCGCTGGCGCTGACGCCGGATGACGGCGCCAACTGGTACAACCTCGGCTACGTGTGCGAACACGCCGGCATGCCGACGCAGGCGATCGCCGCCTTCACCGAGGCGGTGCGCCTGGTGCCGACGCAGGACATGGCCTGGTACGGCATGGGACTGGCCCATGCGCGCCTCGGTCAACACGACGAAGCGGTGAAAGCGCTGGAAAAAGTCGTTGAACTGCAGCCCATGAGCGGCGAAGGCTTCTATCAACTGGGCATGGCTTATCACCATGCCAACCGTCCCGACGACGTCACGCGCATCCTCAAGCGCCTGGTCGGATTCGAGCCCAAACGCGCGAAGAAACTGGCGCACGATACCGAGCGCGCCGACTTGATGCAATTCATTCCGGAACTTCCCTTCTGATATTTTGCTAGCCAACGCCAGGCCAATAGTCGGCGCGGGCAGCACGCCGAATTCGCGTCCGGATTCAAAGGCGTAAAAAAACCGGCCCGTGGTTGCCCAGGGACCGGTTCAACGGGGGCGGGTATCCTCCCTAACCCCCCTCCTCCTCCATAAATCGAATCAAATGCCCTTGGTGTCGATGTCGCCTTCCAGATTCGGATAGCGGACATGGTCGACCAGTTCCTGAATCTCCTTGCTCGGCTCTGCCGAAATCAGGCTACCGATGATCACGCCGAGGAAGCCGGCGGGAATGCCGAAGGTGCCGGCCGAGATCGGGGCGATGTCCCACCACAGCGGTGCATTGACGCCGAAGAACGGATAGGTTGTGTACATGTAGTAGGCACAAGTACCCAATCCGGCGCTCATGCCCAGCACCGCACCGAGGTAGTTGGCGCGCTTCCAGAACACCCCGCATACCAGCGCCGGGAAGAAACCCGAGGCTGCCAGCGAGAAGGCCGCGCCGACCAGGAACAGGATGTCGCCCGGCTTCAGGCTGGTGACGTAGGCAGCACACAGCGCCACCACGAGCAACAGGCCCTTGGACACCGCCAGACGGCGTACCGTCGAGGCGTTTGGGTCGATCATCTTGTAGTACAGGTCGTGCGACATGGCGTTGGCGATGGTCAGCAGCAGGCCGTCAGCGGTGGAAAGTGCCGCCGCCAGGCCGCCGGCCGCCACGAGGCCCGAGATCACGTAGGGCAGACCCGCAATTTCCGGGGTGGCCAGCACGATCAGGTCGCCGCCGATGACGATTTCCGCCAGCTGCACGATGCCGTCCTTGTTGATGTCGGCAATGTTCATCAGCGACTTGTCCACCACGGACCAGTTGCTGACCCAGGCCGGCAGCGAAGCGAAGCTCGACCCCACCAGGTTGCTGTAGACCTCGTACTTGGCCAGGATGGCCAGGGCCGGTGCCGTGAAATACAGCAGGAAGATGAAGAACAGGCCCCAGAACACCGAGACGCGCGCCTCATGCACCGAAGGCGTGGTGTAGTAGCGCATCAGGATATGCGGCAGGGCGGCGGTGCCGATCATCAGACACGCGATCAGGGCGAGGAAGTTCTTCTTCGCCTTGCTGCGGTTCTTCTCGATCTCTTCCGGCGTCTTGCCACCCACGGCAAAGGCTTCGGCGTGGGCCTTGACCGGCGCGGCGCGGGCGCCGACACCTTTCTCGGCAGTCCAGGCCTTCTTCGCCGCAGCCGCATCGGCAGGGAAGTCCTTGACGGTCTTCTCCGCCGCTTCGATGGCCTTGGCGTCCGGCGTGGCTTCGGCCTTGAGGGCCGCGACCTTGTCCGTCAGCTTCTGCTTTTCCGCCGCGAGGAAAGCCGGACCGTCCTTCTCCAGGCCGGCCAGCTTGGCCGTGGCCGCAGCGGAACGCTCGCGGAATATGGCGCGCACCGACTCTTCCTTGGCACCCTTGGGCGTGGCCTTGTCGTTGAACTCCGTTTCCAGCGCCGTGATCTTGGGCAGGGCCGAGGTGTAGGCGGAGATCTGCGGAATCGGGATGCCGGTATGCTTCACCGACAGCCACACCACCGGGATCATGTAGGCCACGATCAGGATGATGTACTGCGCCACCTGGGTCCAGGTCACGGCCTTCATGCCGCCGAGGAAGGAGCAGACCAGGATGCCGGCCAGACCGACGAAGACGCCGACCTGGAACTCGAGGCCGGTGAAGCGCGAGGTGATGATGCCGACGCCGTAGATCTGCGCGATCACGTAAGTGAAGGAGCAGGTAATGGCCGCAATCACGCCGATGAAGCGCGGCAGGTGGCCGCCGAAGCGCGCACCGAGGAAGTCCGGAATCGTGAACTGACCGAACTTGCGCAGGTAGGGCGCCAGCAGGATCGCCACCAGGCAGTAGCCGCCGGTCCAGCCCAGCACGAAGGCCAAACCGTCGTAGCCCGACAGGTAAAGAGTGCCGGCCATGCCGATGAAGCTGGCCGCCGACATCCAGTCGGCGCCGGTCGCCATGCCGTTGAACAGCGCCGGTACGCGCCGGCCGGCGACGTAGTACTCACCGACGTCTGCCGTCTTCGACATGAAGCCGATGCCGGCATACAGCATGATGGTGGCGAACAGGAAGATGTAGCCGAGGATCTTGCTCGGCACGCCGAGCTGTTCGAGGATGCCGACGACGATGACGAAGGCAACGAAACCGCCGGTGTAGAAGCTGTAGTAGCGCTTCAGGTTGGCGGCGAACTGTGATTGGGTTATGGCGGACATTAGTCGAGCTCCCCTTCATGGACACCGTATTCCTTGTCCAGGTTGTTCATGTAGTGGGCGTAATACCAGATGATGGCGACGTAGATGATCAACGAGCCCTGCGCCGACATGTAAAAGCCCAGGGGCCCAATGATGTTGATCTCGTTGAGTTCGCGGGCGAACCAGCCCATGACGAACGTGACCACGAACCATAGGACAAGCAGGACTGAGCTTATCTTCAGGTTGATGTTCCAGTACTGCTTATGCTTCTCAGTGAGCTGCATCTAGCACTCCTCCTTTTTTAGCTTTGCGGCGGACCGGAACAGTCCGCCGTTCCTGAGGCGCATCCCGGGTTCCCCGTGTTATGCGCCTACCGTATTCCCGGAGCAGTACGAACGGCATAGACAACGCCAATTGCCCCAAGATGCCGACATTGTCTGCCGGCAATCCTGACAGGAAGCTTACAGGCCGTTTACAGGCCGATGGGAAAGCTGCCCGAGAGGGGTCGGGATCGCTCCGGAGGATGCTCTTGAGTCTCCCGGTGGCGCGGGAAACTGACGCGAAACAAACTCCCCTTGCCGTCGCTTCCGGTCAGCAAATCTATCTTGGCCTGATGCAGTTCGGCGATCTCGGCGGCAATGGCGAGCCCCAGTCCGCTGCCTTCGGCGTCGGTGCCGAGGACACGGTAAAAGCGCTCGAAGATGCTGTCGCGCTCCTCGACCGGAATACCAATGCCATTGTCCTCGACCTCGATCACCGCCCTCCGGCCGGCACGGGTGCGCACCGTGACATGGCCTCCCGGCGCGGTGTACTTGATCGCGTTGTCCACCAGGTTGGTCAGCAGCTCGCGCAACAACAGGGGCACGCCGTTGATCCGCAGCGAGCGGCCGCTTTCCTCGAAGCCGAGGTCGATGCGCTTGGCCAGGGCGCGCACCACCCATTCCTCGGTAACGCCGCGGGCGAGCGCATCGAGATCGAGCGGCACCACGTTGTGCAGCTTTTCATGACTGGCCTCGGCGCGCGCCAGCATCAGCAACTGGTTGATCATATGCGACGCGCGGTCGGTGCTTTCGGCGATCAGCCGCAGCGCGTTGCGCATCTGCGCCGGATCGGTTTCCGAAAGCGCGATCTCGGTCTGCGTCTTGAGTCCGGTCAGCGGCGTGCGCATCTGGTGCGCGGCCTGGGCGATGAAGCGCTGCTGCGCCTGAAGGTTCTCTTCCAGCCGCCCCATCATCTGGTTGAAGGCGACCACCAGCGGCCGCACCTCGTCGGGCACGCGTCCGGCCGGGATCGGCGACAGGTCGGAGGGCCGGCGCCGATGGATGCGTTCCTGCAGCAGGCGCAAGGGGGCGATGCCGCGCATCAAGCCCAGATAAACCAGGATCACCGCCAGTGGAATGATGGCGAATTGCGGCAACAGCACGCCGGAAATGATCCCCGACGCCAGGGCTTCGCGTTTGTGCAGGGTTTCCGCGACCTGCACCACGACCGGCGGCAAGCCGCTTCTGACGGGCATGAAGGCATAGGCGATGCGCACGTTGTCGGCTTCGATGCGTTCGTCGCGGAACAGGATTTTTCCTGCCTCCACCTTCGCCGGCAGCGTCGGCCAGGGGATTTCCTTGTCGCCGTGAATGACCCGGCTGCCGGGACCGATCACCTGGTAGTAAAGCGTGTCGCTTTCGTCGGCACGCAGCAGCGTGCGCGTCGAAGCCGGCAGGTTAACCGTGACCCGGCCGCCCTCGATTTTCACCAGGCGCGCAATGGCCGTGACATTGTCGGCCAGCGCCTGGTCGTAAGGCTGGTTGGCGATATAGCTGGCGACGTGATTGGTAGCCGCAATCGATATCGGCCACAGCAACAACAGCGGCGCCAGCATCCAGTCGAGAATCTCGCCGAACAGTGAATTCGGGTACTCGTAGCTTGCGAACGGGTTATTGCCGCGCCTGCCCGCAGTAACGGCCGGAGCGGGTTTTTCGGGGTTCGGTGGCCCGGAGTTCCGTATGCCGGAGCTCTCGCTTTGCGTGACGGGGCTTCCGCTTCGCGGGCCGGTGTCAGGCTTTGCCATTTGCCGCATCGGCAAGCTCGGCCGGCTTCTCCAGGCAATAGCCAAGACCGCGCACCGTCGTGATGCGGGCGCCGCCGGGTTCGAGCTTCTTGCGCAGACGGTGGATATAGACCTCGATGGCGTTGTTGCTGACTTCCTCGCCCCAACTGCACAGCTGATCGACCAGCTGCTCCTTGGCCACCAGTCGTCCGGCGCGCAGCAGCAGGATTTCAAGCAGCGCCAGTTCGCGTGCCGACAACTCGACGATCTCGCCCCTGAGGCGGGCGACGCGCTCGGACTGGTCGTAGGACAAGGCGCCGACCTCGATCCGGGTCGGATTGCCGGTGCCGCGCCGGGTCAGCGCGCGCACCCGGGCGAACAGTTCGGGCAAGGCGAATGGCTTGGTCAGGTAATCGTCGGCACCGGCATCGAGGCCGCGCACCCGGTCGTCGATGCCGTCCTGTGCCGTCAACACCAATACCGGCATGGTGAGTTTGCGCGCGCGCAGACGCTTGAGCACGTCGATCCCCGACATGCGCGGCAAGCCGAGGTCGAGCACCAACAGGTCGTACTGCTGGGAGAGCAGGGCCGTGTCGGCATCCGCGCCGTTGTTGACGTGATCCACCGCGTAGCCGGATTTGCGCAAGGCGGCGATCAGCCCCTGGGAAATGATGCGGTCGTCTTCTGCCAGCAGTAGTCTCATCGCCGCCTCACGAACCGGGGTTGATCTCGATGAAGTCCTGGGCCAGCAGGGAGTCGAGGATGTCGCCGCAACCTGGATGCGCGCTGCGGGACAACAAGACGCTGCGCGGTGTCTTGTCATCCACCATGATGAGCAAAGTCCGCTCGCGCATGCCGAGTTTGTTGGCACGGGTGGCGATCTCGGTTCGCCCCTTTTCAGTCTTGCGATAGATGCCGTCGTCGACCATGGATATCCTCATTGTGACGGGTTCGGACGAAATGATAGCCTGTCTGCCGGCACCTCCCGGTTTTTTTGCCATGAACCCGCAGAGGACTCTTTTCGGCGTGTGGCCAGCGCCGACTTCTTGCTACTTCGCGCCTGGTGCCGGCTCTCTTTCGTTGGCCTGTTCCAGGCACTTGCTGAAGTCGCGGCGCGACTCGCTGCTGCCGTCCATCTGGGCCGCACAGCTCACGGGCTTGCGGTTGGGAAACGGCGAAGAAAGGAAAGCCTCGGCCGCCGATGTCTGCCGAACGACGGCTCTGTCGCCACCGCTGCCGCTGCCGTTTGAATAACCGCCACCTGCGCCTGGATAGCCGCCCGATGCCGAGCGGCTATAGCCTGGATGTGTAGGCGCCGCGCTGCGCGCAGCCTGAACCTGGACGCCGCCGTCGGCCGTCGGCCGACCGGCCAAGCCGCTGAGCAGGGCGATCACCACGGCAACGGCAGCAAAGCCGCCGACGGCGGCGGCCACCAAGGGCCAGGGCGATTTGCGCTCCGCCACCTGGGAAGGACTGACAATCAGAAGGGGCCGCGCCGGCCGCGCGGCTTCGCCGACCATTTCGTCGTCGTCGCGAATCGGGGGACGGGGCTTGCGAGGGGGCTGCTTGCGCTTCACTTTGACGAACACGAAGCGGCGGCTGACGGTAGTAACCATGGCGATCTCCTGGTGGTCCCGCTACCGTGGGGCATGCGCCCGTTAGGCCGGTGACTTTGCGTCCCCGCCTTTCGACGGGTTTGCCTTGTTTCAGAATCTGCGAACTCATGGTACTGCGGTTGATGCAAAAAAGAAAGCCCGACCGAAGCCGGGCTTTCCCGTCCAGTAGGAAGGCGGGTAACGGGAGGAAACCTGGGTTTCCTCCTGTTCCTTGCTATTGGAGAATGGACATTACATGTCCATGCCGCCCATGCCGCCCATGCCACCCATGCCGCCCATGCCGCCCATGCCGCCGCCGGCCGGCTTGTCTTCGACCAGCTCAGCCACCATGGCGTCGGTGGTCAGCATCAGGCCGGCCACGGATGCAGCGTTCTGCAGCGCGGTGCGGGTCACCTTGGTCGGGTCCAGCACGCCCATCGCCACCATGTCGCCGTACTCGCCGGTTGCCGCGTTGTAGCCGAAGTTGCCCTTGCCTTCGAGCACCTTGTTGACCACCACGCTCGGCTCGTCGCCGGCATTCGCGGCGATTTCGCGCAGCGGCTGCTCCAGGGCGCGCAGCACGATCTTGATGCCGGCTTCCTGTTCGTGGTTGTCGCCCTTGAGCGAGATCGCGGCGCGGGCGCGCAGCAGGGCGACGCCGCCGCCGGCGACGATGCCTTCTTCAACGGCGGCACGCGTGGCGTGCAGTGCGTCTTCGACGCGGGCCTTCTTTTCCTTCATTTCCATTTCGGTGGCGGCGCCGACCTTGATCAGCGCAACACCGCCGGCCAGCTTGGCCACGCGCTCCTGCAGCTTTTCCTTGTCGTAGTCGCTGGTGGCTTCCTCGATCTGGGCACGGATTTGCGTGACGCGGCCCTTGATCGCGTCTTCGGCGCCGGCGCCGTCGATCAGCGTGGTGTTTTCCTTGGCGACTTCGACGCGCTTGGCCTGGCCCAGATCCTTCAGGGTGGCTTTTTCCAGCGTCAGGCCGACTTCCTCGGCGATCACCGTGCCGCCGGTCAGGATGGCGATGT
>MHZX01000104.1:0-33194 GCA_001828935.1 Rhodocyclales bacterium RIFCSPLOWO2_02_FULL_63_24
GGTTTCGATTTGCGCCTGGCGCAAGGCGTCCCGCTTTGAGCGAGTGGCCAGCTTGAGGTAGAAATTCTTCATCAGCGCGGCGGTCGCCTCGTCATCGACGCTCCACAGGCTGGCGACGATCGAGCGGCTGCCGGCGTACAGGAAGCCGCGGTTGAGGCCGACCACGTCATCCCCGGTCGATACCTTGCCGAGGCCGGTTTCGCAGGCCGAGAGGGTCACCAGATCCAGGTCCAGCCGCAGCGAATACAGCGTGGCGACCGACAGCAGGCCGTCGTGCGTTTCGTCCTTTGCCAGATAGAGGCCCGAACTCAGCGGGTTGTCGCTCTGGAATTTGCCGTGGGTGGCGAAATGCAGGCGCGATACCTGGCCGGCCGCCTTGAGGAAGTTCGTCAGCGAGGCCTCACGGCGGACCAGCAGCCGCGAACCGGGGAACAGGCCGGCGACCGCCCGCGCCTCACTTTCGGCGTGCCTCAGGTCGAGCCTGGGGTCGCCCAGGTCGGGGTTGCCCAGGACCAGCATCGGTCGGGGTGCATGTGCGGCCAGCGGACGCAGGAACTTCAGCACGCTGGCATTGGGCAGGTAGCGCAGGCCGACCTGGTCGAGCAGGAACTTGCCATCGGCATCTTGCAGTGCGGCGAAGGGCAGGTAGTGCAGGGCGCCGTGGGCCACGAAAATGACATTCGGGGCTTTCGTCGCAGCCGCCAGCGGCGACCAAAGCCGGCGGTAGAGCGCCCGTGCAGGAGCTTGCCATTTGTCGCTGGCCGGGTCGTCCATGGCATCGCGCAAGGCCTGCACCTCGCGTTCGAGCCCGGCGCCGTCCAGCCGCAGTGCCCGGACCCGTTCCCGGTCGAGGACGAAGGCATAGAAATCCTGCTGCTGGTAGTAGTACTCGACCAGGACCTCGTCCGGCCCCAGCAGCGCACGCAGTTCGCCAGTCGGCACCGGGCTTACGCTGACCAGCGAGGCCAGTTCGGCGGAGGCCTGGCGGATCGCCTGGCGCGTCACTGCCAGGTTGCGATTGCGGGCGCCCGCCGCCGCGGGCGCCGCGTCGGTCTGCAGCCGCGCCGTGGTATCGGCGGCATCGAGCTGCGCCAACAAGCTCGTCACCTGCGCGGCATCGGTGTCGCGCGCGGCGAAGTCCTGGCGCGAGGCCAGCAGATCGACCAGGGCGCGCGCCTTGGCGCGCTCGACGTAGTCGAAAGCCGCCGTCGCATCGCCCGCGGCTACCAGCAGGCGCACCAGGTCGGCGTAGAGCGCCTGCTTGTCCGCCACGTAACCGATGCGGCTGGCCTCGGTGTTGATCGTCGCCCGCAACTGCTCGATGGCGTCCACCGCATTGCGGTAATGACGGATGGCCGTGGCGGCATCGCCTTCGCGTTCGGCGATCCGCCCGCGCTCGTGCAGCAGCATCCAGTGCAGCCCCGAGTGATCGGCGATCTGCGGCTGCGCCAGCAGGCGGTCGAAGCCGGCCTTGGCCTCGCGCAGGCGGCCGAGCTCCAGTTCGCTCTTGTGGCGCATGTAGTCGCGCGGCAGCTCTTCCCAGCGCCACAGCGATTCGCCGCCTTGCTGGCCGGCAAAGGCACTGGCCATCGCGCGCAGTCCCGAGGTCCGATCCAGTGAGATGACTTCCAGTGCCTTGGCGAAATCCTTGACCGCGAACAGCGCGCGGGCCAGCGTCGTGCGCAGATAGATTTCGGCCGACGAGGTGCCGAAGCTGGCGATGTCCAGTCGCGCCAGTGCGTCGATATGTTGCCGCGCCTGCTGCGGCTGGTCATTCAAGGCATGCGCCATCGCCAGCAGGCCCAGCACGTCGATCTGGAAATAATTGCCCTGGGTCTGGTTGGAAGTGAGCTTGGCGCGCGCCAGCTCGGCCTCGGCCAGTGCGCGCGGGTAATCGCCCAGGTCGAGCGCGGCCTCCGCCCGCATGATGTGCGGATACGGCGCAATGTCCCAGTCCTTGGTGCCGAACATCAGGCCGGAGGGCATGCGCGAGGTGACGAACCAGGTCGGCTTGGCCCACCACGAGCCGTACTTGCCGCCGCTGCGGTCGCCCGCGGCGAGCTTCTTCTGCAATTCGTCGAGGCAGGCATCGAGCTTGCGATAGCTCTTGATCTTGCTGTAGGCGAAACAGAGCCGCACCAGTTGTTCCGAGCTGCCCTGCGCCAGCGTGCCGATGCGCGGCTCCAGCAGCGCCGCCATTTCGCCGAAGCGCCCGGCGGCAAAGGCACGGTCGACGTCATCGACCGGATCGTTGATCGCCGCAGCCGGCAGGGGCAGCACCAGGGCGACGCAGAGCCAAGCCCAGCACCAGGGCCGATGGCGCAGGCACTCCGGCAGATGCGTGATTCCGAGCTTCATTTGCCTCACCGCTGATGACATCGACGCTTGCAGCCTACTAGCCGCGGCCGGAGCAGGCAAGCGATCCCGCAGCCGGATTCGCCGTCCCGCCGGCGCCGACTTTCAGTTCGCGCCGGGTTGTCTCGTTGCGGCAGGCACGGCACCGGTGCGCGGCAGGACGAAGCGCTCATTCCGGTAACCATTGCGGTTATGCGCTATCCATTCCAACTGCCGACTGCTGCGCCGCGGCATTCATAACTCAATGAATTTATGGCCTTAGTTTCGATCGATCGGCCATGGCTTGAAGCTTGCATATTTGACATCAGAAGGAATTTCCCCGGAGGAGACCGAGATGACCGAAACCTTTTACGACGTGCTGCGGCGCCAGGGCATCAGCCGCCGCAGCTTTCTCAAATTCTGTTCGCTGACGGCGACTTCGCTCGGGCTGGGCAGCGCCTACGCGCCGAAGATCGCCCATGCCATGGAGACCAAGCCGCGCACGCCGGTGATCTGGCTCGAAGGCCTGGAATGCACCTGCTGCTCGGAATCCTTCATCCGCTCGGCGCATCCGCTGACCAAGGACGTGATCCTGTCCATGCTCTCGCTCGACTACCACGTCACGCTGATGGCGGCCGCCGGCCATCAGGCCGAGAAGCAGCTGGAAGAGATCAAGAAGAAGTACAAGGGCAACTACATCCTCGCGGTCGAGGGCAATCCGCCGCTCAATGAGGACGGCATGTTCTGCATCGAGGGCGGCCGGCCCTTCGTCGAAATCCTCAAGGAGACCGCGGCCGACGCCAAGGCGGTGATCGCCTGGGGCGCCTGCGCCTCCTACGGCTGTGTGCAGGCGGCCAAACCCAATCCGACGCGGGCGACGCCGATCGACAAGGTCATCTCCGGCAAGCCTATCGTCAAGGTGCCGGGCTGCCCGCCGATCGCCGAGGTGATGACCGGCGTCGTCACCTACATGCTGACCTTCGACCGCATCCCCGAACTCGACCGCCAGGGCCGGCCCAAGATGTTCTATGGCCAGCGCATCCACGACAAGTGCTATCGCCGGCCGCACTTCGACGCCGGCCAGTTCGTCGAACAATGGGACGACGACAACGCACGCAAGGGCTATTGCCTCTACAAGATGGGCTGCAAGGGGCCGACCACCTACAACGCCTGCTCGACGGTGCGCTGGAACGACGGCGTCTCCTTCCCGATCCAGTCGGGTCACGGCTGCATCGGCTGTTCGGAGGAAGGCTTCTGGGACAAGGGCAGCTTCTACGACCGCGTCACCGACATCAAGCAGTTCGGCATCGAGGCCAATGCCGACAAGGTCGGCGGCACGGCCGCGGCGGCGGCCGGCGCCGCGGTGGCGGTGCATGCCGCGGCATCCGCGCTGAAGAAGGCGAAGAAGTCTGAAACCGTGACTGGAGAAAACTGAAATGGGCGCATACGAAACCCAGGGCTTCAAGCTCGACAACAGCGGCAAGCGTGTGGTGGTCGACCCGATCTGCCGCATCGAGGGCCACCTGCGCGTCGAGGTGAATCTCGACAAGGACAACGTGATCCGCAACGCCGTGTCCACCGGCACCATGTGGCGCGGCCTCGAAGTCATTCTCAAGGGGCGCGATCCGCGCGATGCCTGGGCCTTCACCGAGCGCATCTGCGGCGTCTGTACCGGCACCCACGCCCTGACCTCGGTGCGCGCGGTGGAAGACGCGCTGGCCATCAAGATTCCGGAAAATGCCAACACCATCCGCAACCTGATGCAGTTGAACCTCTATGTGCATGACCACCTGGTGCACTTCTACCACCTGCACGCGCTCGATTGGGTGGACGTCGTCTCGGCGCTGAAGGCCGACCCGAAGCGGACCTCGGAACTGGCCCAGTCGATCTCGAACTGGCCGCTGTCCTCGCCCGGCTATTTCCGCGATCTGCAGAACCGCCTGAAGAAGTTCGTCGAATCCGGCCAGCTCGGTCCCTTCGCCAACGCCTACTGGGGCAACCCGGCCTACAAGCTGCCGCCCGAGGCGAACCTGATGGCCGTCGCACACTATCTGGAGGCCCTGGATTTCCAGAAGGAGATCGTCAAGGTCCATACCATCTTCGGCGGCAAGAATCCGCACCCGAACTGGCTGGTGGGCGGCGTGCCCTGCGCCATCAACGTCAATGACACGGGCGCGGTCGGCGCGATCAACATGGAGCGCCTGAACCTGGTCAAGAGCATCATCGACCGCAGCAAGGAGTTCGTCGAGCAGGTGTATATCCCCGACCTGCTGGCGATTGCGTCCTTCTACAAGGGCTGGCTCTACGGCGGCGGCCTCTCCTCGCAGGCCGTGCTGTCCTACGGCGACATCCCCGAGCGCGCCAACGATTACAGCCCCGGCAACCTGCTGCTGCCGCGCGGCGCGATCACCGGCGGCGACCTGTCCAAGGTGCATGCGGTGGACCTCAAGGACCCCGAGCAGATCCAGGAATTCGTCAATCACTCCTGGTACAAGTACGGCGACGAGAGCAAGGGCCTGCATCCGTTCGACGGCGTCACCGAGCCCAACTACAAGCCCGAGGGGCCGAAGTTCAAGGGCACCCGGACCAAGATCGAGAACCTCGACGAGTCGGCCAAGTATTCCTGGATCAAGGCCCCGCGCTGGCGCGGCAATGCCATGGAAGTCGGCTGCCTCTCGCGCATGCTGTTGGGTTACGTGCAACCCACGCAGTATCCCTTCATCAAGGAGACCATCGACGGCGTGCTGAAGAAACTCGACGTCCCGGTCAATGCCTTGTTTTCGACGCTGGGCCGCACCGCGGCGCGCGGCATCGAGACGCTGTATTGCGCCGACCTGCAGGTCAAGCAGTTCGACAAGCTGATCGCGGCGATCAAGGCCGGCGACACGGCGACCGCCAACGTCGAGAAATGGGAACCCAGCACCTGGCCGAAAGAGGCCAGGGGCGCCGGCTTCACCGAAGCGCCGCGCGGCGCGCTGGGCCACTGGATCAGGATCAAGGACAGCAAGATCGACAACTACCAGTGCGTGGTGCCGACCACCTGGAACGGCAGTCCGCGCGACGCCAAAAACCAGATCGGCGCCTACGAGGCGAGCCTGATGAACACGCCGCTGGCCAAGGCCGACGAGCCGCTGGAGATCCTGCGCACGCTGCACAGCTTCGATCCCTGCCTGGCCTGCTCGACCCATGTCATGAGTCCCGACGGTCAGGAAATGACCACGGTCAAGGTTCGCTGACCGTTCACTAGGAGATTGCCATGAACCTGAATGCGGCCGCCGCCAGCCTCGAAAACGATCCGGAAACCGCCGCCGGCAAAACGGTCTATGTGTACGAAGGCCCGGTGCGCCTGTGGCACTGGATCAATGCCCTGTGCATCCTGGTCCTGGCCGTCAGCGGCTACCTGATCGGCAGTCCCTTGCCCAGCGTCTCGGGCGAGGCCTCGGCCAACTTCCTGATGGGCTACATCCGCTTCGCCCACTTCGCGGCGGCCTATGTCTTCGCCGTCGGCTTCCTGGTGCGCATCTACTGGGCCGTGGCCGGCAATCATCATGCGCGGCAGTTGTTCATGCTGCCGGTGACCGACATGAAGTGGTGGGCCGGCCTGATCCGCGAACTGCGCTGGTATCTGTTCCTCGAAAAGCAACCCTACAAGTACGTCGGCCACAATCCGCTGGGGCACCTGTTCATGTTCCTCTTCGTCACCGTGGCGGCGATCCTGATGATCTGCACCGGCTTCGCGCTCTACGGCGAAGGCATGGGGCTGGGCAGCTGGCAGGACCGCCTGTTCGGCTGGGTGATTCCGCTGCTCGGCGGCAGTCAGGCGACGCACAGCTGGCACCACCTCGGCATGTGGGGCATCGTGACCTTCGTCATCCTGCACGTCTATGCCGCAGTGCGCGAGGACATCATGAGCCGCCAGACCATGATCAGCACCATGATCAGCGGCCAGCGCACCTTCAGGGAATAAGCGCGATGAACGCGATCGACGATCTGCGTTGCGACGTCCTGGTGCTCGGCATCGGCAACCTGCTCTGGGCCGACGAGGGTTTCGGCGTGCGCTGCGTCGAGCAGCTGGCCGCCGAGTGGGATCTGCCGCCGTCGGTGACGGTCATGGACGGCGGCACGCAAGGGCTCTACCTGCTGCCCTACGTGCAGGCGGCGCGCCGCCTGATCGTGTTCGATGCAATCGACTACGGCCTCGAACCGGGCACCATGAAGCGCGTCGAGGGCGACCAGGTGCCGCGCTTCATGGGCGCCAAGAAGATGAGCCTGCACCAGACCGGTTTCCAGGAAGTCATTGCCGCATCTGCCTTGACCGGGCAACTGCCGGAAGAACTGTTGCTGATCGGCGTCCAGCCGCAGGAGCTCGACGATTACGGCGGCAGTCTGCGGCCGGCGGTCAAGGCCCGGCTGGCGGAGGCGGTGGCCATGGCGGTGGCGCGGCTGACCGATTGGGGGCATGCGCCGCGCCGTCGCGCCAGCGCCGACTCTCACCGCTTGAACGGCTCTGCCCTGACCATGGCCGCCTATGAAGCCGGCCGCCCCTCCGCCGCCGCCGCCAGCCGCATCGGCGACGCGCGTTTCTTGGTGGCCTGAGCATGTGCCTCGCGCTGCCGATGCAGGTGATCGAAATGGAGGGCGGGCTGGGCGGCACCACGGCGCTGTGCCGGGGACGCGATGGTGTCGAACGTGTCGACACCCTGCTCACTGGACCGCTACAGCCGGGACAATGGATATTGAGCTTCCTCGGCGCGGCGCGCGAAGTGATCGATGCCGGGCGTGCTGCCCAGGTGGGCGACGCCCTGGCGGCACTGCAATCCATCCTCGACGGTCAGGGCGGGACGGACGCCATGGCCTTGATCGACAGCCACTTTTCCGATCTGGTCGGACGCGAGCCGCAGTTGCCGGCCTTCCTGCGCCCGATCGCCAGCGCAGGGAGTACGCGATGAATTCGTTATCAAAACTTGCACCGGGTCTTGAGCGTCTGAGCCAACGCTTCGACATTCTGCAGGCCCGCCATGGCTACGCCTTGCTCGACGGCGACTCCTTCGCCGCCTACGTCGCAGCGCCGGGCGCCTGCCTGATCCTGTTTGCCGAAGATCCGGCCAAGGTGCCGGAAACCTGGGACCTCACCGTGATCCTGCCGGAGGCCGTGGCCCGGCTCGACAGCCCCGTCCGCGTCGGGGTGCTGGCGCCGGTGGCGGCGCGCGCCCTCGCCGCACGCTATGGCATCCGCATCTGGCCGGCGCTGCTCGCGCTGCGCGACGGCGAGTATCTCGGCACGGTCGAAGGGCTCAAGGACTGGAGCGCCTACAGCAAACTGATTCCCGAATTGCTGGCGGCGGCGCCCTCGCGTCCGCCGAGCATCGGCATCCCGGTGCACAGCGCCGATGCCGCTGCGTCCTGCCACTGAGTCACCGAAGGAATCCCGCCATGCTGAGCTTTCCAATTCCAGTCGTCCCCTACCAGCCCAACATCGGTCCGGGCTCGCAGCCGCTCGACGACGAGATCCTGCATACGCTGGATGTCCAGGGCGACGTGCATACCTTCCGTCCGCCGCTCACCGAGCTCGATGCGCCGCCCGAGGTCGTCGCGGCGGCGCTCGATTTCCTGCGCGAACTGCTTGCCGCGCTGCGCGCAACGCCGTTTGCGGCGGCGAAACCGCTGCGCTTCTCGTTGCTCGGTTTCCCCCCCGCGGTGCGCGACGAGATCAACGAATTGCTCGGCGAAGGCGAGGTCAGCATCAAGACCGGGATCGACCTGTGCGCCCAGGAAACCGCCTTCACCGGCATCTGGCGCATCCGCGGCGGGGGTGTCGATGACGTCGAGGCCAGCGCCTTTCCCGCTGCCTTGCGCGATCTGGCGCTGGCGCGCGCCTTCCCCTTCGAGGCCGCCGCCGAGCCGCCGCCCGAGCTGATGAACGCGCCGGCGCTGTATCACGAGATCCGCAGCCTGTCGGCGCAGTGGAGTGCCGGCCGCGCCGCCCATGTCATCAACCTGTCCTTGCTGCCGGCGACGCCCGCCGACCTGCTCTGGCTCGACCAGCAGCTCGGCCGCATCTCGTTTTCGATCCTCTCGCGCGGCTTCGGCAACTGCCGCATCACAGCGACGGCGCTGCCCTTCGTCTGGTGGGTGCAGTACTTCAACAACATGGAAAAGCTGATCCTCAACTCGGTCGAGATCGTCGACCTGCCGAGCGTCGCGCTGGCCGCGGCGGAAGATTACGCAGAAACCACCACCCGGCTGGCGGAGTGGATTGCCTCGCTGCAAACCGCGATCTAGGCGCGGGTCATGAACTTTCCCGCAGGCTCCTTCGAACGCACCGGGCGCGAGGTGGTCGCCAATCCCATGGCGCGTTTCGAGTGCGGCGTGTGCTGGCAGGTCTACGATCCGGCGCAGGGCGATCCGCTCGGGCAGATTCCTGCCGGCACCGCCTTCGCCGAACTGCCCGAAAACTGGGTGTGTCCGGGTTGCGAGGCGGCGCGCCAGCGCTTCCTGCTGCTCGACGATGTCTGTGACTGAGGCGGTCCGCCAGCTCGCCGCGGCCTTCGAACGCATCGCGGCAACCCGCATGGCGGGGCTGCCGATGAACAATCCGGCCCTGCGGGTCGCCGCCGTCGGCTTTCGGCCATGGCAGGACGGCCATCTGGTCGGCGTGCTGATCACGCCCTGGGCGATCAATCTGGTGCTGCTGGGAGAGCAGCAGGGCCGCGCCCTGCATCTCGCCGCCGATCGCCGGCGGACCTGGGATTTCCCCTCCGGCAGTTACGACTTCATGGGCGGCGAGGAAGCGGAATGCGGCGTCTTCCAGTTCTGTTCGCTGTTTTCCCCGGTGTTCGAATTTGCCGATCAGGCCGGCGCCGAGGCGACGGCGGGGGAAATCATGACCGCGCTGTTTGTCGCCGCCGCCAGCGCGACCGATCAGCGCGAAGCGGCCAGGCTTTGCGGAAACTCGGTGTTGCAGGCGCCGACCAATCGCAGGGGATTCCTGCGCGGACTGGTCGGCGGGATCAAGGCCTAGGCTCGTAGCGAAGCGTGCGTTGCGGCGCCCATGCATTGCGGGTGCCCTATTTGACCGGAAAGTGCAGGCCGAGGATACTTAGCCCTGCAAGGTCTTTTTCCGAAACATCCGCTGCCTGGGAGTGCCAGCAGGCTCCCGGTAGGCACGCAATAGGAGTAATCGTCATGGGCTTGTTCCGTCGCATCCTTCTCCGCTCGGCGCTCCTGATCGTTGCCTCGCATTCCGCAAGTTCGCTGGCGCAAAACTATCCTCCCTATCCGGTCGCCATCCTCGAAACCACGGAGTTGCCCCTCAACCGCCAGGTGGTGGGCCTGATCGACAAGAAGGATCTCACGCAGTTGCAGGAGTTGCTGGCCCGCGGCGTCGACATCAACAGAGCGGACTACAAGGGAGTCCGTCCCATTCACTATGCCGCCTTTTTGGGCAGCGTGGAGGCGATGAAGCTGTTTGCCGAGCGCGGCGCCGACCTCAAGGCCAACACCTTTGGCGGCTGGACCGCGCTGCACTATGCGGCCTTCGGCGGCCATCGCCAGGTGGCCGAGTTCCTGGTCGCCGCGGGACTCCCGATCGATGTCCGCGACAGCGGCGGCGAGAGCCCGCTGTTCTATGCCATCCAGGTCGGCGACCTGACCATGGTGCATTGGCTGGTCAGCCATGGCGCAGACATCAACCACGAGAACAACGGCGGCGACACTCCGCTTTCCCATGCAATCGAGAAGCAGAAACCGCAGATCGTCGGCTATCTGCAGAAACTCGGGGCCAAGCCCGCGGCGGAAGCGGACAAACGCGACTGACGCGAAACCGCAGGTCGCCTGATCCGGGCGCTGCCCCGCGCGGCAAATTTCAGAAAGGTTCAGGGTGGGCAGTCGAAGGGGGAATCCGTTGCATGGCTGGGTGCTGGCGCTGTTGATGCTTCTGACATTGCCGGTCCTGGCCCAGCGCAACCTGGGCGTTGCCCAGGCGGAGCGCGGCGCGGCGCGCGTGGCGCTGGTGATCGGCAATGCCAAGTATCCGTCGGCACCCCTCCGGAACGCCGTCAACGACGCCAGGGATATGGCCGCCGCCTTGCGCCACCTGGGCTTCGATGTGATCGAGAGGACCAATGCGACGCAGAAGGAAATGAACCGGGCCATCGCCCAGTTCGGCAACAAGATCCGCAGCGATTCCATCGCGCTGTTCTATTACGCCGGACACGGCATGCAGGTGAAGGGCAAGAATTTCCTGATTCCAGTCGATGCGCAGATCGATTCCGAGTCGTCGGTGCGCGTCGAGACCGTGGATGTGGATGGCGCCCTCGACCAGCTCAGCATCAGCTCCCTCAACATCGTGATTCTCGACGCCTGCCGCAACAATCCTTTCGAGCGGCGCTTCCGCGGAACTTCCGGGGGATTGGCGCAAATGGACGCTCCCAAGGGAAGTCTGATCGCCTATGCCACGGCTCCGGGCAAGACTGCTGCCGACGGCGAGGGGCGCAACGGCATCTACACCCAGGAGCTGCTGAAGCTGATGCAGACGCCGGGCATTCCGATCGAGCAGGTGTTCAAGCGGGTGCGCGCCAATGTCGCCCGCGCCACCGCCGACAACCAGATTCCGTGGGAAGCCTCGTCGCTGACCGGGGACTTCTATTTCAATGCCGAAGCGCCGGCAAGTGCCGGTCCGGCAAGCCTTGTCGGCGAGACTACGCCGCCGCCGGCAATGAAATTTCCCGAGGCCGCCGCGATCGAGCTGGCCTACTGGGAAAGCATCAAGGACAGCAAGGATGTCGCGGATTTCAACGCCTACCTGGAAAAATATCCCGAGGGGCAGTTCGTCGCCCTGGCGAAAAACCGCATGGCGGCGGCCAGCCGGGCGACCCGCAAGGACGCGGCTCCCGACATTGCCGGGCTGTGGCATTGGTCGGTGAAGACGATATTCGTTCCCGACCGCACCAATACGATCAAGGCCGATGGCACCTGCGAGTTGAACACCGGAACCACATGCGTCTGGAGCTACCTGGACCCGGCGACCAGGAAAATAGCCTTTCGCTTCAGCGACACCTGGACTCACACCATGAAGCTCGCCGAGGATGGACGCAGCATGACCGGAGCCGACGACTGGGGCACGACCGTGGTCGCGACCAAGGCGGGCGCGCTGTGATCTCCCTTCCCTGGGTTGCGACAAGATGATGCCGAATGCGCTACCGCGGGGCCGCAGCTTGCTGCTGGTGGATGACGAAGCGCTGTTGCTCAAGTCCTTGCGGCGCGAGTTGCACGGACTCGGTTACCGGCTGCTCACCGCCGCCAGCGGCGAAGAGGCGCTGGGTCTGCTGGCGCAGACGGAGGTGCAGGTGATCCTTTCCGATTACCGCATGCCCGGCATGACCGGGGTCGAATTTCTGACCGAGGCGCGCCGCCTGTATCCGGATACCGTGCGCATGGTGCTGAGCGGCTATGCCGATATCGAGGCCGTCGTCGATGCCATCAACCTGGGCTATATCTACAAGTTCATGAACAAGCCCTGGGATAGCCAGCAACTGCGCGAGGTGGTGCGCGAAGCCTTCGAACACCACGACCTGATGCGCCAGGGCGCCCAGTTTTCCCGCCTGTTCGAGAACGCCGGCGAAGGCATATTCATCGTCGGCAACGACGGCTGCATCGAGTCGGTCAACCCCGCCTTCAGCGCGATCACGGGCTATGCGGCGGCGGAACTGGCCGGCCTGCGGCATGAGATCCTGCATGTCGAGCAGCGTGGCCAGACCAGCATTGCCGAGATTTTCGAGGCGATCGCCGGCTGCGGGCACTGGGCCGGGGAAGTCTGGAGCCAGCGCAAGAACGGCGAAGTCTTCCCCGCCGCCATCAACGTTTCGGCGATCCGCGATGCCAACGGCCGCGCCACGCAGTTCGTCGGCTTGTGCACCGACATCACGGAGCGCAAGCAGCGCGAAATCGCCCTGCTCGAAAGCGAAAAGCGCTTCCGCGACTTCATGGAGTTCGCCCCGATCGGCATGGTGATCGTCGGTCTCGACGGCCGTTTGGTGAAAGTCAATCAGGCGCTGTGCCGGATTCTCGGCTACCGCCGCGAGCAACTCGAAACCATGAGCTTCGAGGACCTGACGCCGCCCGACGACCTGGCGGCGGACCTTGCAATGTGGCGCAAGCTGCTGGAGGGCGAAACCGCGCTGTGGCAGGCCGAGAAGGGCTACCTGCGCCAGGACGGCGGTTTGGTCTGGGTGCAGCTGACCGCCTCGGTGTTGCGCGACACCCACGGTGCGGCGCAATGCTTCGACGTCCAGATCGAAGACATCAGCGACCGCCGCCAGCACCAGGAGCAGATCCGGCAGCTGGCCTATTTCGACAGCCTCACCGGGCTGCCCAACCGCCGGCTGCTGCAGGACCGGCTGGAACAGGCGCTGGCGCAGGCGCGCCGCGGCGGGCGGATCGCCGTGGTGGCCTTCCTCGACCTCGACCATTTCAAGCAGGTCAATGACGTGCACGGCCACGAGGCCGGCGACGAACTGCTGAAGGCGGCGGCGCAACGCCTCAGCCTCTGCGTGCGGCGCGGCGACACCGTGGCGCGCCAGGGCGGCGACGAATTCATCGTGGTGCTGGCCGAGGTCAGCGACGTCGCCGCGGCCGAAGTGGTCGCGGCGAAAATCGTCCAGGCCCTGGCGATGCCCTTCGAACTGACGGCGCTGAATCTCACCGTGACGACGATTACCACCAGCATCGGCATTGCGGTTTTTCCGGTGCATGGCGGCAATGCCCAGGACCTGATGAAACGCGCCGACCTGGCCATGTACGCGGCCAAGGAGGGCGGCCGCAACGGCTATCGCGTCTATGACGACAGCTTGTCGGTGTGAAAGTCGGCGCCGGCGCTACGGTGGATTGGCGGCGAACAGCGGTTTCAGCGACTCCAGCGACTCTTCGACCGAGAACGGCACCGCCTTGGCAAACAGGTCGAGCAGGACCACGGCATTGACCATGGCATCCTGCTGGCAGGCCTCGCGCAGCCGTTGGCTCATGGCGACATTGACCCGGTGCAACTCGGTGTAATGCTGCTTGAGCAGGGCCAGCGACCAATCCGGCGTCTCGCCGCGGGCGGCGGCGAAATACTGGGCGAGCAGATAGGTCGACACGGCGCGAAACAGGGTCTCCTCCTCGGTGGCGAAGGGCAGATGGAACCACGCCATGGGTTTCAGGAAGGCGCTGCGCGGGCAGCCGCTGGTGGCGGCGACCAGCCCGATCAGGGAACTGGCAATGCGCTGCGCCGGGGCTTTGCCGTGCAACTGGCGGGGCCCCCAGGCGATATCGACTTCGAGTTCCTCGAAGGACAGCAGCGCGCCGATTTTCTCGACCACCGGGGCCAGGTGCGCGGCCATCGGACACAGCGTTTCCGCGCTGCCGCTCAGGGGGCAGTCGCGACACTGGTGGTAGCCGAGCGCGGTCCACGGGCGGGCCTGGGCCTCCGGCTCCAGGCATTGCAGGGTGGCCGCATCGAGCACCACGGTAATGTCGCAGCGCGAGCCGTCGGGCAGGGTGATCAGATAGCTGAAGCGCGCGTTGGCGTCCATGTGCAATCCGCTACACGATGCCCGCCGCCCGCAGCGCCGCGATGGTGGCCTCGCTGCGGCCGAGTTCGCGCAGCACGGCCTCGGTGTCCTGGCCCAGCCGCGGCGGGGCGCGCCGATAGTCGATCGGCGTGGCGGAAAAGTGGATCGGGTTGGCCACCTGCGGTGCCGTACCGCCGGCGGCATGCGGCAGGTCCAGGCGCAGCCCGCGATGCACGATCTGCGGATCGGCGAACACGGCGGCCAGGTCGTTGATCGGGCCGCAAGGCACGGCGGCGTTTTCCAGCAGCGCGATCCATTCGGCCGTGGTCTTCATCACCGTCGCCTGGCGCAGCAGCGGCAGCAGTGCGGCGCGATGCCTGACGCGCGCCGCGTTGGTGGCGAAGCGCGCGTCGTCGGCCCATTCGCCATGGCCGGCGATCTCGCAGAAACGCGCGAACTGGCCGTCGTTGCCGATCGCCAGGATCATGTCGCCGTCGGCAGTGGGAAAGTCCTGGTAGGGCACGATGTTGGGATGGCCGTTGCCCATGCGCCGCGGCGCCGTGCCCGAGACCAGGTAGTTCATGGCCTGGTTGGCCAGACAGGCGACCTGCACGTCGAGCAGCGCGAGGTCGATCTGCTGCCCCTGCCCGGTCTGCGCGCGGTGCGCCAGCGCGGCCTGGATGGCGACGGTGGCGTAGAGGCCGGTGAGGATGTCGGTCAGCGCCACGCCGACTTTCTGCGGGCCGGCGCCTTGCTCGTCGTCGGCGCGGCCGGTGACGCTCATCAGGCCGCCCATGCCCTGGATCAGGAAATCGTAGCCGGCGCGCGCGGCATAGGGGCCGTCCTGGCCGAAGCCGGTGATCGAGCAGTAGACCAGCTTCGGGTTGAGCGCGCTCAGGCTGGCGTAATCGAGGCCGTAGGCCGCCAGGCCGCCGACCTTGAAATTTTCCAGTACCACGTCGGATTGGGCCGCGAGTTCGCGCACGATCGCCTGCCCTGCCGGCTGCGTGATGTCGACAGTCAATGAGCGCTTGTTGCGGTTGGTGCACAGGAAATAGGCGGCATCCGTCGTCGCCTGCCCCGCGCCGTCGGCGAGCCAGGGCGGCCCCCAGCCGCGCGTGTCGTCGCCGCCGCCGGGTTTCTCGACCTTGATCACCTCGGCGCCGAGATCGCCCAGCAGTTGCGAGGCCCAGGGCCCCGCCAGGACACGCGAGAGGTCGAGGACCTTGAGGCCCGACAGCGCGCCCATCAGGATGCCGGCTTGCCCAGCAGGTGTTCCTTGAGGTCGTCCTGCACCGGCTTGTCGCCGAGCCAGATCTTCAGCACGGCGCGGTAGAAGTCTTCGCCAACGAGATCGTCGCCCTTCTTCTCGCCGTTGATGCTGAGGCGCGTGACGCCGCCGCCGACCTCGGGCAGCCAGTCGAAATGGATCGTCGCGCCCTTGGGCGTCGTGGTGATCGCCAGCATGGTGGCCTTGAGCGCCTCGATGCGGGCATTCAGCGCGGCGACTTCCTGCTCGCTGTGGTTCTTGCGGATGCCGTTCGGCAGCGCGTCGGCGAAGGTCTCGCCGGAGGTGTCGCGCAGCAGCACGATGCGCACCCGCTTGGCGCCTTTCATGGCCAGCGCCTCGGCCGCCGTGGCGGCTTTCTGCGGCAGGTACATGGCCATCGCGTAGGCCTTGATGAACAGCACGCCGCGCATCCCGGCACCGTTGATCACCGTCTCGCCGGCGCCGACTTTGGCCTTGTCGTCGAACTTGACGCCGGCCACTTCGAGCGCGGCAAACGCGGGCAGGGAAAGCGCCAGCAGCAGTAGGGCGAGGGCCTTGGTGATGACCTTGTTCATGAATCCGTCTCCTTGGTGTGGGTGGTCCGGCGCAATCATAACGTTGACGCCGGCATGCTATCGTTGTGCCATCGATCGATGGGGAGAATGCCATGCGGCGCAATGTCTTGGGTCTCGGAAGTGTTCTTGCGGCGAGCCTGCTCCAGGCCGCCGAGCCGGCGCGCGACGTGAGCTCCGGCGTCGCCGAGCGCGAAGCCGTGGCTCTGACCGTGTACAACGACGACCTGGCGCTGGTCAAGGAGCGCCGCCGGGTCGAGCTGCCGGCCGGGTTGACGCGTCTTTCGCTGCGCGAAGTAGCGGCCCGGATGCGGCCCGAGACGGCGCTGCTGCGCGCGGTCTCCGGGCCGCCGCTGAGCCTGATCGAGCAGAACTTCGATTTCGACCTGCTGACGCCGCAGAAGCTGCTGGAAAAATATGTCGGCCGCGAAGTGACGGTGATCCGTCCGCATCCGACCAGCGACGCCGAGCGCCGCGAGAAAGCCACGGTGCTGGCCGCCGGCCAAGCGGGTTACCCAACTGCGGTGCTGCGCTTCGCCGACCGCATCGAAACCGGGGTGCCGGGGCGGCTGGCTTTCGACAGCGTGCCGCCCAACCTGCGCGAGCGTCCCACGCTTTCGGTCCTGCTCGAAGCCGCCGGCGGCAAGCAGGCGCTGGAACTTTCCTACCTCAGCGGCGGCCTGTCGTGGAAGGCCGATTACGTTGCCAACCTGGCGGTGGACGGCAAGAGCCTCGACCTCAACGGCTGGGTCACGCTGACCAACCGCAGCGGCGCCGGCTTCGACCACGCGACCCTGCAACTGGTCGCCGGCAGCGTCAATCGCGTGCGCCAGGCGGAGCCGCAGCGGGCCTACGCGATGCCGGCCGCGGCCATGGCAAAGTCGGTTGCGCCGCAGCAGGAGGCGCTGCTCGACTACCACCTCTACAGTTTCGAGCGGCCGACCAGCATCGCCGACAACCAGACCAAGCAGCTCGCGCTGCTCTCGGCCAGCGCCGTGCCGGTGCGCCGCGAGTACCTGCTGGCGGGCAACGACTGGTACTACCGCGAGCGTTATGGGCAGATCGGCCAGAAGCTCAAGCCCGCCGTCTTCCTCGAATTCGAAAACAAGGGGGCCATCGGCCGCCCGTTGCCGGCCGGCATCGTGCGCGTCTATGCGAAGGACAGCAAGGGCGCCGCGCAGTTCGTCGGCGAGGACCGCATCGCGCACACGGCGAAGAACGAGAAGCTGCAGCTCAGGCTGGGTGAGGCCTTCGACATCACCGCCGAGCGCAGACAGACCAGCTACAAGCGCATCGCCGACAGCGTCAGCGAATCCTCGTGGCGCATCGAGCTGCGCAATGCCAAGGACGAGGCGGTGACGGTCAAGGTGCAGGAGCCCATGCCCGGCGACTGGGAGCTGGTGCAGGAGTCGCACAAGCACAGCAAGGAGTCGGCGCGCGTCGCCGCCTGGCACGTGGCGGTGCCGGCGGGCGGCACGGCGCTGCTGGAGTATGCCGTGCGGGTCAAGTGGTGACGCGCGGCGGCGACTCTGCAAGCGGCGGCGGGCAGGCATGAAGCTCATCGGCGAATTCACCGCAAACAGCCAGCGCGACACCCTGCGCGCCGATCGCCGCCAGTACGTCGCCACCTGGGAAGCGACGCCGGGCTACGTCGAGATACCCGGCATCACCGAGTTCGCCGCGCGGATCGACGGCGAGGCCGGCAACGCCGTGCTGTACATGCGCTGGCTGGTGGTCGATCTGACCATCACCGGCGGCAAGGACGCCACGCTGGACGCCATCGAATCGCACTCCCCGGTCGGCAACGACTGGGCCGCCTGCCTCCGCGCAAACTGCGAGCAGTGCCCGCCCGAGCTCATGGCAGCCGGCGCGATCGCCCTGCTGGCGCTGATTGCCTCGCCGCCCGCCTATCAGGGGCGAGGCCTCGGTACGCCCCTGGCCAGGGCCTTTGCGCAGAAGGTCTTCGCGCCACTCGGCGTGCGCGCCTTCTGGATCGAGCCGATGCCGCTGGTGGAACACGCGGCCACCGGCATCTTCAAGCCGATGCACGCGGCGGATTCACCAACAATGGACCAGGCGCGCGACCGCCTTGAAAAGCACTATGAGCGCAGCATAGATGCCAAATGGACTTGTCCGCATTACCTGCGAGTCGATCTGGATCGGGCCGGGGACGCTTGAGAGAGTCCGCGTTTCGAAGGCAGAGAGCGGCATTTGGGGTCTCGGTCGCGTTCGGCCAGGAGCCGACCTCCGTTGTCAGGCTTCAAAGCTACCGTTCAAGACAGTTCCGGGTTATGCTTAAGTCGTAAATATTTGGCTGCTGCGTTAACGCGAAAGAACCAAGTCGCGTGACGAGCGTGCTCCTGATCACTGCAAAGTCAAATGCACAGCGAACTCTCAAATGGTCAGTCTGTCAGGTGGCTTGTATCGAATTTTCTGTTGCAAATAGTCGCCCATCGGCACAAAGGAGGATCTAATATGGCGAATGATTTAGACGAAACCACAGGCCCAATTAACAACGAAGGACGTGACGTAAACGTAATCAGCAAACAAATTCCCGTTCAAGTTGGCACAGGCTCCTTGGTCTTTGAAATTGCGATTTGGACTGTCGGGACAATTCCTGGGATCATTTCACTGGCGAGTGGTGCACTGCCAAAGTTGGAAAGCGTCGGGCTTCTGGTTGCAGGCGTTCTACCGGGCCTGATATTCTTATTCATGAAAATCAACGCGTTGGCGTATTTGCGCAAACTGCAACAAAAAATTCAAGCCGACGCATCTCAAATTGATAACTATCTGGAACAACGGGTTGTCATCCTTAACAACGTAGTTGGCTTGGTGGCAAAGGCGATTGATCTCGACAAAGATGTGATGAAGTCAGTGGCGGCGTATAGGAGTGGTCATGGCGGAAATTCGGACGCTCAACGCAACGCGGCTTCGCAACAGATTGATGGGGTTTTTTCACGCATCAGTGTGGCGTTCGAGTCTTATCCAGACCTAAAGGCGCAAGCCGTTATTGCAGATGCGATGCGGCAAAACAGTTATCTTCAAAAGGAAATCACTGCGGCGCGCACGCTTTACAACGACACCGTAGCAATGTGGAACCAAGATGTTTTTGCCTGGCCAACCAAGCAGATCGTTGCGGCCCGCGCAGGCTTTACAACTCGCATTCCGTTTACGGCCTCCGCCGAGACTAAGGCCGCTGCCAGAGGAACGTTCTTTTGATCGATGACATTCACGAGCCGTTAGAGCAGTACGCGGCCCATTTCCAGACTGCTCACGTCAACAACACATCCGATTTCTTTGAAGACTTGGTACGGCAGTCAGGTGTTGACGAAGATGCCAATGCCAAGACCGTGCAGCAACTGCGGCAACTGGACCAGCAGGCCGGGGGGGCGAGCGCCACAAACAAGCGGTGGCGAATATTGCGAGGCGTCGTCATTGCGGCAGCCCTATTTGCACTGTTGTATGTCTTTACGCATTATTCGTGGCCGTGGCTTGTGGTGCCGACAGCAATATTTTCCCCTGCTATCTACTGGCTCAATCGGGTCATCAAAGACTCCCATGCGCAGTTAGGAGAGCTTGAGCAGGCACGCGAAGCGAAGCGCGCCGAGGCATGGGGACAAATGGCACCTCTCAATCGGCTATTTGACTGGGACATCGTGGCTAAATTGATGCAAAAAACAGTGCCACGCATAGCATTCGACCCGTACTTCTCCAATGGCCGTATGGAAGAACTTCGCAACAGCTTCGGCTGGTCCGGTGAGCTAGGGGACGAGCACTCCATAGTTTTCACCCACAGCGGGGTACTCAATGGCAATCCATTTATTCTGGCGCGTACTTTGACGCATTGGATGGGGAGCAAAACTTACCACGGGTCACTTGAGATTAGTTGGACGGAACAGGTTCGTAACTCCGACGGCAAATGGGAAACCAAGACACACCACCAGACGCTAAACGCATCTGTTGAACATCCGTTTCCAGAATATGACAACCAAACATTTATCGTTTACGGCAACGAAGCCGCGCCCGATCTTTTATTCAGCCGCAACCCGTCGAAACTCTCTAAATTGGAAGACGGCTTCTTCGACAAGATGCGAAAAAATCGCGCCATTAAGAAGCTCGAAAAAAGGTCTCGTGACATAGGGGAAGGCAAGACTTTCGCGGTGATGTCCAACCGTGAGTTCGACGCCCTTTTTGATGCAACCGACCGTAACCATGAAGTGCAGTTCCGGCTGTTGTTCACTCCGCTGGCACAGCAGGAGATGTTGAAGCTACTAAAGGACAGCCAGGTTGGCTATGGCGACGATTTCGCGTTTAACAAAACGCACATGATCAATGTCGTGGAGCCAGCGCATATGCGCCATACCGACATTGGAGGAGAGCCGGAAAAATTCTATGCCTATGAACTGGCCCAGGCGCGTATTTTTTTCAACAGCTACCACAACGACTTTTTCCGTTCGTTCTATTTTGGAATTGCGCCGCTACTGGCCATTCCGTTGTACCAGCAACATCGTCCTCACTCCGATATTTACAAGGACACCTACGCCAGCAAATCGTGCTTCTGGGAGCACGAGGCGATTGCGAATTACCATGGCGAGGCGGAGTTCAAACACCCTGACTGCGTTACCCGGAGTATCCTTAAGACCGCCTCGAAAATCGAAGCTGATGGATCGCAACATGTGCGCGTCGCGGCCAGTGGATTCAGTAGCGTCGAGCGAGTGGACTATGTCGCAGTTCGGGGTGGAGATGGCCGCAACCACCAGGTCCCTGTCCACTGGTACGAGTATCACGATGTGCAGCATGCGTCCGACATGTTAGTGATGGAAAAAATGTCTGCCAGCGATGATGGACGCAATTTAGCTACCGATAGTGAGGAAGCCACATTACGCAAAGTGTTTGAACAGCGGGGGGCCGAGTACACGAATGCAATCCTTCGCCGCTCTATCGTTTCGGCTGTATTGCCCAGTTAGTATGGAATTGCCGCTGAGTTGCTCTGGTCGCTTGCCGGTTCTTGTCTTAAGTCGTGGTGAAATGCCGGCGACTTGCAGGGTTGTTTCCGGCGGGCCCGCTGTTCGCTGAGATGTTCAAATGACAGCTTTCCATAAGCCTGACTGGCAGCAAAGGTCACTTTGCTGCCCATCGCTGAACTAATGACAACGCAGTAACCAGCCTGCTTGCCTGGCCCGTCGCAGATCATCGAGACACACCCGGCAGCGGTTCGCGGCGTCAGCTGCGTACTTCGCCGTCGCCTAGAACGATCCGCTTCTGCGAGGTCAGCCCTCCCCGTCCCACCGGGCCGCGCGCGTGGAACTTGTCGGTGGAAATGCCGATCTCGGCGCCGAGGCCGTATTCGAAGCCGTCGGCGAAGCGGGGCGAGGCGCTGACCATGATCCGCCCGAGTCCACCTTGCGCCGAATGCGGCTGTCTGCGACCACATCCCATCCCGCCGTGGGTCCCGGGCGCGGTCGGCAGCCACATGAGGGTGCAATCGAAAGTGGTGGGCGAGAAGTCAAAACCTGGCGCGCTGAATGTCTGCGCGCGCCAAGGACGGCGGGTAGCCACCGCTGCTGCTCATGGTCCACGACTTGCCCGGCATGGCAAGCCGGCTCCGGCAGCGCGGAGCGGTGCTCCGCGAAACCCTGCCTACGCCCCCCGGGCCGGGCGACGCCCGTTACTTCGCTGCGGCACCCACCCGCCGCCCTGGGCGGAACATGCCGGTGCCTTGGCATCGACGAACAACCAAGGCGCCTCCGGAGTGGGCTGACGAGGCGCTTTGCGCGGCGAAGTAAAGGAGGAGGCGCAGCCGAAGGCCGGCGTCGGGGGACATGAGCGGCGCGAAGCGCCTCGCCCGCCCACTCTGGCACCCATGCCGATCAAAGGAATGGTTTTACTTCGGCGTCCGCCACTTTCGATTACACCCGCCCCATGAAGAACCCGAGCAGGGCACAGGCGTTTTTCGCTACCATTGACGGGCCATCGAGCTTGATCCAATACATATCTTTGCCTTGAACTCCGATCTTCCCCAGACCCTATCGCCTGCGTTGCCGGCAGGCCACCTGCTGAAGGAGTACAGCCTTCTTTCCGTCCTCGGCATGGGATCGTTCGGCATAACCTATCTGGCGGCCGACAACTACCTGCAGTTGAAGGTCGCGATCAAGGAGTATTTCCCGTCGAACGTGGCGGTGCGAAACCAGTTTTCCGGTTCGGTCGCGTTGAAGTCGGAACAGTCCCAGGCCGAGTATCTGTGGGGCAAGGAACGCTTCATGCGCGAGGCACAGACCCTCGCTCGATTCAGCCACAAGAATATCGTCCAGGTGTTTCGTTACTTTGAAGGCAACGGAACCTGCTACATGGTCATGGCCTATGAAGAAGGCATGAGCCTGGAGCAGGTTCTGGCCGAAACGGCGGACCGATGGGATGAACCGACCGTGCTCGCCCTGGTCATGCCCCTGCTTGAGGGTCTGGAGTCGGTTCATGCGGCCGGCTTTCTTCATCGCGATATCAAGCCGGCCAATATTGTGCTCCGCGCGAAAGACGACAGCCCGGTTCTGATTGATTTTGGCGCGGCGCGAAGTCCGACGTCCACCGACGCGCTGACCGTCATTTTGAGTCATGGCTACGGCCCGCCTGAACAGTATTCGCGCCATAGCAACCAGGGCCCCTGGACGGACATCTATGCCATGGCGGGCGTGCTGTACCGGATCGTGACGGGAGCCGTCCCGCCGCCGTCCTTGCACCGCGTCAAGAACGACGCGATGATTCCGACGACGTTTTCCGGCGAGGGCCGGTTCAGCGCGGGGTTTCTTGGTGCAATCGACCTTGCCTTGAGTGTCGATGAAACACGGCGTCCGCAAAGCATCGGCGAATGGCGGCGTTTGCTGGTCCGTGGCGTGTCCGGCGGTTCGCTTGCCAACGTTGCGGCGGCCGATCAGGCCGGAGCGCGCGCGGCGCCGAGTCCCGCTGCCACCAATCCTCAAGCGAAACCTACAAGCGGACATATCTCGCCGGCGGCTGGCGAAGTTTTGCCAAGTCGCGGTCGCGGTGGCGTAAGGCCGTCCGCGCAGCCACGACGAGCCCGGCTCATGGAAGAAGCGGCCGCACCGGGGTTGCCGGGGCGCCTCGGGCAGGCAATGATCGCGCACCCATTCCTGGCACTTCTGCTCCTGGTGGCGGCACTCTTCATCGCCATGTCTGTAGCGCGCCGCCCGGCTTCTCCGGAGCGCCCAAATCAAGCAGCGACCCCAGCCCCGGTGACGGAATCCCGGAGCGAAATTCCCCGGTCGGAGCCTGCCGTGATTCCCCCGGATCGCGCCGTTCCGCTTCCTGCCGTTGCGCCTCCGGTGTCCACCGAAGTTCAGGCACCTCCCCGCAACGAACCCTCGCCCCGCGAGGGTCCGAACGACAACGAGCGCCGCCGGGGCCCGCTTGCCGAGGCCTTCAATGCCTGCGCGGGCAAGGTGATCGGCGCCAGTTGCAGTTTCATCGACCGGCGCAACGAGAGTCTGAGCGGAACCTGCACGGCGCTGCCCAACGAGTCCACGGTGTGCAGACCCGAACGATTTGCTGAGCGTCGAGAGAGGCCGTCTGGTTCGCTTCCCTATCGCCAGAATGCGGACCCGTATCCGGCGGATAACCGCCCGCCGCGTTATCGATAGAGAACCGGGACGGCGGGATTCACTTACTGGCGCACTTCGCCGTCGCCCAGCACGATCCACTTCTGCGAAGTGAGGCCGTTCAGCCCGACCGGGCCGCGGGCGTGGAACTTGTCGGTGGAGATGCCGATCTCGGCGCCGAGGCCGTATTCGAAGCCGTCGGCGAAGCGGGTCGAGGCGTTGACCATGACCGAGGCCGAATCGACTTCGCGCAGGAAGCGCATGGCATTCGTGTAGTTCTCGGTGACGATGGTTTCGGTATGGGCCGAGGAGTACTTGTTGATGTGCTCGATCGCCTCGCCGACATCGGCGACGATCTTGACCGAGATGATCGCGGCGAGGTATTCGGCGTACCAGTCTTCCTCTGTCGCCGCGATGGCCTGCGGCACCAGCGTGCGGGTTTCCTCGCAGCCGCGGATGGCGACGCCATGGCTTGCGAGCATGGCGCAAAGAGTCGGCGCCAGCGAGACGGCGACCGGGCGCGCGATCAGCAAGGACTCGGCGGTGTTGCAGGTGCCCAGGCGCTGGGTCTTGGAATTTTCGAGTATGCGCAGCGCCTTGGCGGCATCGGCGGCGGCATCGACATAGACATGGCAGTTGCCGTCGAGATGCTTGATCACCGGCACCCGCGCTTCCTTCGAGATGCGCTCGATGAGGCCCTTGCCGCCGCGCGGCACGATCACATCGACATATTCGGGCATGGCGACCAGATGGCCGACGGCCGCGCGGTCGGTGGTCTCGATCACCTGCACCGCCGTCTCCGGCAGGCCGGCGGCCTTGAGCCCGACGCGGACGCAGGCGGCGATGGCCTGGTTGGCGCGCAGGGCCTCCTTGCCGCCGCGCAGGATGGCGGCATTGCCGGACTTCAGGCACAGGGCGGCGGCGTCGGCGGTGACGTTGGGCCGTGCTTCGTAGATGATGCCGACCACGCCCAGCGGCACGCGCATCTTGCCGACCTGGATGCCGGAAGGGCGGCGCTTCATGTCGCTGATCTCGCCGATCGGGTCGGGCAGGGCGGCGACTTGTTCCAGCCCCTGCGCCATGGCTTCGATGCTTTTCTCGGTCAGCGTCAGGCGATCGATCATCGCCGCGTCGAGGCCGTTGCCGCGCGCTTCGGCGACATCGGCGGCATTCGCCGCGAGCAGTTCCGCACGACGCTGGCGGATGGCTTGCGCCATGGCCAGCAGCGCCGTGTTCTTGGCCGCCGTCGAGGCCCTCGCCGTGGCGCGCGAGGCCGCGCGGGCGGCTTGCCCGACCTGCTGCATGTATTCTTTAATGTCCATTACCGTGTCCTAAGTTGCGTGTGCCAGATTGCAAGCAGATCGTCGTGTGCGCGATGCAATGATGAAGCCGATTCCCTGCCGTCGATGCTTGGGACGAGCTATGCAGGCGAATGCGTTTTGAGCCAGTCCTTCAGGGCGGCGTCCACACGAGTTTGCCAGCCGTCGCCGCTTGCGCGGAAGCGCTCGACGACTTCCGGCGACAGGCGGATAGTGATCCGTTCCTTGGTCACCGTCGCCTTGGGGCGACCGCGCAGCTTGGCCTGCAATGTTTCCGACAGACCGGAAAATGGCACGGCACGCTTGAAATCCTTTTCCGTCCATTCGGGATTCTCGTCGTCGATCAATTCAGGGTTGGGTTGCTTTTTCATAACATCGCACCTCGCGTTTGTTCGCTTTGCGGAAACTGATGACGCGGATACCCACGGCGGTTTCCGCGAATACCAGCGCATGCAGGCGGCCATCCAGCACGCCCAGCGCACGATGACGAATCTCGCCGTAGTCGCGCCGGTCATCCATCGTGAACACCGCCGTCTGAAAATCAAACTCCACCACCCGCTCGAAACTCAAGCCGCGCAACCCAATGTTGCGGGCGTTTTTGGCAGGGTCGAAGCTGATCTGCATGCGAATTATTGTATGCACACTAATATGGGGCGTCAATTTTTTTGTGCATACCCGGCTTGACGGTCGCGCGCGAACCCGATCTCCGGTTCGGGGCCATACATTGCCTGCTTGAGATTCCGCTTTATGTCCCTAGGGGCGGGTATCCACCCGGACGTGGGTAGGCAAACTCTGCTTGGTGTCCCGGAGCGCTAGCGTGTCCTTGGCTGAGTCAGGCGCAGCGCCAGTTGCAGAAACTCGTTCCAGATGTCGCCGCGCGCCAGGCCTTTGATCATGCGATCAATCTTCGCCGCATGCAAGAGCGCGGCGACCTTGAAATTCGATGCGCTCGCGCGGGCTTCGGTGGCCAGCGCCCAGAGCACCAGGGGCGGCGCGGCGTCCTCGGCCTTGAGCCCTTCCAGGGTGCGCGCGGCGCGCACCGTGTCGCGCGCCTTGAGGGCGTCGCGCAGGTCAGAGACATCGTAGCGGGCGACGTTCATCACGGCGGCTTCGATCTGCGCCAGCGCCACTTCGCCGGGCGGGTAGAGCAGGCCGAGTTTCTGGATTTCCTGGTGCGCTGCGAGCAGGTTGCCTTCGACATGGGCGGCGATGAATTCCAGTGCGGCGCGCGGTGCGGATTGCTGCTGGCGCGCCATGCGCTCGGCGATCCATTGCGGCAGGCGCGCCGGCGGCGGCGCGTTGCATTCGATGCTGACCCCGGCGTTGGACAAGGCGGTGACCCAGGCCGCCTTCTTCGCCTGCCAGTCGAGTTCGGGCAGGGTGATCAGGGTGACGATGCCGGGACCCAGCGTGCCGATGTAGCGTTGCAGCGCCTCGCTGCCTTCGCGCCCCGGCTTGCCGGAGGGAATGCGCAGATCGACCAGCTTGCTGCCGCCGAACAGCGACATGTTGCCGGCGGCGAGGAACAGTTCGTCCCACTTGAAGCTGGTGCCGACGATGATGACTTCGCGTTCCTCGAAGCCCTGCTTGCGGGCGGCGGCGCGGATCGCGTCGGCGGCCTCGATCACCAGCAGCGGTTCGTCGCCGTGCAGCAGGTAGAGCGGCGCCAGCGGTTTGTCGAGGTGCGCCGCGAGTTGTTCGGGCCGCAACTGCATGCGGCCTACTCCCCGTCGGCCTTCACCGGCTTCAGTTTCGCCGCCGCCAGCCGCCGCATCAACTGTTGCACCAGGTCGCCCTGCATGTCGCGCCAGAGCAGCGCTTCCTCGGATTCCTTGGAGAGCACCAGATCGTCGCTGAAGGTGATGTCGCGGCGCAGCGTGATGCTGCTCGGCGCGATGTATTCGACGGGACCGGCGACGGCGGGCGCATCCGTGTATTTGACGGGCGGCGCGGACGTGGTCGCGCCGACGTTGGCATGCACCTTGAACGTGAAGGTTCGCACCAGCTGGTATTCGCGCGCGCGGCCGGCCGCGTTGAGCGAGAGAATGGTCTTCTGGCTGGTGTCGCCGACTACCGTGAGAACCGCCTCGGCCTCGCTGGCATCGGCGACGACGCGGGTGCCCGGCGACGATGCTTCGATATTGCGCTTGAGCAGGGCATAGAACTCCGAAGTCGGTTCCAGCGCAAGGGCGATGGTCGCGAACGGCAATTTGTAGCCCGGCAGTTCCGCACTGCCGCGCAGCTTGAAGCCGCAGGCGGCCAGCAGGCCCAGCAGCAGCAGGGTAACGGATAGTTTGGCGGCGCGCATCTCGGGCTCCTCGGCGCGTTAGACGACAATATTGACCAGGCGGCCGGGGACGACGACGACTTTCTTCGCCGCCTTGCCTCCCATGAATTTCTGCGCGGCTTCCGATGCCAGCGCCACGGCTTCGATCGCCGTCCTTTCAGCGCCGACTTTCACCCGGATGTTGCCGCGATGCTTGCCATTGACCTGCAGCACCAGTTCTTCCTCGTCCTGCACCAGCGCTTCCGCCAGCGGTTCCGGCCAGGGCGCGGCGAGGATATCGGCGCCGTAGCCGAGTTCGATCCACAAGGCGTGGCAGATGTGCGGCGTGATCGGCGACAGCATGCGCAGCAGGATGCCGAAGCATTCGGCGACCACGGCGTCGCGGCCGTTTCCCGCATTTGTGTCATTGGGAGCCTTCTCCAGGCTGTTGAGCATTTTCATCGCCGCCGAGGCGACGGTGTTGAACTGGAACTTGGAGAGGTCGTAATTGGCTTGCTTGAGCAGCAGGTGGATTTCGCGGCGCACGGCGGCGAGCGGCGCGGGCAGCTTGTCCGGCATGGCGGCCTGCAGCCTGACCGCGCCATGCGCGCCGTGGCCAAAGGCCCAGACCCGGCGCAGGAAGCGGTAGGCACCCTCGACGCCCGAATCCGACCATTCCAGGGTCTGCTCCGGGGGGGAGGCGAACATCATGAAGAAGCGCGCGGTGTCGGCGCCGAACTCCTCGATCAGCGCCTGCGGATCGACGCCGTTGCGCTTGGATTTCGACATGGTGCCGACACCGCCGTAATCGACCGGCTGGCCGTCGGCCTTCGACGTGGCGCCGACGACATGGCCGTCTTCGTCGCGCTTGGGATCGACTTCCTCGGGCGCGAAATACTCGATGCCGCCCTTCTCGCCGCGGCGCGAGAAGATGTGGTTGAGCACCATGCCCTGGGTCAGCAGGTTGGCGAAGGGTTCGTCGTAGCTGACCAGCGGCTTTCCATCCACCGTAATGTCGCGCATGACCTTGGTCCAGAAGCGCGAGTAGAGCAGGTGCAGGATCGCGTGTTCGATGCCGCCGATGTACTGGTCCACCGGCATCCAGTAGTTGGTGCGCTGGTCGACCATGGTCTGCGCGTCCGGCGCGCAGTAGCGCGCGTAGTACCAGGACGAATCGACGAAGGTATCCATGGTGTCGGTTTCGCGCTTGGCAGGCTTGCCGCATTTGGGGCAGGTGCAGTTCACGAAATCGGCGCGCTTCGCCAGCGGATTGCCGGAGCCGTCGGGCACGCAGTCCTCGGGCAGCTTGACCGGCAACTGGTCGTCGGGCACCGGCACAGTGCCGCAGCCCGCGGTAACGCCATCCCCATCGCAGTGGATCAGCGGAATCGGGCAGCCCCAGTAGCGCTGGCGCGAAACGCCCCAGTCGCGCAGGCGGTACTGCACCTGGGTGTCGCCGAGGCCCTTGGCCTTCAGGTCGGCGGCGATGGAAGCGACGGCGGCGTCGAGGCCCAGCCCGTCGTACTTGCCGGAATTCACGCAGCGGCCGCGCTGCTTGTCGGCGTACCACTCCTGCCAGCCGTCGAGCGAGAATGCTTCGCCCTCGACTGCGATGACCTGCTTGATCGCCAGTCCGTACTTTTTTGCGAACTCGAAATCGCGCTCGTCATGCGCGGGCACCGCCATCACCGCGCCTTCGCCGTAGCTCATCAGCACGTAGTTGCCGACCCAGACCTCGACCTTGGCGCCGGTCAGCGGGTGGTCGACGAAGATGCCGGTCGGCATGCCCTTCTTTTCCATGGTCGCCATGTCGGCTTCCATGACCGAGCCGTGGCGGCATTCGTCGATGAAGGCAGCGAGCTTGGGGTTGTTCTGCGCGGCGTGGGTCGCCAGCGGATGCTCGGCGGCGACGGCGCAGAAGGTGACGCCCATGATGGTGTCGGCGCGGGTGGTAAACACCCATAATTTCTCTTGCTTGCCGTCCAGCTCGTAGGGAAAGGCGAAGCGCACGCCGGTGCTCTTGCCGATCCAGTTGGCCTGCATGGTCTTGACCCGCTCGGGCCAGCCGGGCAGCGTGTCGAGCGCCGCCAGAAGTTTGTCGGCATATTTGGTGATGGCCAGGTAGTAGCCGGGAATCTCGCGCTTCTCGACCACCGCGCCGGTGCGCCAGCCGCGGCCTTCGATGACCTGTTCGTTGGCGAGCACGGTCTGGTCCACCGGGTCCCAGTTCACCGTTTGCGTTTTCTTGTAGGCGATGCCCTTGTCCAGCATGCGCAGGAACAGCCACTGGTTCCACTTGTAGTACTCGGGCGAGCAGGTCGCCAGCTCGCGCTCCCAGTCGAGGGCGAAACCCAAGCTTTGGAGCTGCTTCTTCATGTAGGCGATGTTGTCCCAGGTCCACTGCGCCGGCGGCACCTTGTTCTGCATCGCGGCGTTCTCCGCCGGCAGGCCGAAAGCATCCCAGCCCATCGGCTGCAGCACGTTGTAGCCCTTCATCCGGTGGTAGCGGGAGAGCACATCGCCGATGGTATAGTTGCGCACATGCCCCATGTGCAGCTTGCCGGATGGATAGGGGAACATCGACAGGCAGTAGTATTTCGGCCGCTCGCTGTTTTCGACGGCACGGAAAGTCCGCGTGGTGTTCCAATGGGCCTGCGCGGCCTGCTCGATTTCGGTCGGAAGATATTTTTCCTGCATGGCCGGGGCGTCTGTTCCGAGTACTGGCAAAGGGCGGAATTATACCCGCCTCATCTGATCGAAAGGATTCGCATGCGGCCCTCGACCTCGCTCTTCGTTGCGCTGGCCACCCTCGCCGCGCTGCTGTCGACACCTAGGGTTTTGGCCGCGGCGGCGGCTACCGTGGAAGCCGTGCAAGCGCCCGCCTGGAGGGACCGCGACGGCCTCACCACGCCGCTGGCGGCGGGCATGGAATTGAAGAGCGGCGACGTATTGCGCACCGGTCCGGGCGCGCGCGCCTACCTGATGCTGGCCGAGGGCAGCCGGGTCAAGCTCGGCGAGGGCGCCCGGTTCAGCTTCCATTCGCGCAGCCTGCGGCCGGAGAAGTCCTTTCGCGGCGCCCTCGACGTCTTGGCGGGAGCCTTCCGTTTCACCACCGACAAGTTGAAGAAGGCGCTGCCGCGCGATGTCGCGATCCGGGTCGGCACGGCCACCATCGGCATCCGCGGCACCGACCTGTGGGGCAGGACGGACAGCAATGGCGATCTGGTGGCCCTGCTCGAAGGCCGCATCGAAATCACGCGCGCCGGCCAAGTCACCGAAATGGGCCAGCCGCTGACCTATTTCGATGCGCCGCGCGGCCAGGCGGCGGCGGTCAAGCAACTCGACCCCGAGGTGTTCAAGCAACTGGCGCGGCAGACCGAAATTCTCGCCGGCGACGGCGCGGCGCGGGCCAAGGGGCCGTGGCGCGTGCTTGCCGGCTCGGCGGCCAGTGAAGAAGCCGCGCTGGAACTGTACGACCGGATACGCGAGGCCGGGTTTGCTGCGCGCATCCGGCCGCGCGACGTGGCGGACGAAGGCCTGCGCTACGACCTCCTGCTCAGCGGTTACGCCAGCGCCGCGGAGGCCGAGGTCGCGGCCGCCCGCCTGACCGCAGTTACCGGCCTCAAATCCAGCGTGGCGCGTTAGCGCCGATCAGCCGCCAGCCGCGCGCCACGAGGGCCGAGCCTTCCTGCGCCGCCTGCAGCGATACGGCCCAGAGCCGGGCCTGCGCCCGCGCCCACGGCCGCCAGCCGAAAGAGGCCGCGTCTTCGCGCAAGGATTCGGCGGCGGCCAGTTCCAGCAGGCGATCCACGGCCAGCTTGTAGTAATCCGAGGAGCCGGAACTCGCCCGGCGCGCAGCCCAGCGCTCGGACTCGAGCCACAAGGTGCTGGCCCTCCGCTCGGAAATGCCCGCCTTTTTTGCCAGCCAGGGCAGTAGCTTGGGTGTCTTGGGGGTGGTGCTCATGCTTTTCTCCTATTTGCTCGGACAATCCCGCCTTGTGAGTGGGACCGTTCGTCTTGCATACAATGTGTTGCATCGCAGCAATGCGAATTCTACAGCCTAGATATGGGGAATACACTCTAAAAACAAGTGTTTTTGTTGCGATGCAATACCGATCCGTGCGCGGGACCGTCGCCGCGATAAGCACGAGGGTCAGCGCTTACTGCCAGCCGGGTTCTTATCGGGCAAAGCGGTGGCAAGGGTAAAGCGGAAAGTGGTGCCCAGCCCGGGTTGGGCTTCGGCCCGGATCTGCCCGCCGTGGCGACGTACCACGCGCCAGGCCGAGGCCAGCCCGATGCCGGACCCTTCGAACTCGGTGGCGTTATGCAGGCGCTGAAACGGCGAAAAAAGCTTGTTCGCATAGGCCATGTCGAAGCCCACGCCATTGTCGCGGACGTAGAAGACGTCGCCCATCGGCTTGTGTTCGACGCCGAACCCGATTTCGGCGTCCGGCTTGTTGCGGGTGTATTTCCAGGCGTTGCCGAGCAGATTCTCCAGCAACACGCGCAACAATTGCGGGTCGCCCTGGGTGCGGCAGTCTGGCTCGATCGATACCGTCACGTCCCGTTCCGGCTGTTCGAGGCGCAAGTTGGCGATTACTTCGGCGCTGATCGCCGAGAGATTGACGGGCTGCCGGGTCATCTCCTGTCGCGTCATGCGCGAGAGTTCCAGCAGGTCGTCGATCAGGATGCCCATGCGTTGCGCGGCGCGCCGCACGCGCGCGATGTACTCGCGCCCCTGGTCGTCGAGCTGTGGCGCGTACTCCTCCTGCAGCAGGCGCGAGAATCCGTCGATGCCGCGCAGCGGCGCGCGCAGGTCGTGGGAGACAGAGTAGGCAAACGATTCCAGCTCCTGATTGACTTCGGTCAGTTCCATGGTTCGCTGCAGCACCCGCTCCTCGAGCTGGCTGTTGAGCTGGCGCACTTCCTCTTCGGCGCGCCGACGGTCGGTGACGTCGTGGATCAGCGACAGCACGCAGGGTTCGTCGCCGAAATCGACGAATTCCGCGGCGACGACGCAATGGCGAATGTCGCCGTGCCGCGTACGCAGATCGGTCTCGAAGTCGCGCACCGAACCTTCGCCGCGCAAGGTGGCGATCCATTGCGCGCGCGCCTGCGGGTCGGGCCAGATGCCGATTTTCAGCGCGCTGGTGGTCAGCACTTCGTCGCGCTCCCAGCCGAACAGTCGCGTGAATGCGTCGTTGACGTCGAGGTAGGCGCCATCCTCGATGCGGCTGATGATGGTGGCCACGGGGCTGGCCTGGAACACCCGGCCGAAGCGCTCTTCGCTCTGGCGCAGATTGGCTTCGGCCTGCCGCAGATCGGTGTAGTCGCTGACGAAGGAGAGCACCACCGGTTCGCCTGCCAAGGAAAAAATCTCGGCGGTGACGGCGGCGCTGAGCGACTTGCCTTCGCGATTGCACAACTCGGCCTGGTAGTCGTTCAGGTGGCCGGTCGTGCGCAGTTCCGCGGCCCACCGCTCGCGTTCGGCCGCGCTGCGCCAGATGCCGAGTTCGACCGCGTTGTGTCCGATCGCGTCCTCCCGGCTCCAGCCGAACAGCCGGCTATGGCTGGCATTGATGTCCAGATAGCGGCCGTCGTCGAGGCGGCTGACGGCGACGGCCGTCGGGTTGCTCTGGAATACGTGGGAAAACATTTCGCGCGAATGCGCCAGCTCGCGCGCGACCTGCTTGCGTTCGGTGATGTCGGCCAGGATGATCAGCACGGCAGGCGGCGCCGATTCGGGTATCACGGCGACGGTGATCTCGGCTTCGCGCCGCTCGCCGGATTTGGTCTGCACGACAATGTCGTAGCGGTTTTCGAAGCTTTCGCCGCGCACCCTTCGTTCGTGGTTGAGCTTGACGCGCTGGAAGTCGTCCGCATGCAGGAGGCGCGTGTAGCTCGGCAGTGCCAGCATGTCCTCGCGGGAATAGCCGAGCATCCGGCAGACGGCCTCGTTGGCGTAGGTGATGCGGCCGTCGGTGATGATGAACAGTCCCAGTCCGGCGGAGGACTGGGCGTCGAGCAGGGTGCGGTAGTGCAGGGTCTGCTGCTCCAGTTCTTTTTCCCGCGCCTCGATGCTGCGGACCTTGTCCCCCAGTTCCCTGCCCAGCGCGCGAATCTGCCCGAGCCGGTCGTCGTAGGCGCGAATCGAAAAGCCGACGAAGCTGACGGTGGCGACCAGCAACAGGGCATGCACCGCCCATTGCCAGAGCGGCGGCGCAACGGCCACCGAAATCGCGCCGCCGGCCCCGGCAACGGTCAGCGCTCCCTC